>NZ_JAMSKS010000004.1:311231-364752 GCF_024436645.1 Rhodococcus sp. T9N | reverse complement strand
ACCCCGCCCCGGCCCACGCCGCCCCCGCCCCCCCCCCCAACGTCGTGGCGTTGGGTTTAAAACCCCTCGGCCTTACCACACCGCGGTCCCGCCGCGCATCCGATCGGCGGCGCCACCTCTTTTTGCTGTCTGGGAGAAGTGTGAATTCTCCTGTGTTTCAGTGCTTTGCAAAACTACCGAATCGAGCTGAGTGTCGGTTGGTCCAAATCCCTCAGGAGTTGGCGACTTTGGGGAGCGGGCTGTCGAGGTGATCCGCGGCGACGAGACGGCCGTCGAGGAACGAGAGCACCCAAGTGCTCGCCTTACGGTTGCGCGCCGAGGGCAGTGTTATACCGGCCGTATCAGCCCACCAGCGCATCAAATCGGGGATGACGCCTCCTTGGCTGCAGATTACGGGAGTGCCCTCCAGCGCGGCGATCTGCAGCGCACGCGCCCTGGCGGCGTCGGGATCGGCCTCGTAACCTTCTTCGGTCAGAAGAGGTTCCGTCGAAATCTCTTCACCCAATGCCTCCGCCAATGGCATCACAGTGTCGATGCAGCGCGTACGGTCAGCCGCGAAAACCGAATCGGCTCCGAAGATTTTCAGCTGTTCGACCAAGGCGGCGGATTGCTCTTTGCCCTTGGCGTCGAGTGGACGCACATTGTCGTCGCCCTTGTATCGCTTACGGCTCCCAGCTTTTGCGTGGCGGACGAGTAATACCGTTTTCGTGTCAGGCGGAAGGGAAACGAAGCGGCGAAGAATCATTCGATCCATCGGGTAGGAAAGATGATCGGCGACCTCGGTGACCGGAAGCCAATAGAGAACATCCACTTCGCTATTCGGCCCGAAATCTCCGTCCACTGCTTCGGCCGACCAGTATTCGACCCGTTTGAGTTTGCGATGTCCCGGGATCGGGTACGTCACGCCACCGAGGTGCCTTCCGAAACGTCCGGTGATCGAGGTCTCTTCGCGGACCTCCCGAACTGCTGCGGTCAAGAAGGTCTCGCCGGGATCGAGCTTTCCTTTGGGGAATGACCAGTCGTCGTACTTCGGTCGATGTACGACGGCGATCTCGATGGCGGAAGGATCCTGAGGAGCCTTCCGCCACAGAACCGCGCCTGCGGCAAAGATGTTGGCTTTGACCGGCTTGTCGTTCATTGTGTGATCCGAGCCCGTCAAGACCCGCTGGCGGTGCGGCTGCGCATCAACGACTGTTGATGCTCACGTACGTCCTCACCGCGTTCGGGGGCAGCGACCCAACTCCCGTCCGGATGCAGTACCCAGCAGCGAGTTCGGGGATCGAGCGCGGAGTCGAAGATGTCACCGAGTTGCTTCGACAGTTTCGGGTCCTTGACCTGCACCATGACCTCGACGCGGCGATCGAGGTTGCGGTGCATCATGTCTGCGCTGCCGATCCAGAATTCGTCGGCCGAGCGGAAATGGAACATTCGCGAGTGTTCGAGGAAGCGTCCGAGAATGGAACGTACTTCGATGTTTTCGCTGAGGCCGGGAACGCCCGGCTTGAGCGCGCAGATTCCGCGGACCACGATCTCGACGGGGATACCGGCCTTGGATGCGCGGTACAACGCGTCGATGACCTGCTCGTCGACCAATGCGTTGGCCTTCAAGCGGATACCGGCATCGCGGCCTGCGAGCTTGTGAGCGATCTCGTTGTCGATCCGCTCGATGATCCCGCGGCGAACCCCGTACGGCGCTACGAGAAGGTTGCGGTAGCTCGTCTTTCGGGAGTATCCGGTCAGCGAGTTGAAGAGGTCGGTGAGGTCTGCACCGATCTCCGGTGCTGCGGTGAGCAATCCGACGTCCTCGTACATGCGCGCGGTCTTCGGATTGTAGTTGCCCGTGCCGATGTGGCAGTAACGACGAATGGTCGAGCCCTCTCGCCTGACGACGAGGCACGTCTTGCAGTGAGTCTTGAGACCGACGAGACCGTAGACGACGTGAACGCCGGCCTGCTCGAGTTTGCGAGCCCACTTGATGTTGGCCTGCTCGTCGAAGCGGGCCTTGATCTCCACCAGCGCGACAACCTGCTTGCCCGCTTCGGCGGCGTCGATCAGTGCATTGACGATGGGGGAGTCGCCGGAAGTGCGGTACAGGGTCTGCTTGATCGCGAGCACCTGCGGGTCGGCGGCGGCCTGTTCGATGAAGCGTTGAACGCTTGTGGAAAACGAGTCATATGGGTGGTGGACGAGCACGTCGCCTTCGCGCAGGGTCGAGAACACGCTCTTCGGAGTCTCGCGTTCACCGAACGCCGGATGCGTCGCCGGGACGAACGGAGCGTCTTTGAGAGCGGGGCGGTCGACGGCGTAAACCTGCCAGAGGCAGGACAAGTCGAGGAGACCGGAAACCTCGATCACGTCGGCCGGATCGACGTCGAGTTCACGCAGAAGCAGTTCGAGCATGTGCTCGGTCATGTCGTCGGCAACTTCGAGGCGAACGGGTGAACCGAAACGACGACGCGCCAATTCACGTTCGAGTGCCTGCAGCAGATCCTCGTCCCGATCTTCTTCGACCTCGAAATCGGCGTTGCGTGTGATTCGGAAAGCGTGATGTTCGACGATTTCCATTCCGGGGAACAGCACGTCCAGATGAGCCGAAATCAGTTCTTCCATCGGGAGGAAAGAATCGATGGTGGACGAAGATGTCGTGCTCTTGACTCGCACGAACCGGCCGACGTTGTCGGGAACCTTGACGCGAGCGAAGTGTTCGCCGCGGGTGACGGAGTCCTTCACCGTCACGGCGAGGTTGAGGCTCAGTCCGCTGATGTAGGGGAACGGGTGAGCGTGATCGACTGCCAACGGCGTCAGTACCGGGAAGACCTGCTCGTGGAAATGCGCAGAGAGTCGGCCGTGATCGTCGGCGCTGAGGTCGGCCCATCGAACGATTGAAATGCCTTCTGCCGCCAGGGCAGGGCGGACCGAGTCGAGAAACACGTGCGCGTGCTTGTCGGCGAGTTCCTGGGTGCGACGCGCGATGAGCGCCAATTGTTCGCGTGGGGAGAGGCCGTCGGCGGACCTGACCGACAGTCCCGTCTCGTCGCGGCGCTTGAGTCCGGCGACCCGGACCATGAAAAATTCGTCGAGATTGGAAGCGAAGATGGCGAGGAACTTTGCGCGTTCGAGCAACGGCAGTGACTCGTCGGCGGCCAATGCGAGAACACGGGCATTGAAATCGAGCCAGCTGAGTTCGCGGTTGAGGTAACGATCCTCGGGAAGTCCGACGAGCAATTCGGGTAGCTCTGCCTTGGTAGCTGCAGGGGGAGCGCCCGGGATGTTGGTGGCGACCGCGACGGCCTGAGATCGCGGCGAGGTGGCCGCGCCGTTCTCGTGGCGGCCGGAGCTGTGGTCTCCGTCCGACTGGTCTTCGGAAATACGGTTTTCGAGTGCTTCGCCATTGCTCACTCGTCGATCATCCCCCACAATCGCGCGGTCCGACAATCGATGAAAGAAAATTCATCGACTGTTCGACGGCGTGGCCTTGAGTCTGGTCAACGAAGCCGATGTCGCGGGGCCTACTCCCAGTGCTCGCACAGTGCCGAGATCGGCATGGGTGTCGACGTCGGTGCGCAGTCCCGGCCATTGGCCGTTGAGTGGACGAGCACCTGAATTGGCATGTCCAAGTGCGGATTCCGGCCCGAACCGAGGGTCCAGCGCGCTTTCGCCGCACGCAAACAATGCGGAAGTGCCAGTGCCGTGGTGATCGACGACGACTGAACGTCCGCCGCTGCGGGCCGCGGCCACGGCCTCCGTCAGTTCGCTCGGTTGCATGGCGGGCAAGTCGGCTTGCAGCACAACGAGGTCGACCACTCCGCGCTTGGCTCGGATATCGGCGGCCGCTGCACTCAACGCCGCGTTGAGGGTTTCCTCCGTGCGCGGTGTTGCGCCGTTGGTTCGGGCGCCGTCGGGAGCTGGATCGGCGTAGACCGTCACGCCGACGGAATATGCAAGGGCGGCAACGGTGGGGTCTGGGGTGACCACTGTGACGCTGTCGATGGCCGAGACGGCTGCAACTGTGGCGAGGGTGTCGTGAAGCATGGCCAACACGAGGTCTGCACGCGCGTCCGAGTCGAGTTCGCCCGCGAGGCGGGACTTGGCCGATCTCAAGGACTTGACGGCCACTATCGCATGCATGGGGCGTTCGATCTCCGTGCGCGCATGCGGTGTCTCCACGGCGTGTGGGTACGGGGGTTCCGCGCTGTCCATCCCTCGATCTTGCCAGTCATCACGCTCGGTGTCCGCGGCTGCCCACCGCAGTGCACCACAGGCGATACTCTGTGCAGACGATTTTTCTGGCGGCGACCCGCTTCGCCGGGTAGACGGGGTGAGCGTGTGAGTAAGGCAGCTGTATTGGGCGCAGGTTCGTGGGGAACGGCGTTGGCGAAGGTGATGGCCGAGGCCGGAACCGACGTGACGATGTGGGCCAGGCGTGAAGAGGTCGCGAAGCGCATCGACACCACGCACGAGAACAGCGACTATCTGCCGGGCATTGCTTTGCCTTCGTCGATTCGCGCGACCCACCACCACGAGGAGGCGATGGCAGGTGCTGACTTCATCGTGCTGGCGGTTCCCTCGCAGTCGCTACGAGCAAACCTGGAGCAGTGGAAAGGCTCGATCGGACCCGATGCGACTCTGCTGAGTCTGGCCAAGGGAATCGAGACCGGGACGCTCATGCGCATGAGCCAGGTCATCGTGTCGGTGACCGGCGTGGAACCGGGGCGCGTCGCGGTGCTCTCGGGCCCGAACCTTGCACACGAGATCGCCGGCGGGCAGCCCGCGGCGACGGTGATCGCCTGTTCGGATTCCTCGCGTGCCCTCGCTCTCCAGGATGCTTGTGCTACCGGCTATTTCAGGCCGTACACCAACTCCGACGTCATCGGTTGCGAGATCGGTGGTGCGTGTAAGAACGTGATCGCGCTGGCCTGCGGCATGGCCGCCGGCAGTGGATTCGGCGACAACACGGTCGCCAGCATCATCACCCGTGGGCTCGCCGAGACGATTCGTCTCGGCGTTGCGCTCGGCGCCAAGGCGTCGACTCTTGCAGGCTTGGCGGGCGTCGGTGACCTGGTAGCGACCTGCACGTCCGAGTTGTCGCGAAACCGGACGTTCGGAGAGCGGCTCGGACGAGGCGGGTCGATGGAGTCGGCACAGAAGGCAACCAACGGTCAGGTCGCCGAGGGCGTGAAGTCGTGCACGTCGGTACGCGCACTCGCTGCCGGATACGACGTGGAGATGCCGTTGACCGACGCGGTCCACCGGGTGTGCCACGAAGGCATGGCCGTCAGCGATGCGATCGGTCAGTTGCTCGGACGCCGGACGAAGCCGGAATGAGTGAAATCGGTGTGGGTCGCTTCGAGGATTACGGGGATTCGACGCGCAGCGTGAGCGCCGTCGCGCGCGAACACGCCGCGGGTCAGCCCATGCAACTGGGCCCGATATTCGCTGCGCCGTACCAACTTTCGGCGGACGAAGGTTCCGAGTCCGATACCTATGCACGTGCATCGAACCCGGGTTGGCGCGGACTCGAATCCGCGCTCGCGGCGCTCGAGAGAGCGGACCACGCCCTCGTCATGGGATCGGGGATGTCCGCGATCACCGCTACCTTGCGCAGCGTCCTCGTCGCGGGGGATACCGTCGTCGTGCCCTCGGACGGGTATTACCAAGTGCGGTTGTACGCGAACGAGCGCCTCGCGCCGTTGGGAATCACCGTTCGCGAGGTTTCGACTCTGCAGATGGGCGACGCGAGCTTCGTAGATCTGCTCGACGCGTCACCGGGCCGCGTGGTCGTCGTCGCCGAGACGCCGTCCAACCCGGTGCTGGACGTGGTCGACCTTCGCGTGCTCGCCGACGTGTGCCACCGTTCGGGTGCGCTGCTGATCGTCGACAACACGACCGCGACACCGCTGGGTCAGCGCCCGCTCGAATTGGGTGCCGACGTCGTGGTGGCCAGCGGTACCAAGGCTCTCAGCGGGCACAGTGACCTCCTGATGGGTTACGTCGCCACCTCCGATACGGCGGTGAGTCGGCAAATCGAGCGTGAGCGACTTCTCTCGGGAACGGTGCTCGGCCCCTTCGAGACGTGGCTTGCGCACCGGAGTCTCGGCACGGCAGGCCTGCGATTCGGGCGTCAGTGCGACAACGCGCTGGCGCTTGCCGAGATGTTGGTGGATCACAAAGCAGTCCGGTCCGTTCGTTACCCCGGCCTTCGCGGTGACCCGTCCTATGCAACGGCATCCGGTCAGATGAATCGATTCGGTGGATTGGTGAGCGTCGAGTTGGATTCGGCTCAGGCATTCCACTCGTTCGTCGAAGCGAGCGCTCTCGTCACGGCTGCTACCAGCTTCGGCGGGATCCACACGACGGCGGATCGCCGTGCGCGCTGGGGCGATCCGGTCAGTGCGGGGTTTGTCCGAATCGCTTGTGGCATCGAGGACACCGCCGATCTCCTGGCCGACATCGAGCGCGCACTCGACGCGTAAACGGGCCGGGTCGACGAAATCGGTCCGGCCCGATCGCGTGCCGCAGTCGATTCGGCGGTACGGTTTGACGCGTGAACAGCAGTCGTACCCGCGTGGCCGTGATCTTCGGTGGCCGGAGCAATGAGCATTCAGTGTCCTGTGTTTCCGCCGGAAGCGTCCTGAGCAACCTCGACCCCGATCGGTACGACGTCGTACCGATCGGCATCACTGTCGACGGTTCCTGGGTGCTCGGTTCGAGCGACCCCAGTTCCCTCGCGATCAGCGGGCGCGCGCTGCCGTCGGTCGACAAAGACGGAACGTCGGTGGTCCTCAGCGCGGACCCCACCCGCGAGGGCGAGGTCATCTCCTTCGACGGCTCCGACGCCGGTGCTGTGCTCGCGTCGGTCGACGTCGTGTTCCCCGTTCTTCATGGGGCTTACGGCGAAGACGGCACGATCCAGGGTCTGCTCGAACTTGCCGGGGTTCCGTACGTCGGACCCGGAGTTCTGGCCAGCGCCGCCGGCATGGACAAAGAGTTCACGAAGAAGCTTCTTGCTGCTGAAGGACTTCCCGTCGGAGTGCAGGTCGTGCTTCGACCGGGAACCGCAACGCTGACCGAAGAGCAGAAGGCGGAATTGGGCCTTCCGGTTTTCGTCAAGCCCGCTCGTGGAGGCTCGTCCATCGGCATCACTCGGGTGAGCAATTGGGACGGTCTGGACGGGGCGATCGCTCATGCACGCCTGCATGATCCCAAGGTGATCGTCGAAGGCGCGATCATCGGCCGCGAGGTGGAATGCGGCGTCCTCGAATTCCCGAACGGCGACGTCAAGGCGAGTGTGGTCGCCGAGATCCGGATGCCGGATTCCGACGCCGATTCGGACGCATTCTACGACTTCGACACCAAGTACCTCGACGACGTCTGTGAATTCGACATCCCCGCGAAACTCGACGAGTCGGTGAGCGACCAGATTCGAGAGCTTGCTGTCCGCGCGTTCAAGGCACTCGATTGCCAGGGACTCTCGCGGGTCGATTTCTTCGTCACGGCTGACGGCCCGGTGATCAACGAGATCAACACGATGCCCGGGTTCACTTCCATCTCGATGTACCCGAAGATGTGGAACGCCACCGGAATCGATTACCGCACTTTGATTTCGACTCTGGTCGACACCGCCATCGCTCGCGGCACCGGCCTTCGCTGATCAGGGAACCGCGACCGGCGCCGGGTCGAGAGGCTTCTGTTCGAGGGTCGCCGTGATGGTGTCGGAGATTTCCTGAATCGGCGTCGGACCGGTCCCGTCGGGGATCGTGATACCGATGTATTCACCGCGGTCTACGGCAAACCAAGTGCTCGCCGCCAAACCGATGTCGGTTCCCGAGACCTGGAACCACTGGACACCGTTCACGACCTGTAGTGCTGCAGCCTGGTCGAACTCGGACGGACGGTCGAGTCCGCAGCGCAAGACGATCGGCTCTCCTTCGCTGCGCTGCCACGCTGCCGCACCGGCCGGAGCAGGTTCCACCAATTCGGCTTTCGTGAAGTCGTCGATCTTGTCGGGGAGCGCGCCGAGAAGGGAAACGCAGGCCGGCGACTCCGCTGCCGGTGCCGGTACGGGTCCCAATGCAACCGGCGAGAGTTCAGGGTTGTTTCCCGCGACGACGGCCGCGATCACTACTCCGACGATCAGGGCTACCGGGAGTGCGATGGCGGTGGCGATCAGCGCCGGACTGCGGCGCTCTGACGGATCGTCGTCGCCGTCGGGGTCGATGTCGGCGTTGTCTGCGGTGGAGGTGTTTTCTGCCATGCTCAGTTCTTCGCTCGGGTCCTGGTCCAGTCGATCAGCGGTCTTGTCACTTCTGAGAGCATGTCGGTGAATCGGTAGGATTGCCGACACACGCGTGAGCTTGCAGAAGCATTCACGACCACAGCTAGAAGGTACCGCAGGCCGCTTACGAGCGAATTGCGTCGGCATTGGAGAGACTCATCGCATCATCGGAGTTCACTGCATCATCGGAGTTCGGGTCGGAGCCCACTGTCGAGCAGGTGGGGGAGTTCGACGTGATCGCGCGATCACTTCTCGGCCGAATCCAACCGGTCACCACTGAATTGGGGCCGGGTGACGATGCCGCCATCGTGACTTCCGGAGACGGCCGTGTGGTCGTCTCGTCCGACATGTTGGTCGAAGGTCGACATTTCCGAATGGATTGGTCTTCACCACGCGACATCGGCCGGAAGGCAGTGGCACAGAACGCTGCTGATGTGGTCTCGATGGGAGCGCGGCCGACGGCCTTCACGGTGTCTCTGGGGTGCCCGCCTTCGACACCCGTCGACGTGGTCGACGCAATCTCCGCGGGAATCTGGGACGCGGCAACCGATCTGGGTGCCGGTGTGGTCGGCGGTGACCTGGTCCAGTCACCGGTGATCGTGGTGTCGGTGACCGTGCTCGGCGATCTCGGTGGCCGTGCGGCAGTTCTGCGTTCGGGAGCAAAGATCGGTGACAAGATCGCGGTCGCCGGGTTGTTCGGTTGCTCGGCAGCAGGGTTGGCACTACTGCTCGACGAAGCCGTACTGCTCGACAAGCCCGCAAACTTTCCAGATTTGCTTGCCTCCCATCGCGTTCCGAATCCGCCGTATCAATCGGCATGGGACGCCGCAGAATCAGCACATTCCATGACGGACGTGTCCGACGGATTGATCGCGGACCTTCGACATCTCGCAGAGGCCTCTCACGTGCGGTTCGACATCTTCTCGGCTGCGGTTCCGACCTCACCGGATGTCGCATCGGCGGCCGAGGCGCTCGATGTCGATCCGCTGGACTGGATCCTCTCCGGTGGTGAAGATCACGGATTTGCAGCAACTTTCGGGCCTGAGGTCGAGATTCCGTCGGGTTGGATCGTGATCGGTGAGGTTGCCGCCGGTTCGGGCGTGAGCGTCGACGGTTCGCTTCGCGAGAGCGGCGGGGGCTGGCACAGCTTTTCGACCACCGGTACCACCGCGGTATAGGTTGCCTTCATGGCTGTATACGCACTTGGAGACAGAGTTCCGGACATTCATCCGGACGCATACGTCCACCCGGACGCGGTGGTGATCGGCGCCGTGACTCTCGCAGCGGGTACCTCGATCTGGCCGCAAGCGGTATTGCGTGGTGACTACGGAACCATTTCGGTGGGAATCGGATCGAACATCCAGGACGGAACCGTCATCCATTGCACCGCCATCGATGCGACTGTCATCGGTTCCGGTTGCGTCGTGGGCCACAACGCGCACATCGAGGGATCGACCATCGAGGACCATTGCCTGATCGCGTCGGGGTCAGTTGTTCTCAACGGAACGGTGATCGGGACGGGGTCGATCGTCGCTGCGGGTGCGGTGGTCGCCAACAAGATGCAGGTTCCCCCGCGCAGCATGGCACTCGGTGTGCCCGCCAAGGTCCGTGCGGGATACGAAGTTCCGCTCGGCCACCTCGACGGAAACGTCAAGATGTACGCAGCCAATGCGGCGTACTACCGCGACGCGTTGCGCAGGCTCGACTGATGGCGCCGCTTGCAGAGATCGTCGATCCAGGGTGGGCGCGGGCACTCGAACCGGTCTCGGAGCAGATCTCCGCGATGGGTAAGTTCTTGCGCGAAGAGATCGCTGCGGGACGGGAGTATCTGCCTGCGGGAGAGAACGTCTTGCGTGCATTCACGAATCCGTTCGACGACGTTCAGGTGCTCATCGTCGGTCAAGACCCCTATCCGACGCCCGGTCATGCTGTCGGGTTGAGCTTTTCGGTTGCCCCGGACGTGCGGCCGGTTCCGCGAAGTCTCGGTAATATCTACAAGGAGTATCACCAGGATCTCGGGTTGCCGATACCGCCGAACGGCGATCTGACGCCGTGGTCGAAACAAGGTGTGCTGCTTCTCAATCGCGTACTCACCGTGCAGCCGGGTCTAGCCGCTTCTCATCGTAAGAAGGGCTGGGAGCCGGTGACCGAGCAGGCTATCCGCGCTTTGGTGGCGCGGTCGTCACCGATGGTGGCGATCTTGTGGGGTCGTGACGCGGCCACTCTCGCGCCGATGCTGGGCGACACACCGATCATCGAATCAGCGCACCCGTCACCGCTTTCGGCTTCGCGCGGGTTCTTCGGTTCGCGCCCGTTCAGTCGTGCGAACGAACTCTTGACCGGACTCGGAGCTGACCCGGTGGACTGGAATCTGGGCTGATCGATCAGCGTCTGCACTCACCCGGCATGCCGAACGTCGTGACACGACATTCGGCATGCCAGCTGACTAGGCCTTCTTTGCGGAAGTGAAATCGGGCCGACGCTTGTCGACGAACGCGTCGACGCCCTCGCGTCCGATCGGGCTGTTCGCTGCGATGGCGATGGACGCGGCTTCGGCGTCGAGTTGCTCGGCGAGCGAGTTCGTCCGAGACGAACGCAGCAGTGCTTTGATTCCCGAGTACGACGTACTCGGTCCGTTGGCCAGAGCGCGGGCGAGGCGAGCTGCCTCTTCTTGGACCTCGTCGTCACCGACGAGTCGGGTGAGGATCCCCAGGCGGACGGCTTCGTCGCCACCGATCACCGAATCGTTGAGAAGAATCTCGCGAGCGCGTGCCACGCCGACGATGCGTGGAAGCGTCCACGACATTCCGCCGTCCGGGGTGAAACCGATGGAGGGGTACGCGGGGCGAAGCTTGGTGCCGGTGCCGCCGATTGCGACGTCGGCGAGGCAGACCAGGCTCATTCCGGCGCCGGCGGCCCATCCGTGGACCCCGGCCACCACTGGAGCGGTCGCAGCGTCGAGCGCGCGAACGAACACGTGGAAGACGCGGGCAACCTCGGCGACGTACTCGCCGCGGTCAGGGGCTGCGGCGAACGCACGGACGTTGCCGCCGGCACAGAAGTTTGCGCCTTCGCCGACCAGAAGGATGCTCCCGATGTCGTTTCCGACTGTCTCGAGCGCCTGCGCGCCCTGAACCAGTCCTTCGTCGTCGAGGGAGGTGCCGTTGGCGGCGGTGGAAATGGTGATGCGGAGTACGCCCTCGTCGAGGGTCACTTTGCTCAGGTCATCGATGGAAGTCACTCAACGCACATTACGGGTGTCCGACAGCCATACGAAACACGGGGACACATAGATACAGCCACATAGATACAGCCATATAGATACAGCTCTGCCCCCGTCACCGAAGTGACGGGGGCAGAGCCTGCAATAGTTTGTGCTCGGGCAATCAGCCCCGAGCGACCTTGCCTGCCTTCAGGCAGGAGGTGCACACGTTGACCTTACGGGTGTTACCCGGGGCAACCTCGGTACGAACAGACTGAATGTTCGGGTTCCAGCGACGATTGGTACGCCGGTGCGAGTGCGAGACCGACTTACCGAAGCCGGGCCCCTTGGCGCATACGTCGCAGACGGCAGCCATAGTCGCGAACTCCTTGTTAGAAATGAATATTGAAGTGGTTACCCTACACGGTAGGGCAGCCAGAATTACAATCCGAATATACTCGACTTCGAACCGATCCTTGACCGCTCACTGTGCAGCCGAACGTGAAAACAGTCAATCAGCAACAAACAAAGTGCAGCATTATTTCGTGTAGCCCGTTCGAGGCAACCGTGTAAGAGTAACCGCTTCCGGCCCGAATGGCCAAACCGCCCGGTAATGACGGTTGCGCAGAAGCGTCGGACTACCCTCGACTGCACCGATCACCGATCTCTTTTTCATCGTCAGTCTTTCCATCGTCGAGGGGAACCGTCAGTGGGGGAAGTGCAACGCGTCGCCGAAGAAGCGGAATCCGTCGCGGACGGACATCTGCTGCGGCGCTGGGCCCGCCGGGCGGTCGACAGCCTCCAGAAACGTCGCGGTGAGATCAACAGCCTCAACGTCTTTCCCATCCCTGATTCGGATACCGGCACCAATCTGCTGTTCACGATGCGGGCTGCACTCGATTCCGCCGAGACGATCGAGGACGACGTCCGCAGTGCGGGCCGCGTCGCCAACGCTCTGGCTCGGGGCGCCGTGTCCGGTGCTCGCGGTAATTCCGGAGTGATCCTCTCCCAGGTGATCCGGGGCATCGCCGAGAGCGTTCAAGGTGAGCACATCGACGGCCGTAGCTTCGCGAACTCGCTGACCACGGCGACGACGCTGGCCTCTCGGGCTGTCTCCGATCTGGTGGAAGGCACCATCGTCACGGTATTGCGCGCATCGGGAGAAGCAGCGCAGGAGTGCGTCGACACCAGGACACCGAGCGGCGAGGATCTTGCATCCGTGGTTGCCGCCGCTGCCGACGCCGCTGCGGTCGCACTGAACAAGACGCCGGAGCAACTGGACGTTCTCGCGTCCGCCGGGGTTGTCGATGCCGGGGGATTCGGTCTGGTTCTGATCCTCGACGCCTTTGTCGAGGTGCTGACCGGGAAGCCGCAGGTTCGCGAAGATCTGGGGACGCCGGACCCGAGGTCGAGCGCAGTTGTCGACGTCAGCGCATTCGATCACGATTGGGCTCACAAGAGCCCGATCGAATGTGGTGATCACTCGGAACAGGATTTCGAGGTCATGTACCTCGTCGACGACTCCGACGACGATCGCATGACGGCGCTGCGCACGCGGCTGTCCGTCCTCGGAGATTCGACGGTCATCGTCAGCGACGGTTTCGGCGGCTGGTCGGTGCACGTGCATTGCTGCGATGCCGGTGCAGCCGTGGAAGCCGGCCTCGAGGCCGGGAAGGTGCACGGTATTCGCATCAGCAGTTTTCTCGTCGACGAACGCGACCAGTTGGTGGCACGGGCGGAGAGGCGATTCCCCGGGGCCGGCGCGCGCGGCGTACTGGCCGTCGTTGCCGGTGACAGCGCGGCGGCGTTGTTCGAGAGTGAGGGTGCGACGGTTCTTCGGTGCGACGATGCGCCGGTGACACGCGCACAACTGCTCGGCCGCATTCGTCAGATGGAACGCAGCGAAGTTCTGGTGCTTCCGAACGGAGCTTTGACCGCGCAGGAACTCGTCGCAGTCAGTGCCGCTGCACGCGATCCGCTTCACCAGGTTCTGCTGCTGTCGACGTCGTCGATGGTCCAGGGCTTGGCAGCACTTGCCGTTCACGACCCTCAGCGCAACGTCGCCGACGACGGCTTCACGATGTCCGAGGCGGCGGCCGCCACGCGCTGGGGATCGTTGCGGATCGCGGTCGAGCGTTCGCTGACCTACGTCGGGACATGTGATCCGGGTGACGCGATCGGTCTGATGGGGCACGAGGTGGTGCTCATCGGTCCCGACGTCGCGGAGTCGAGTGCGCGACTGGTCGACCTTGCGCTCGGATCCGGTGGCGAACTCGTGACCCTACTCATGGGCGCAGACGCGCCGGACGACCTGGCCGGGCAGCTCGAGGCGCACGTCATCGCGCACCACCCGGGCGTCGACGTGCTCGTCTATCAGGGTGATCAGCCGGGTGACCTGTTCCAGTTGGGTGTGGAGTGATCGAACCGGGTCTGTCGGTGACTGCTGATATACGAACACATGTGCTTACCGCGACACTGTGCTGGAGGAACTGATGGCGACGCTCGCCGACCCACTCGATCGGCTGCTGGGAAAGAAGACCGCGGACGCGCTCGACGAGGCATTCGAGATCCGCACCGTCGAGGACCTGCTGCGTCACTACCCACACCGGTACGCGTCGGCAGGCAAGGAACTTGCCGAGAAGGAGCCGCCCGAGGGTGAGCACATCACCATCATCGCGCGTGTGGCGTCGGCCGCCGTCGTGAAGATGAAGAACCGTCCGGGGCAGATGTTGCGAGTATCGCTGGCGACTGATTCGCAGACCGTGGACGTCACGTTCTTCAACCCGCAGAAGGTGCGGCACGTCATCAAGCCCGGCGTTCGGGCGATGTTCTCCGGGACGGTGAAGTACTTCCGCGGCAAGTGGTCTCTCACTCATCCGAGCTACCTGATTCTCCCGGAACCTCGTGTCGGCGAAGAGGATTCGGTAGTTCCGCTTGCGTCCATCAAGGGAGTCGGTGACCTTGCGGGCCTGGCTCGCGCAAATCAGGATCCCGGCGCCGAACTCGATCTGTCCGTCTTCGACCGCGCATTGATCCCGCTGTACCCGGCGACCCGCGAGGTCGAGAGCTGGACCATCATGCGGTGCGTGCGGCAAGTGCTCGACCAACTCGATCCGATCGAGGAGCCGTTGCCCGCCGAGACTCGGGCCGAGCACGGATTCATCGGTTTGGACGAGGCGCTGCGCACCGTTCACCTGCCAGATACCAAGGAAGACATCGAACGAGCACAGGATCGTCTGCGTTTCGACGAGGCGCTGTCTCTGCAGTTGGTCCTCGCGATGCGTCGTCACGACAATTCCGAGCGTGTGGCTCCGGCCTGCGCTCCGGTCGCCTGCGGGATCGCGGACCAGTTCGAGGAGATGCTCCCGTTCACTCTGACGGAGGGACAGCAAGCAGTCGCGGAGGAGATCTCCACCGACCTTGCCCGCCCACACCCGATGAGCCGCCTTCTTCAGGGCGAGGTCGGGTCAGGCAAGACGATCGTGGCTCTGCGCGCGATGCTGCAGGTCGTCGATGCGGGTTATCAGTGCGCGTTGCTCGCACCCACCGAGGTCCTGGCAAATCAGCACGCGCGATCACTGCGCAAGATGATGGGCTCGCTGGCTGCAGGTGGTGAACTCGGTTCTGCCGAACATTCCACCCGTATCGCCCTTCTTACCGGCTCGCTGCCAGTCGCTGCGAAGCGCGCAGCTCTGCTCGAAGCCGTGACCGGCGACGCCGGGATCGTCATCGGTACCCATGCGCTCATTCAGGACAACGTCGAGTTCTTCAACCTCGGCATGGTTGTCGTCGACGAGCAACACCGCTTCGGCGTCGAGCAACGTGATCAGTTGCGATCACGTGCCCGTGAAGGACTGAGTCCGCATCTGCTGGTGATGACGGCAACGCCGATTCCGCGAACCATCGCCATGACCGTGCTCGGCGACCTCGAGGTCTCGACCCTGCGAGAGCTTCCACGTGGGCGAACCCCGATCAAGAGCAGTGTCGTGCCCGCGAAGCAGAAGCCGCAGTGGGTCGATCGCGCATGGGAACGAATCCGTGAGGACGTCGCCGACGGCCGTCAGGCGTATGTCGTGTGCTCGCGGATCGGTGACGGCGAGCAGGGTGCAGGCGAAGATCAGTTCACCGAGGAGAAGCAGCCCGAGACCAAGTCGGCGGTTGACGTCTTCGAAGAGCTGTCGAGTGGTCCGCTGGCCGATCTGCGAGTCGGGTTGCTGCACGGTCGACTGCCTTCCGACGAAAAGGACGTGGTGATGAGCGCGTTCAACGTCGGTGACATCGACGTCCTCGTCTGTACGACCGTTGTCGAAGTCGGTGTCGACGTTCCGAACGCGACGGTGATGGTGATCGTCGACGCCGAGCGGTTCGGCGTCAGTCAGCTCCATCAGTTGCGTGGCCGCGTCGGTCGAGGGAAACATCAGGGACTGTGCATCCTCGTCACCGGAAGCAATCCCGGGGGACCGGCGTACGAGCGGCTCTCGGCGGTGGCAGCGACCAACGACGGGTTCGAACTGGCTCAACTCGACCTCGCGACCAGACGTGAAGGAGACATCCTCGGTGCGGCGCAGTCGGGCACAACCTCGAATCTGCGGCTGCTTTCCCTCATGGCCCATGGAGACATCCTCGAGTCCGCTAGGGAGTTCGCTCAGGGAATCGTCGACTCCGATCCGTCGCTCGACGGTCATCCCGCCCTCGCTTCCATGGTGACCGCCGCCCTGGACTCCGACCGGATCGAGTACCTCGAGAAGTCGTGAAGGGTATGACGACAAGCTGAAATCGAATAGCACGAGGACCGCCGGGTTGGTTTCTCGATTCAGTCCGAAATATGAGACTCCGCATGTAGACGCAAGATGAAATCGGGGTAGTTTTCTCGAATGTTCTCCAAAGTGCTCGTCGCGAACCGCGGCGAAATTGCGATCCGTGCCTTCCGCGCCGCCTACGAACTAGGTGCCGGAACCGTCGCGGTGTTCCCGTACGAGGATCGGAATTCGATCCACCGTCTCAAGGCAGACGAGAGCTACCAGATCGGGGAGAAGGGTCACCCCGTTCGCGCGTATCTCTCGGTCGAGGAGATCGTCGCCGCCGCCAAGAGCGCCGGAGCCGACGCCATCTACCCCGGTTACGGTTTCCTCTCCGAGAACCCGGACTTGTCGGCGGCGTGTGCCGAGGCAGGCATCAAGTTCGTCGGCCCGTCCGCCGAGATCCTCGAGTTGACCGGAAACAAGGCTCGGGCCATCGCAGCGGCAAAGGCCGCCGGTCTCCCGGTGCTCGCGTCTTCGGAGCCGTCAGCGGACATCGACGAGTTGCTCGCAGCCGCCGAGGACATGACCTTCCCGCTCTTCGTCAAGGCTGTCGCAGGCGGCGGTGGGCGCGGAATGCGCCGTGTTGCGGAGCGCTCACAACTCAAGGAATCGATCGAAGCCGCAGCGCGCGAAGCGGAATCGGCCTTCGGCGATTCGACGGTCTTCCTCGAGCAGGCCGTCATCGACCCCCGGCACATCGAAGTGCAGATCCTCGCCGACGAGCAGGGCAACGTCATCCACCTCTTCGAGCGTGACTGCTCGCTGCAACGTCGCCACCAGAAGGTGATCGAGCTCGCTCCGGCGCCCAATCTCTCCGAAGAGTTGCGCGCCAAGATCTGTGCCGACGCCGTCGCCTTCGCGAAGGAGATCGGATACACGTGCGCGGGCACCGTCGAGTTCCTTCTCGACAAGCGCGGCAACCACGTCTTCATCGAGATGAACCCGCGAATTCAGGTCGAGCACACCGTCACCGAAGAAGTGACGGACGTGGACCTGGTCCAGTCGCAGCTCAAGATCGCGTCCGGTTCGACGCTTGCAGAACTTGGTCTGTCACAGGAGACGATCAAGCTTCGCGGCGCGGCGCTGCAGTGCCGCATCACGACCGAGGATCCGGCAAACGGATTCCGCCCGGACACCGGCCGTATCACCGCGTACCGCACCCCGGGCGGAGCCGGTATCCGCTTGGACGGTGGCGCCACACTCGGCGCCGAGGTCGGAGCGTACTTCGATTCCATGCTGGTCAAACTCACTTGTCGCGGTCGCGACCTCGAAGCCGCTGTGGCGAGAGCTCGCCGCGCGGTCACCGAGTTCCGCATTCGTGGTGTCTCGACCAACATTCCGTTCCTGCAGGCGGTTCTCGACGACCCGGACTTCCGGGCGGGACGCGTGACAACCTCCTTCATCGAGGAACGTCCTCAGCTGCTGACTCTGCGTTCTTCGGCAGACCGCGGCACGAAGATCCTGACCTACCTCGCGGATGTGACTGTCAACAAGCCGCACGGGGAGCGTCCCTCGGCGGTGTACCCGCAGGACAAGCTGCCCAAGATCGATCTTTCGACACCCCCTCCTGCCGGTAGCCGTCAGCGCCTCCTCGAACTCGGACCCGAAGGTTTCGCGAAGGCACTGCGTGAGCAGAAGGCAGTCGGCGTCACCGACACCACCTTCCGTGACGCGCACCAGTCGTTGTTGGCCACGCGAGTTCGAACCAGCGGACTGCTCGGAGTAGCGGGGCACGTTGCGCGGTTGACGCCGGAACTGCTCTCGATCGAAGCCTGGGGCGGCGCGACCTATGATGTGGGACTTCGCTTCCTGCACGAGGATCCGTGGTACCGGCTTGCCGCACTGCGCGAGGCGATTCCCAACATCTGCCTCCAGATGCTTCTTCGCGGTCGAAACACGGTGGGCTACACGCCGTATCCCGAAAAGGTCACGCGCGCATTCGTTCAGGAAGCCACCGACACCGGCATCGACATCTTCCGAATCTTCGACGCGCTCAACAACGTCGACCAGATGCGCCCTGCCATCGACGCGGTGCGTGAGACCGGAACGGCTCTCGCCGAGGTGGCGTTGAGCTACACCGGCGATCTGTCGGATCCGAACGAAACGCTGTACACGCTCGACTACTACCTGAAGTTGGCAGAAGAGATCGTCGATGCGGGCGCTCACGTGCTCGCGATCAAGGACATGGCGGGCCTGCTGCGCGCTCCGGCGGCCACCAAGCTCGTGACGGCGCTACGCAGCAACTTCGATCTTCCGGTTCACGTCCACACGCATGACACCCCCGGTGGACAGTTGGCCACGTATTTCGCCGCGTGGCAGGCGGGCGCCGACGCAGTCGACGGTGCTTCGGCGGCACTGGCCGGAACCACCAGTCAGCCTGCGCTCTCGGCCATCGTTGCCGCCGCTGCGCACTCCGAGTTCGACACCGGGCTGAACCTGCAGAACGTGTGCGACCTCGAACCGTACTGGGAGGCGCTGCGAAAGGTGTACGCGCCGTTCGAATCCGGACTGCCGGCGCCGACGGGACGTGTGTACACGCACGAGATTCCGGGCGGCCAGCTCTCCAATCTCCGGACCCAGGCCGTTGCTCTCGGTCTCGGCGACCGGTTCGAAGAGGTCGAAGCCAAGTACGCCGACGCGGACCGCATGCTCGGGCATCTCGTGAAGGTGACGCCGTCGTCGAAGGTCGTCGGCGACCTCGCCCTCCACCTTGTCGGCGCCGGCGTGCCTTCGGAGGAGTTTGCCGCAGATCCGGCGAAGTTCGACATTCCCGACTCCGTGGTGGGCTTCCTGCGCGGTGAACTCGGTACGCCTCCCGGTGGTTGGCCGGAACCGTTCCGCAGCAAGGCACTCGAAGGACGTGGCCAGGCCAAGCCCGAAGCGACGTTGTCCGCTGAGGACGAGGTGCTGCTCGAGGGCTCGTCGAAGGACCGTCAGGCGACGCTGAATCGTCTGCTGTTCCCCGGCCCGACAAAGGAATTCCTCGAACACCGCGAGAAGTACGGTGACACGTCGCGGCTTTCGGCGAACCAGTTCTTCTACGGTTTGCGGCGCGGCGACGAACACCGCGTCGAGTTGGCTCCCGGCGTTGAGCTGATCATCGGTCTCGAAGCGATCTCCGAGCCCGACGAGCGCGGCTACCGCACTGTCATGTGCATCCTGAACGGTCAATTGCGCCCGGTCTCGATCCGCGATCGCTCCATTGCCAGTGACGTACCGGTGGCGGAGAAGGCCGACAAGAACAACCCGGGCCACGTGGCGGCACCGTTCGCGGGCGTCGTGACGCTCGCGGTGAAGGAAGGCCAGAAGATCGAGGCCGGCGACACCGTGGCCACGATCGAAGCAATGAAGATGGAAGCGGCGATCACCTCGCCGCGCGCCGGCGTCGTCTCTCGGATCGCGATCAGCGCCGTCCAACAGGTCGAGGGCGGAGACCTGCTGGTAGTCGTCTCGACGGGGGAGAGCGCCGCAGAGTGACACGCATCATCTCGGGACTTGCGGGCGGTCGACGCCTGCGAGTCCCGCCGAGCGGCACCCGTCCGACGTCGGATCGGGTTCGTGAGGCGCTGTTCAGTGCTCTCGAAGCGCGCATCGATCTCGAAGGGTGCGCGGTTCTCGACCTCTTTGCGGGTTCGGGTGCTCTCGGCCTCGAGGCGCTCTCGCGGGGAGCCGAGCACGTTGTTCTCGTGGAATCGGATGCCAAGGCTGCTGCCGTCATCAAGGCGAACATCGGCACTGTCGCGTTGCCTGGGGCGACGGTTCGCGCCGCTCCGGTTGCGGCCGTGGTCTCGGGTCCGAGCGCGCGTGAATACGACATCGTGATCGCGGACCCACCGTATGCGGTAACCGACGAGGCTGTCGTGTCCATGCTCGCTGATCTGCAGGCCAACAAATGGGTGGGGGAGGGCACGATCGTGGTACTCGAACGATCGTCGCGCTCGCCGGAGACCGTGTGGCCTCAGGGCTACGAGCCGATCAAGGCCAAGAACTACGGTGAAGCCCGCATCGAGCTGGCCACCTGCTACGGTCTGGACTCATGACTGGCGCCGTCTGTCCCGGATCCTTCGACCCTGTGACCAACGGTCACCTCGACGTAATCGGAAGAGTTGCTGCGCAATTCGACGAGGTCGTGGTCACCGTGCTGATCAACAAGAGCAAGCGTGGCATGTTCACGATCGACGAGCGGATCGAGATGCTCGAAGACGCGACGAGTCACCTGCCCAACGTTCGCGTCACGTCGTGGCACGGATTGTTGGTCGACTACGCGAAACAAGAAGGCCTCAGCGCGATCGTCAAGGGTCTGCGCGGCGCGAACGACTTCGATTACGAGCTGCAGATGGCTCAGATGAATCAGAAGCTCACGGGCGTCGACACACTGTTCGTCGCCACGAATCCGACGTACAGCTACCTGTCGAGTTCTCTGGTGAAGGAAGTCGCGACTTTCGGCGGCGACGTCTCCGACATGTTGCCGGCCAAAGTGCATTCTCGGCTACTCGCACGTATCGCCGAGCGAGCAGCCGAAAACAGCTGATCCCCGACACACCGACCACGACGACACCCCGTTGTCCGTTCTTCCGGCAAACTTGGACAGGAACGGGCACAGGTCCGAGTGGACCGGTGACGATGTGGGCCGATTTCGGCCGGTAGAGATTGGGGTTGCTTGTGTACCGCGTATTCGAGGCACTGGACGAACTGGTCGCAATTGTCGAAGAGGCGCGCGGTGTTCCCATGACCGCAGGGTGTGTTGTGCCTCGCGGTGACGTACTCGAGCTACTCGACGACGTCCGGGACGCAATTCCGAGCGAGCTGGACGACGCTCAGGACGTCCTCGATCATCGCGACAAATTGGTCGGTGACGCGCGAGCAAACGCCGAGAAGACGGTCAGCAGCGCCAATGCCGAGGCAACCTCGACTGTGGAGAACGCACGCGACGACGCCGACCGGATTCTGTCCGATGCCAAGGCTCAGGCCGATCGCATGGTTGCCGAAGCGCGTGCGCACGCCGATCAGTTGGTAGAGGACGCCGAAGCAGAAGCGGAACGGACCGTCACCGACGGCCGTCGTGAGTACGAGGCCGTCACCGGACGGGCGCGTGCCGAGGCCGATCGGATGATCGAGTCCGGCCAGGCCTCGTACGAACATTCGGTGGCGGAGGGAACGGCGGAGCAGGCTCGTCTGGTGTCGCAGACCGAGGTTGTCCAGTCCGCTCACGCGGAATCCGCGCGAGTGATCGACGCCGCTCATGCCGAGTCCGACAGGATGCGTTCGGAGTGTGACCTGTACGTGGACACCAAGTTGGCCGAGTTCGAAGAGTTCCTTACCGGGACCGTTCGGTCGGTCGGGCGTGGTCGTCAACAGCTTCGAACGGGTTCGGGAGTTCCCGATTACCAGGACGACGATCGTCGTTCCGAGCGGCGCCGATAGAGCAGACAAGTCAGTCGAGGGTGGGTCGTCCGATATGGGGCGGCCCACTTTTTCGTGGATCGAATTGGGATTTGCCTTGTAGCTGCCGTATTGTGGAGTGGTTGCCCATACCAGTTTCAACAGTTAGGTGAGTTCTCTTTGTCAACGCATCGTCGTAGTTCGTCGCATCAGTCAAGTGATGCGGGATTTTTGCTGGACACGGTCAAGCTCGGTCGTCGTCCAGGGTCGATGCGTACCGTCGAGAGAACAATTCAGTCCCCGAACCGTATCGGTCTCGATCTGATCGCGATCGAAGCGGGCGCGGACATAGATCTCGATCTTCGTCTCGAAGCAGTGTCCGAAGGCGTTCTCGTCACCGGAAACGTGCACGCACCCACCAAGGGTGAGTGCTCGCGGTGCCTTGAACCTTTCACCGACACCGTGGACATCTATCTCACGGAGTTGTTCGCTTACCCGGACAGCACCACCGAGGAGACGACGGAAGAGGGAGAGGTCTACGCGGTCGAAGACGACGAAATCGACCTCGAACCGGTCATCGTCGATGCAGTCGGGCTGGCGCTTCCGCTCCAGCCTCTGTGCAGTGACGATTGCCTGGGATTGTGCTCAGAATGTGGCATTCGCCTGGCGATTGCGGAATCTGGGCATGGGCATGACATACTTGATCCTCGCTGGGCTGGTCTCGCGGCCAAATTTGGCGTGGAATCAAACACCAGCGAAAATCTTGTGATCACCGAAGCCGAGGAGAAGTAGAAGTGGCTGTCCCCAAGCGCAAAATGTCGCGATCCAACACGCGGTCGCGTCGTAGCCAGTGGAAGACCACTGTGCCCACCCTCGTTACCTGCCCCAACCGTGGCTGTGGCGAGCAGACCCTTCCCCACATCGCATGCCCGTCATGCGGTACTTACAAGGGCCGCCAGGTAACCGCTGCTGTCTAGTTCTCCCCGGAGAAAGACTATGACGAGCGAAAATACAGTTTCAGCCGCCGGCGGCGAGGGCAATCACGACAAGCTCCTCGCCGCTGTCGGCGTAGATATAGAGCCCGGTCTTCTGACCCTGGCTCTCACGCACCGCTCGTACGCGTACGAGAACGGCGGACTGCCCACGAACGAGCGCCTCGAGTTCCTCGGGGATTCCGTTCTCGGCGTCACGGTGACCGAAAATCTCTACCTGTCCCACCCGGACAAATCCGAAGGTGATCTGGCGAAGATCCGTGCCAGCGTGGTCAACATGCATGCACTCGCCGAGGTTGCCAGGACTCTGGGTGAAGGTGGACTCGGAGCACACCTGCTGCTGGGTAAGGGCGAGGAAATGACGGGCGGCCGTGACAAGCCGTCCATTCTCGCCGACGGTATGGAGTCGATTCTCGGCGCCATCCACCTGCAGCACGGCATCGAGACTGCGCGACGCGTCGTCCTCGATCTGTTCGACGATCTACTCACTCGCGCACCGCTTCTGGGCGCGGGTCTGGATTGGAAGACGAGTCTGCAGGAACTGACCGCAGAACACGGTGCCGGAGTTCCCGTTTACGAGATCACCGCCACCGGACCCGATCACGACAAGGAATTCACGGCCACCGTTCTCATCAGTGGCAAACCCTTGGGTGTCGGTGTCGGTCGTTCCAAGAAGGAAGCCGAGCAGAAGGCAGCAAGTTCGGCATGGAAGACGATGTCGGAGAATGCCGCTGCTACCGCAGTCGCTGCTGACGACACGCCTGATCTTGCCGGCTGAGTTCACTCTTGCCTGAGCTTCCCGAAGTCGAAGTCGTTCGCCGCGGCCTACAGTCCCATGCTGTAGGTGCGGCGATCGAGGCCGTCGAGGTACTCCATCCCCGCGCGATCAGGCGCCACATTCTCGGTTCCGAGGACTTGATCGGCCAACTCACCGGGCAGACCATCGCTTCGGCAGAGCGTCGCGGCAAGTACCTGTGGCTGGTTCTCGAGCCTGCCGGTGTCGGACTGGTGGTTCATCTCGGGATGAGCGGACAGATGCTGGTCCAACCCCCGACAGTCGACTGGGAAAAGCACCTACGCATTCGGTTGGCCCTCGATTCCGGGGCCGATCTTCGATTCGTCGATCAGCGGACCTTCGGTGGCTGGTCGATTTCACCCCTCGTCGAGGTCGACGGAACGATGCTGCCCGAGTCGGTGGCGCACATCGCTCGCGATCCCATGGATGCGGCGTTCGATCTCGAATCCGTCGTGAAAGTCCTGCGGGGCAAGCACACCGAGATCAAGCGCGCGATTCTCGACCAGACGGTGGTCTCCGGAATCGGAAACATCTACGCCGACGAATCATTGTGGCGCGCCAAGATTCACGGCAACCGTATCGCCGAAACGCTTACCAGGCCCAAACTTCGAGAACTGTTGACCGCGGCACACTCGGTGATGGGTGAAGCGCTCGATCAGGGCGGTACGTCCTTCGACGCGCTGTACGTGAACGTCAACGGGGAATCGGGCTACTTCGACCGGTCGCTGTCGGCGTACGGGCAGGAAAATCTCCCGTGCCCGCGATGCGGCGCGCCGATCAAGCGTGAGAAGTTCATGAATCGATCGTCGTTCAGTTGCCCGCGGTGCCAGCCGACCCCGAGGGCACGGCGAATCGCCTAGGTCTCCCGCTCCTTCGGTTCGGCGGAGTGGCAAGATTGCGTCATGGCTGAACAGACTCCCGACACCACTGCAACCGCCCCGGCTCACACGGAGCTTTGGGTCGAACGAACCGGAACCCGCCTCTACACCGGCAAGAGTTCGCGCGGCGCAGAGGTTCTCATCGGCTCCGAATCGGTGCCAGGAGTCTTCACGCCCGGCGAACTCCTCAAAATTGCACTGGCCGCATGCACGGGGATGAGCTCCGACTTCCCGATCTCGCGCCGGCTCGGTGACAACTACGACGCGACGGTCCGAGTGTCCGGAGCCGCCGATCGTGAAAACGAAGTCTACCCGCAGCTCGACGAGGTCCTCGAGCTCGATCTCAGCGAGTTGGATGCCGAGGCACAGCAGCGCCTCATCACTCTCGTCGAGCGTTCCGTGGACAAGGTATGCACGGTCGGGCGCACCCTCAAGGCCGGAACCAAGGTCACTCTGTCGTTCGACACGGAAGCCTGATGTTCCGCGCCGGCAGCGTTGTCGCTGCGATCGCACTGGGTTCCGTTGTGGCGCTGAGTGCTCCGGCACAGGCCTCGGTCCCGGCCGACGGCTCGGCCGGTAGTTGCGGCACATGGACGTCGAGCGTCGTGACGACTGGTGCCGGACTGCTCGAGAACCTCGAATTCGACGGCAACGGATCGATGGTGTTGTCGCAGTCGGCTCTGATCGGGCCGGGTGCACTGCTGAAAGTGGCGCCGGACGGAACACGGACAACTTTGGTCGGTGACGTCACCGGACCTGGCGGTCTGGTCGCGCGTGAGGGATCCGTGTACTTCACCACGGGCAACTCGACTGTCTCGGGACTGTTCGGAATCGCCGACGGCAGCCTCCGCAAGGTCGACGTCGCAGACGGGTCGGTGACAACGATCGCCGACGGTCTGGTGATGCCGAACGGGCTTGTGCAGCTGGACGATAACCGTTTCCTCACTGCCCGCACACTCACCAGGCCGGGGCTCACGGTCGTCAACAGTGACGGAAGCAGTTCGATCGTTCGTGAAGACCTCGGCACCGTCGACGGCCTCGCACGCTCCGGTTCGACGATCTACGTGAGCACGACCTTCGACATGGTCACCGCCGTCCACATCCTCGACGCAAACGATCTGGGCGGGCCGGTGCGAACGATCACGCTCCCCGGGGTCGGTCCGGCAAACATGGCGGACGATCTGACCGTCGGACCGGACGGCGCGTTGTACGTCGCATTCAATGCAGGCGGCAAAGTTGTTCGCGTCGATCCTGATTCGGGATCTTCGTGTGAGATCGCCTCGGGTCTGCCGTTCACATCTGCGGTCAAGTTCGGCGCCGGACCGGGCTGGGATCCCAACGCGCTCTACACCACCGGATTCCTGGGTGACGTTCACCGTCTCGAACGTGTGGCGGGCTGAGCGTCATGGCTGAAGCAGCGCCCGTGCGGTTGACGGCGTGGGTTCACGGATACGTTCAAGGCGTCGGGTTCCGGTGGTGGACCAGGGCCCGCGCTCTCGAACTCGGATTGATCGGATATGCGTCCAATCAGCGTGACGGTCGAGTGCTCGTCGTGGCGGAAGGCCAACGCACGCAGCTCGAGCGATTGGTGGAGATGCTGCGCTCCGGCACTACCCCGGGCACGGTGGATCTCGTGGTCGACAGCTGGGACACCGCCAGGGGCGACCTGACAGGGTTCGTCGAACGCTGACCGGTTTGGCGGTAAAGTTTCCCCCCATGCACCTCAAGAGTCTGACACTCAAGGGATTCAAATCCTTTGCGTCGGCAACGACTCTTCGGTTCGAGCCGGGAATTACCTGTGTGGTCGGCCCGAACGGCTCGGGTAAATCCAACGTCGTCGATGCGTTGACCTGGGTGATGGGCGAGCAGGGCGCCAAGGCCCTGCGCGGCGGCAAGATGGAAGATGTCATCTTTGCCGGCACCTCCGGCCGCGCGCCGCTGGGCCGCGCCGAGGTGACCTTGACCATCGACAACGCCGACGGGGCGCTCCCGATCGAGTACTCCGAGGTGTCGATCACGCGCCGGATGTTCCGCGACGGTGCGGGGGAGTACGAGATCAACGGCTCGTCCTGCCGTCTGATGGACGTCCAGGAACTGCTCAGCGACTCCGGCATCGGCCGCGAAATGCATGTCATCGTCGGGCAGGGACGGCTCGCCGCGATCCTCGAATCCCGTCCCGAAGATCGACGCGCCTTCATCGAAGAAGCCGCGGGAGTCCTCAAACATCGCCGCCGCAAGGAAAAAGCGGTGCGCAAACTCGATTCCATGCAGGCCAATCTCGCTCGCCTCAGTGACCTCACCGCGGAACTGCGTCGGCAACTCAAACCGCTGGGACGCCAAGCCGAGGTCGCTCGGCGAGCACAGACGGTCCAGGCTGACCTGCGTGATGCAAAGATGCGTCTGGCCGCTGACGATCTGGTGACCCGTCGAAACCAGTTGAACGACCAGGCGCAGGACGAGAAAGCGGCCCGTGAACAGCACAACCAGGTGGCGGCTGCGCTCGACGAGGCCAACCTCGAACTCGGGCGCCAGGAGCAAGCTCTCGCTCGTCTGACTCCGGGATCGGAAGCGGCTGCGCAGAGTTGGTTCCAGCTTTCCGCGCTTGCCGAACGCGTCAACGCCACCGTGCGCATCGCCCGCGAGCGTGCGCGTCATCTCGACTCCGAACCCGTCGGCAACCGCGGCCAGGACCCGGACGAGATGGAGGCGCGCGCCGAACGTCTTGCTGCCGAGGAGGCCGAACTCCTCGAAGGCGTCGAAATCGCGCGAGCGGCGTCGGACGCTGCTCGGGACCAGCTCGCAGCCACCGAAGATGCTGCAGCAGAAGCGGAACGGGCGCACATGGCGGAAGTTCGTGCCGTCGCCGACCGCCGTGAAGGTCTTGCTCGACTCTCCGGTCAGGTCGACACTCTGCGTACCCGCGTCGAATCCGTCGACGCGGAAGTGTCTCGGCTGACCGAGGCGATCGACGAGGCTCGTCTGCGTGGCGATGCCGCACAGGCCGAGTTCGACACGGTGCAAGAAAGCATCGGGGACCTCGACGCCGGTGAAGTCGGCCTCGATACCAATCACGAACGCGCCATCGAGGCTCTCGAGATGATCGACGCGCGCGTCGAAGAGCTTCGTGAGGAAGAAAAAACGAGCGGGCAACGCATCGCTTCGCTCCGGGCGCGCATCGAGGCACTGTCGATGGGTTTGCAGCGCAAGGACGGTGGCGGCTGGCTGCTCGAACACCGCGGCGACGACGGCATCACCTCGCTGGTCGGATTGATTCACGTCGAACCCGGCTACGAGGCCGCGATCGCTGCCGCGATGGGGCCGGCGGCGGACGCCGTCGTGGCGCAGTCGCTGGACTCTGCTCGCTCCGCTGTCACAGCACTGGCCGATCAGGACGGTGGACGTGCATCACTGATCGTGAGCGGTGAACCGGCGATCAAGCGCGAGGCCGAGATCGCGCCGGGTAGTCGTCCGGCCGTCGACGTCATCGACTGCCCTGACGAGTTGCGTGCCGGATTGACCGCCATCCTCGATGGCGTCGTCCTGGTCGAGACTCTCGATGACGCGATTCGAGTTGTTGCTGACCACAAGGGAATTCGCGCAGTGACGCGTTCTGGCGATCTGCACGGTTCGGGGTGGATGATCGGTGGCTCGGATCGGCAACCGAGCACGCTCGAGGTGCAGGCGGCGATCGACGCGTCAGCAGCGGAACTGGCGGCAACGGAGAGCCGATCCGAGGAACTCGACGCTGCGCTGTCCGGCGCTCTGGCCGAACAAGCCGCTCGACGCGAGACCGCGGAGCAAACTTTGGCAGCGCTCAACGAGTCGGACGCCGCCATGTCCGCCATCTACGAGCAGTTGGGCAGATTGGGGCAGGCAGCACGAGTCGCCCACGCGGAATCCGAGCGGTTGACCGCCCAGCGAGTGCGTGCCGAGGAGGGCCGCGGTGAGTCGCTGACAAAGCTCGCGGATCTGGAGGAACGTCTGCGCGTCGCCGAAACCGACGGCAGTGCGCCGGGACACGGCGCGGAATCGACCGCTGCCGATCGTGAAATGGCCGCAGCAGCGCTCGCCGAAGTGCGCATCGTCGAAATGGATGCTCGCCTTGCCGTCCGCACCGCCGAAGAGCGTGCGGAATCCGTACGCGGAAAGGCCGATTCGCTTCGGCGTGCGGCCGCCGCGGAACGAGAAGCGCGGATTCGCGCCGAGCGGGCTCTGCGCGCCAGAGCGCACGCTGCGGAAGTTGCAGCTGCCGTCGCCGAGTCGGGACAGCGCGTGGCGGCCGAACTCGAGACCGTCGTCGCCGCGGCTCTTGCTCACCGCGACGAGTTGGCTCGGGCCCGCACCGAGTGCACGGCCAAGCTGGATCAGGTCCGCGAGATAGTCCGAGCACTGACTGGACAACTCGCTTCGCTCACCGACGCCGTCCACCGCGACGAGGTAGCGAAGGCACAGGCAGCGCTGCGCATCGAACAACTCGAGGAGTCGATCCTCGATCAGTACGGTATCGGCCTCGACGATCTGATCGCCGAGTACGGGCCCGAGGTCGAACTGCCGCCGACCGCTCTCGAAATCGAGGAGTACGAGCAGGCCAAGGAGCGTGGGGAGCAGGTCACCGCCCCCGCTCCGCTTCCGTACGACCGCGCGACTCAGGAACGGCGCGCCAAGCGGGCCGAGAAGGACCTCGCCACCCTCGGCAAGGTCAATCCGCTGGCGCTCGAAGAATTCGCAGCTCTCGAGGAGCGGTACACCTTCCTCTCCACTCAGCTCGAGGACGTCAAGACCGCACGCAAGGACCTTCTTGCTGTGGTCGCAGACGTCGACGCACGAATTCTGCAGGTGTTCACCGAGGCCTATGCCGACGTCGAGCGTGAGTTCGTGGGAGTGTTCGAGAAATTGTTTCCCGGGGGAGAAGGGCGGCTGGTCCTCACCGATCCCTCGGACATGCTCACCACCGGCATCGAAGTCGAGGCGCGTCCGCCCGGTAAGAAGGTCAAACGGTTGTCGTTGCTGTCGGGCGGCGAGAAGTCGTTGACCGCGGTGGCCATGCTGGTCGCGATCTTCCGGGCACGCCCGTCCCCGTTCTACGTGATGGACGAAGTCGAGGCGGCGTTGGACGACACCAACCTGCGGCGGCTGATCGGACTCTTCGAACAATTGCGGGAGAAGTCGCAGTTGATCGTGATCACTCACCAGAAACCGACGATGGAAATCGCCGATGCGTTGTACGGCGTCAGCATGCGCGGCGACGGCATCACCACCGTGATTTCGCAGCGACTTCGCGGTCAAGACATGGCCTCGACGTAAGCCCTGCTCACTTTCCGGGTCGGAGCCTGAAACAATGGGCCGGTGACTACCCAGGCTTGGATCATCATCGCGGCTGTAGCGGCCGTACTACTCGTCGTTCTCGTTGCCGGATTCCTGCGCTACCGCAAGGGGCAGGTATCGCTGAAGGCGCCCGAGACGAAGCCGGAGCTCGGCGCCCCCGAGAAGGACAAGTCAGGCGGCTACAAGGCCGGTGGCGGGTTCAACTTCAGTCAGGGGTCGACGGCAACGGCGCCACCTCCGGTGGTTCCGACACCGCCGGTCGCCGAGAAGCCGCCCGTCGTCGAAGAACCTGTCGTCGAAAAACCGATCGTCGAAGAACCGGTTGCGGAGAAGCCGGCCGTTGTCGAGGAGCCGGTTGTCGAAGAACCCGCTGTTGCCGAGGAACCGGTTGTCGAAGAGCCGGTAATCGAAAAGCCGGTCGTAGAAGAACCAGCGGTAGCAGAACCTGTTGTCGAAGAACCTGTCGTTCCCGAACCTGTCGTCGTTCCCGCGCCAGTCGAGCCTGCACCGCGCGTGCTGGACGAGATCGACCCGACCGAGGGTCGGCTGGACCGATTGCGCGGGCGCCTTTCCCGCTCGCAGTCAGCAGTCGGCAAGAGCTTGCTGGGTCTGCTCGGTGGCGGCGATCTGGACGAGGACTCGTGGGAAGAAGTCGAGGACACCCTCCTCATCGCAGACCTCGGCTCCGCGACCACGGAAAAAGTCGTCACGAAGCTTCGTGAGCAGATGGCGGCCCGCAGCGTCCGGACCGAGGCTGCCGCCCGCGCCCTTCTGCGCGAGGTGTTGATCGCCGAACTGCGTCCCGAACTGGACCGCTCCATCCGCGCATTGCCGCACGATGATCACCCGGCTGTTCTGCTCGTCGTCGGCGTCAACGGGACCGGCAAGACAACCACCACCGGCAAGCTGGCTCGCGTGCTCGTCGCCGACGGTCGTCGCGTCGTGCTCGGTGCCGCGGACACGTTCCGCGCCGCCGCCGCCGATCAGCTCCAGACGTGGGCCGAGCGTGTCGGCGCTGAAGTTGTTCGTGGCAAGGAGGGTGGCGATCCCGCTGCGATTGCCTTCGACGCGGTCTCACGGGGCATCGCGGACGGCGTCGACGTGGTCCTGATCGACACCGCCGGCCGTCTGCACACCAGGACCGGTCTGATGGACGAGCTCGGCAAGGTCAAGCGGGTTATCGAGAAGAAGGCCTCGGTCGACGACGTTCTGCTGGTTCTCGATGCGACGGTCGGCCAGAACGGACTGGCGCAGGCTCGAGTGTTCGCGGAGGTCGTGGACATCACCGGCGTCGTACTGACCAAGCTGGACGGAACCGCCAAGGGCGGAATCGTCTTCCAGGTTCAGCATGAACTGGGTGTGCCGGTGAAGTTGGTCGGCCTCGGTGAAGGTGCCGACGACCTGGCGCCGTTCGAGCCGGGTGCGTTCGTCGACGCCCTCCTGGGCTGACGCCCCCGTGCGCCTTTTCGGTAGCGCGAACTACCAAAAAGGCGCACAGGGTCGGTAGAACTCCCTGGCGAAACCTGTTTGCAACAAAGTTGGGCAATTGGTTCACGTCTGCGAAACGCGACAGCGCCATGGACGAAACACCAGCCCAGCACTCTTCTCCTTAACGACGTGCTGCCCGGCACGTGCGACTAGGAGGTAGTAAGTGAGTACCGACGATTTGTTGGCGAACTCCGGTAACGCCGCATGGATGCTGATGGCTGCATCTCTGGTCTTGCTGATGACACCCGGCCTCGCTTTCTTCTACGGCGGGATGTCTCGGTCCAAGTCCGTCCTGAACATGATGATGATGTCCTTCGGGGCCATGGCCGTCATCGGCGTCATCTACGTTCTGTGGGGATGGTCGATGTCCTACGGCTCTGAGAACATCGGGGGCATTTTTGCCAACCCGTTCGAGTTCTTCGGCCTCAAGAACAGCATCACCGATGCTGACGGCAACTTCATCGCCGGCGCCTGGGGCTACCCCAACGTCATCGACATCGCGTTCCAGGTGACATTCGCGATCATCACCACCGCCCTCATCAGTGGTGCCCTGGCCGAGCGGGTCAAGTTCGGCACCTGGCTCCTGTTCTCGGGTATCTGGGTCACCGTCGTCTACTTCCCGCTCGCACACATGGTGTGGGGCGGCGGACTCCTCTCGGGCTCCGAGGACGGCATCGCGGCAAAGCTCTTCGGCACCACGGTCAACGACGACGGAGTCACCGTCGCCAACGTCGCTCCGATCGACTTCGCCGGTGGCACAGTCGTTCACATCAACGCGGGTATGGCCGGTCTCGTCCTCGCACTCATCGTCGGCAAGCGTCTCGGCTTCGGCAAGACCGCCTTCCGTCCGCACAACCTGCCCTTCGTGATGCTCGGCGCCGCACTCCTCTGGTTCGGTTGGTTCGGCTTCAACGCCGGCTCGGCATTCGCCGCCGACGGTAACGCCGGTCTCGCCTGGGTCAACACGACCACCGCGACGTGTGCCGCAGTCCTGGCCTGGCTCGCTACCGAGCGTATTCGTGACGGCCACGCCACCAGCCTCGGCGCAGCTTCCGGTGCGGTCGCCGGTCTGGTCGCCATCACCCCTGCTGCCGGTGCGCTCAACCCGGTCGGTTCCATCTTCCTCGGCGCAGTAGCCGGCATCCTGTCCGCTCTCGCTGTCGGCCTGAAGTTCCGCTTCGGCTTCGACGACTCGCTCGACGTCGTCGGTGTTCACCTTGTCTCCGGCCTGTGGGGCACGATCGGTATCGGATTCTTCGGCACCGCAACCGGCCTCTTCTACGGCGGCGACTACAAGCAACTGGTGGTTCAGATCGTGATCGCACTCGCAGCACTCGTCTTCACCGGCGTTCTGACGACGATCATCGGCTTCGCACTCAAGCCCCTGGGCTGGCGAATCTCGGCCGAGGACGAGGCACGCGGCATCGACGAGACCGAACACGCAGAGACCGCATACGACCTCGCGTGATCAGCACGTGATTAAAGTGAATTCAGGCACTTCAGAGTTTGGAAAGGGATGAGCACATGAAGCTGATCACAGCAATCGTCAAGCCGTTCACGCTCGAGGACGTCAAGACCGGACTCGAGCAGGCCGGAGTGCTGGGTATGACCGTCAGCGAAGTTCAGGGCTACGGCCGACAGAAGGGCCACACCGAGGTGTACCGAGGTGCGGAGTATTCCGTGGACTTCGTACCCAAGGTCCGGGTCGAGGTCGTCGTCGACGACGCGGCCGTGGACAAGGTGGTCGAGGTGATCGTCGAGGCCGCTCGAACCGGCAAGATCGGTGACGGCAAGGTGTGGGTCTCGCCAGTCGAGTCGGTCATCCGGGTTCGCACCGGGGAACGCGGTGGCGATGCACTCTGACCCGAAAGGGTCCGAGAACTTCGGCCCTGGTTCCGTCGCGAAAGCGACGGGGCCAGGGCCGGTCTCGTCAGGGGGATCCGACGAAGCTGCGGACCTGGCCCGCGCACGCAAGGCCCTACTCACCGGAGGCGTCAAGAACAGGAGGCTCGACGCCCCCGCGCTGCGACATGCACTGGTCGATCTGCACGAATTCTGGTTGACCACCAAGGGGACCGAACTGGGCATCAAACCGGATTGTGGGTTTGCCATCGTCGCCGTGGGTGGTCTCGGCCGACGCGAACTGTTGCCGTATTCCGATCTCGATCTGATTCTGCTGCACGACGACATGGACCCGGCGGTCGTGGCCCAGGTTGCGGACAGCCTGTGGTACCCGCTGTGGGACGCGCACATCAAACTCGACCACAGCGTGCGGACGCTTCCGCAGGCGCTTCAGGTTGCGGCCACCGACATGACGGCAGCACTCGGAATGCTCGAAGCACGCCACATTGCCGGCGACGTGGAGCTGAGCAACTTGTTGATCAGTGGTGTCCGACGACAGTGGCGCATGGACATCCGCAGCCGATTCGACGAATTGATCACCCAGACCCGTACGAGGTGGGAGCGCAGCGGCGAGATCGCCCATCGCGCCGAACCGGATCTCAAGAGCGGTCGTGGCGGGCTGCGAGACGTCCAACTGCTCAACGCCCTTTCCATCGCGCAATTGACCGACGGGATGCCGGGGCTGGGACCCAACTCGCCCGGCGGCGGTCTGGCACTTGCGCACAGGCGGTTGCTCGACGTGCGCACCGAACTTCACCGCGTTGCCGGTCGCGCCCGCGACCAACTGCGAGCACAGGACGCCGACGAGATCGGTGCGGCGCTACGGATCGGTGATCGCTTCGATCTGGCGCGACTTCTCAGCGAATCGGCGCGCACCATCAGCTATTCGGTCGACGTCGGTATCCGTACCGCCGGAAACTCCTTGCCCCGGCGTGGTTTGTCGCGGCTGCGTCGCGCGCCGGTGCGGCGGCCACTGGACGAGGGTGTCGTCGAGCATGCCGGCGAAGTAGTTCTGGCGCGCGATGCGAGACCGAAGAAGGATCCCGGTCTGGTGATGCGGGTCGCGGCAGCGGCGGCCACCAACGGCATGCCGATCTCCGCGTCGACGCTCAATCGCCTGGCGGACAATGCCCCCGAATTGCGTGAACCGTGGCCGAAAAATGCAGTCAACGATCTCTTGGTCGTGCTGGGTTCGGGATCGCGTGCGGTTCCGGTGATCGAGGCGATGGACCGGACCGGGCTCTGGGGTCGACTCCTGCCGGAGTGGGGGACCATTCGCGATCTTCCGCCGCGCGACGCCGTCCACACGTGGACGGTGGATCGGCACCTGGTCGAAACCGCCGCGTATGCAAGCGGATTCACCACTCGCGTCGCTCGGCCGGATCTGCTCATGCTCGGTGCGTTGATCCACGACATCGGGAAGGGGCGAGGGGGAGACCACAGCGTCGTCGGTGCCGAATTGGCCACCGCGATCGGAAATCGCTTGGGACTTTGGCCTTCCGACGTCGCGACGTTGACGGCGATGGTGCGCTACCACTTGCTGTTGCCGGAAACCGCCACCCGTCGCGACCTCGACGATCCGGCAACGGTGCAGCGAGTGGTCGACGCACTCGAGGGAGACGGGACCCTTCTCGATCTCCTGCATTCGTTGGCGGAAGCGGATTCGCTGGCCACCGGGCCTGGTGTCTGGGGCGACTGGAAGTCGTCGTTGATCGGCGAGCTGGTGCGTCGTTGTCGTTTGCTGATGGCAGGGGAGGAGCTCCCGCAACCCGATCCACTCGCTCCCGAGCAATTGGCCATCGCCGAGGAGGGCGGGGTTCACGTCTCGCTCGTTCCGGCCGAGAATGCGCACACCTACGTCGTGACCGTCATCGCGCCCGACGCTCCCGGGCTGCTGTCTCGGGCTGCCGGAGTTCTGGCGCTGCAGTCCTTGCGGGTGCATTCCGCATCGGTGGGGTCGCATGCAGGTTCGGCGGTCAACTCGTTTGTCGTGACGCCGAGGTTCGGCACACCCCCGCAGGCGGTGCTGCTCCGGCAGGAATTGATCCGGGCTTCGGCCGGTGAACTGAATTTGCTCGAACTTCTCGACGCGAAGGACGAGGAGGCACGGGCAGAGCAGTGGGACGACCCGATCCAGACCAACAAGGATTCCGCGGTTCCGGTGCTCTATGCGCAGGCGCCGCCGCGGGTCATCTGGTTCGACGCGCCCGGTGACGGTCAGGCGATCCTCGAATTGCGTACCGAGGACCGCGTCGGCCTGCTCTGCCGACTGGCCGCAGCACTCGAACACAGTGGAGCCGACATCCGGTGGGCGAAGGTCGCCACCTTGGGTTCCTCGGTGGTCGACGCGTTCTGCCTCGACTTCGGTGAGGCCGATACCCGCGCGGCGCGAGAGCGCGTCGAGGAGGCGGTGCTGGCGGTGGTTCCGGTGCCACAACCCAAGAAGAAAGAGGATTGACGGACCGGTTTCGGCAGTTACGCCCGCATCGGCTGGGATCGGTGCGGGCGTAGCGGCTAGGCTGGTGCCCGAGAATATCCACGGCTAACTCGCACGACCTTCAGGAGCGCACTCGGTGTTCGAATCCCTTTCCGACAGATTGACCGGATCTCTCAAGGATCTGCGTGGCAAGGGTCGTCTGTCCGGCGCCGACATCGACGCTACGGCCCGCGAGATCCGCCTTGCCCTGCTCGAGGCCGACGTCGCGCTTCCCGTAGTGCGCAGCTTCATCGCCAAGATCAAGGAACGCGCCAAGGGCGCCGAGGTCTCGGGTGCACTGAACCCGGCTCAGCAGGTCGTCAAGATCGTCAACGAAGAGCTGGTCGAGGTTCTCGGCGGCGAAACTCGTCGACTGCAGTTCGCCAAGACTCCGCCGACGGTCATCATGTTGGCCGGTCTGCAGGGTTCCGGTAAGACCACGCTGGCCGGAAAGTTGGCCAAGTGGCTCAAGGATCAGGGGCACACGCCCCTCCTCGTCGCCTGTGACCTTCAGCGTCCCGGCGCCGTCACTCAGCTTCAGATCGTCGGTGAGCGTGCAGGCGCCGCAGTCTTCGCGCCGCATCCCGGTACCTCCATCGGCGGCGGCGAGAACGCACTGGGCGTGTCCGCAGCCGACCCCGTCGAGGTCGCCCGCGCCGGCGTCGAAGAAGCACGCAACAAGCATTACGACGTCGTGATCGTCGACACCGCCGGTCGCCTCGGTATCGACTCGGAGCTGATGGCGCAGGCCGCCGGTATCCGTGACGCCGTCAACCCGGACGAGACCATCTTCGTCCTCGACGCCATGATCGGTCAGGACGCGGTCAGCACGGCCGACGCTTTCCGTGAGGGAGTCGGCATCACCGGTGTCGTCCTCACCAAGCTCGACGGCGACGCCCGCGGTGGTGCCGCGCTGAGCGTCCGCGAGGTCACCGGCCAGCCGATCCTCTTCGCGTCCACCGGCGAGAAGCTCGAAGACTTCGACGTCTTCCATCCCGATCGCATGGCCAGCCGGATCCTCGGCATGGGCGATGTCCTGAGCCTCATCGAGCAGGCCGAGCAGGTGTTCGACGCCGATCAGGCCGAAGCGACCGCAGCGAAGATCGGTTCCGGTCAGCTCACCCTCGAAGACTTCCTCGATCAGATGATGGCCGTCCGCAAGATGGGCCCGATCGGCAACCTCCTCGGTATGTTGCCGGGTGCCGGCGGCATGAAGGACGCGCTGGCCAACGTCGACGAGAAGCAACTCGATCGCATTCAGGCCATCATCCGCGGTATGACGCCGGCCGAGCGCGACGATCCGAAGATCATCAACGCCTCACGCCGACTGCGCATCGCGAACGGTTCGGGCGTCAAGGTTTCCGACGTCAACCAGTTGGTGGATCGTTTCTTCGAAGCCCGCAAGATGATGGCTGCCATGGCCGGCCGTATGGGCATGCCCGGCGCGCGTAAGCAGGTTCGCAGCAAGAAGGGCAAGAAGGGCAAGAAGGGCGGCAAGGGCCCGACGCAGCCCAAGATGCGCGGAGGATTCCCCGGCATGGGCGGATTCCCGGGTATGCCCGGCGGAATGCCGGCCGGCATGCCCGACCTGTCGAACATGCCCAAGGGTCTCGATCAGTTGCCGCCCGGACTGGAAGGCATCGATCTCTCCCAGCTCAAGCTGCCCAAGAAGTAGTCGGTGGCTGCGCTTCATCTGCGGGGTATCGGTCTGCCCGATGCCGAGCCGATCGAATTGTGGATCGTCGACGGGCTGATTTCCTTCGAGCCGGTGTCCGGTGCGGAGACGATCGTCGAATCGGGTTGGATCACACCGGGTCTCGTGGATGCGCACTGTCACGTCGGTATCCGCTACGGCGGTGGCGGCGGCGAAACCGTCGACGGCTTGCTGGGGCAGGCGAAGACCGAACGTGACGCGGGCGTGCTGTTGCTTCGTGACGCCGGATCGCCGGTCGACACCAGGTTCATCGACGAGCGCCTCGATCTGCCGCGGATCATTCGCGCAGGTCAGCACATCGCAGCACCGAAGCGGTACATCGCGGGCCTGCCGGTCGACCTGGACGACGAATCTCAGTTGCCGGCCGAGGTGGTGCGTCAGGCACGCGCCGGTGACGGTTGGGTCAAGCTCGTCGGGGACTGGATCGATCGTTCCATCGGTGACCTCGCCCCGTTGTGGAGCGACGAGATTCTGGTCGAGGCCATCGCTGCCGCCCATGCCGAAGGCGCAAGGGTCACCGCTCACGTCTTTGCCGAGGATGCTCTGCCCGGCCTGATCAACGCCGGCATCGACTGCATCGAGCACGGCACCGGATTGACGGACGCGACCATCGAGTTGATGGTCGCTCACGGCACCGCCTTGGTTCCGACGCTGATCAACATCGCAACTTTCCCCGAGATCGCGGACTCTGCCACCCGGTATCCGATCTACGCGGCGCACATGCGGGATCTGCACGCTCGTCGACATCGGACGATCGGTGCCGCTCACGAGGCCGGGATTCCGATCTATGCCGGAACGGATGCCGGCGGATCGATCAGGCACGGGCGGATCGCCGACGAGATCGCCGAACTCGAAGTTGCCGGTTTGACGGCGCATCAGGCGCTGGGCGCAGCCTGCTGGGACGCGCGGAGTTGGTTGGGTGCGCAGGGGATCGCAGAAGGAGCGCCCGCCGACCTGGTGGTTTACTCTGAAGATCCGCGCGGAAACCCCGATGTGCTCGCGAAGCCGATGCGTGTGATCCTCCGCGGAACCCCCGTGAGTGGTTAGGGAGTCCCCGCACTCTCGAAGCGCGCACAGGGTGGTTTCCGAACGAGCCCACCCATCTGGCACAATGGACCATTGTTCGTCGCAACCGGTTACGTACCGCTGCGACGGTCACAGGATAGAGGCAAAACCGGGCTCACAAATCGTGTGGGTCGCTGAATTGCACGTGACATGCGCAGCACTGTTGTGCGCGCTGAAGGAGAACTGCAGCTGTGGCTGTCAAAATCAAGCTCACCCGCCTCGGCAAGATCCGCAACGCTCAGTACCGCGTTGTCATCGCCGACTCGCGCACCCGTCGTGACGGCCGTGCGATCGAGACCATCGGCAAGTACCACCCCAAGGAAGAGCCCTCGCTGATCGACATCGATTCCGAGCGCGCTCAGTACTGGCTGTCCGTGGGCGCACAGCCCACCGAGCCCGTCGAGGCACTCCTCAAGATCACCGGTGACTGGCAGAAGTTCAAGGGCCTGCCGGGCACCGAAGGCACCCTGCGCGTCAAGGAAGCCAAGCCCACCAAGCTCGAGCTCTTCCAGGCTGCGCTCGCGCAGGCCGAGAACGAGCCGGTTGCAGAAGCAATCACCCCCAAGAAGAAGAAGGCTGCAAAGGCTGACGAGGCCAAGGCAGAAGACACCGCGGCTGACGCCGAGGCTCCCGCTGCAGACGCCGAGGCTGCTGACAAGTGAGTGCCGTCGTCGCTGATGCGGTAGAGCATCTCGTGCGTGGCATCGTCGCCAATCCCGACGATGTGCGCGTCGAGCTGATCACCGGACGTCGGGGACGGACCGTCGAGGTGCACGTGCACCCAGACGATCTCGGCAAGGTCATCGGTCGGGGTGGTCGCACTGCGACCGCTCTGCGGACCTTGGTCTCCGGCATCGGTGGCCGCGGTATCCGTGTTGATGTCGTCGACACCGATCAGTAGACGGCAGTAAACAGGTGGAACTCGTAGTCGGTCGTGTCGCGAAGTCGCATGGCATCAAAGGTGAATTGGTAGTCGAGGTTCGTACAGACGAGCCCGAAGATCGTTTTGCCGTAGGTTCCGTGCTGCGTGGGCGCAAGCCGCGCGAGTCCACACTGAAGTCGTACACAGTGGAAGCCGCCCGGGATCATTCCGGGCGGCTTCTGCTGCGCCTCGAAGGCGTCAGTGACCGTGGCGACGCAGATGCGTTGCGCGGCACACTGTTCGTCATCGACAGTTCCGAACTCGAGCCTTCGGATGATCCGGACGAGTTCTACGATCACGAACTCGAAGGACTGAAGGTCGTCCTCACGGACGGTGCCGAGGTCGGTTCGGTCATCGAGGTATTGCATTCCGCCGCAGGCGAATTGCTTTCGATTCGCCGTACCGGTGAGGCATCCGGCGAATTGCTGATCCCGTTTGTCGCCGCCATCGTCACCTCGGTGTCGATCGCCGACGGTGTCGTGGTGATCGAGCCTCCCGAGGGACTGCTCGACCCGGACTTCGGCGACAAGTCGAACAGCGACAAATCGAACTCAGACAACGACTGATCGTTTGTTATGCGTCTCGACGTCGTCACCATCTTTCCCGAGTATCTCGAACCGCTTCGTGCTGCCTTGCTGGGCAAGGCAATCGAACGTGGCTTGATCTCGGTCGACGTCCACGATCTTCGGTCGTGGACCCATGACGTGCACAAAGCCGTCGACGATTCTCCGTATGGCGGCGGACCCGGCATGGTCATGAAACCCACCGTCTGGGGCCCGGCACTGGACGACGTGATCGGGCGCTCCGATTCTTCCGGCCCCGATGATGCCGAGACCATTCTGGTGGTGCCCACTCCCGCCGGCGTTCCGTTCACCCAGGAGGCCGCGCACCGCTGGTCCAACGCCAAGCACCTTGTGTTTGCCTGCGGCCGATACGAAGGTATCGATCAACGGGTTTTCGACGACGCCGCCAAGCGGGTCAGAGTCGAAGAAGTCAGCATCGGCGATTACGTCCTGATCGGCGGCGAAGCAGCCGTGCTGGTGATGGTCGAGGCTGTCGTGCGACTGATGCCCGGCGTTCTCGGCAATCAGCTTTCACACCAAGAGGATTCGTTTTCCGACGGCCTTCTCGAAGGGCCTAGCTACACTCGCCCGGCTGTGTGGCGCGACCTCGAAGTTCCGCCGGTGCTTCTCTCCGGTGATCACGCGAAGATCAAAGCGTGGCGCCATGAGCAGTCGCTGCAGCGCACGGCCGAGCGTCGACCGGATCTTCTTCCTTAGGTATTTCGCTTCAACCAGGTGATGCTTGCGCCGTCGTCGAGCGATTCGGTTGCAGTCGGTGTGAACGGTGTCGGCTCGAAGTTACCTCTGATCATCGGTATGCCTGCGCCGGCGACTACCGGATACCTCTTGATGATCAACTCGTCGATCTCCGGTAGTAGTTCGCCGGCGAGAGTTCCGCCGCCACACAGCCAGATATCTTGTCCTTCTTCCTCTTTGAGAGATCTGACTACCCCAAGCGGATGGGCGCGAACGATGGTGACGGGGGGATCCTCGGCGTCAGGGATGGTTGTGGAGACGACGAACTGACGCAGGTGCGCGAAGGGGCTTTTCACTCCGGCGGCCAGCCCGGGCTCGTAGGAGCCGCGGCCCATGACGACCGTGTCGAAGGTCTTGTTGGGCGCGTCCTCGATTCCGAGAGCGGGCCGCACATGCGTTGGCACGGTTTCAGGATATCGATCGCATATCCAGGCCGTGATCTGTTCGGAGACCGGGAGGAAATCGAATTCGCCACCAGGCCCCGCGATGTATCCGTCGAGGGAAGCTCCCACGTAGTACACAAGCTTTCGCATATAACGCTCCGTTCGTAGTACTATGTTTGTAGTGGTTTAACTTAGGGTCGTGTCAGGAGTGATGTCAAGTGCGAAAGAACCCGGAACGCCGGCTTGCCCTGATCGACGCGGCAATCGAGGTGTTGGCCCGAGAGGGTGCTCGAGGCTTGACGTTTCGAGCCGTTGACGCCCAGGCAGCAGTGCCGAACGGGACAGCGTCGAACTACTTCTCCAATCGCGACGACCTGCTCACTCAAGCGGGTGGCCGGATCTACGAGCGACTGATTCCGGAGGACCTCGAAGGGATGATCGATCCCGTCAACGGCACCGATCGTGAGCGCCTGGTGACGCTCATGCTCGACGTGGTCGAGCGCGTCACCTCGTTCGGAACGGGTTTCCTCGCGCTCATGGAGTTGCGACTGGAGGCGACGCGTCGACCGGACCTGCGTGCGGTACTGACCGTCCGCATCCGAGAAGACTTCGATCTGAACGTAGCCAATCATCTGGCGTCGGGCGTGCCGGGTGATGCGATGACCGTTCGCCTGCTCTATTTGTCGCTGAACTGGCTCGCACTGGATCGACTCACATTGCCGAACCTGTTCGGAGAGGAAGATATTCGGACGATCGTCGAGGCGGCAGTGGATCGAGCGCTACCCCGCGAATCGTAGAAGGTCAGTGCCGTTCGGCAGGTTTGCGGCGGAACGAGAAGTATCGATGACCGAAGAAGCTCACACCGGCAACGATCAACATGACAACCGCCTGGGCGGGAAGCGGCGGGGCATGCAGAATCGACACCGCGATTGTTCCGAGTATCAGATTCAGCACCAGGCCACCGGAATTGACGACGATGAACGCTCCCAGGTCGCGTGCCACATGTCCGCGGACGCGGAAAACGAGAGTCCGATGCAGAACGAAAGCGATGAGGACGCTGATGGAGTACGCGCCGATCACAGCCACTTGATACAGATCCTTGTTGTCGAGGATCAGTGACCAGACCACGAAGAGCGCGTATCCGATCGCCGTATTAGCCACTCCGACAATGGCAAATGCGATGGGCTGATGCTTGACCACCCGAAGCAGTGGGCCGGGGTTCTCGGGTGATGCGATGTCTTCGGTCATGAAGACTCGGTTTTCACGGTGTTGATCCCGTCCTTGCGTCGGTTCCGCAGATACATCCACTCGAGCACGCTGAGTCCGAGGACTCCGGCGACCATCGAAGCGCCGCCGACCTTCCATCCCGGGGGACGCCACGTCAGGACAAGTTCCGCGTCTTTCGTACCGGCTGGAACGTCCACGGTGACAAAGGACTTCGCGACGACGTCGATCGGGACAGGCTGACCGTCGATGCTCGCCCGATATCCGGGCCAGCCGAGCCGTGCGAACACAACCTTGCCGCCGGTCTCCGAACTGACACGAAGGGTGCTCGACATGTTCGATTCCGCGATCGACGTAGCCTCGACGCCGTGGGCGTCGGCGATGCGTCCGTTGCGTGTCGAGACGGGGCCGTCGACGCGTTCGAGTACCGAGATGTAGTTCTCGTGTCCGGGGTAGTCGACCCATTTCCATCCGTCGGGAGCCGGGTTCTTGCGTGCATCGGGGTAGAGAGCGTTCTGAAGTACGACGCGGTCCACGTTCATCAGGTCGACGATGGTGCGGCCGGTGGTGGGTTCGACGGTGAATGCGCGTCGGAAGGCGTCGGGGCAGACACTCATGTCCCAGCGCATGCAGAGCAGATCACCGAAGTAGAAGTGCCCGTTGGGGGTGTAGCCGCTGGTGTAGGTCAGTTCGAGGTCTTTGGGGTAGTTGCCGAAAGCCAGGGAACCGTACGCTCCGTCGAGGGTCTTGTCCCCGGGGGCGATGAGCGCACGGTCGCCCAGTTGCAGTGTCGTGCCTTCGAAGTCGGGGAAGGCGTCTTTCATCTCCGAGCGGGATTCGGGCAGGTTCCAGCTCATCGGGGTTGGTTGCGCGGCCCGAACCTGGGCGTACGCGATGGGGGAGACCGCGACGATCGCTACGAGGCATGCGAAAGCAGTGCCCTTGGTACGGCCGAGCCAGACCATCGCGGCGCCGAGTGCGGCAACGAGCAGGGCCGAGATCACATGCCATTTCGCGAGCCCGGGAGCTGCCGAGGCTGACCGAATCAGAAGCAGGCCCACGAGGATTCCCGCTGCAACGCAGCGCCCGCGCAACTTGTCGGTCGTGGCGTAACGCCCGAGCAGGATGCACACCAGAAGCAGGAGTCCGATGGCCACCATCGGAAGTACGCGCGCGGGCCACCGCAGTGGGCCGATCGTGCTCGGCCCGGCAGTCCACATGAGGACGGCGACCGTGAAGATCCCGACGGCGGTCAATTCGCGTGCCGCGGCGCGTGCCTTGCCCCAGTCGATGAATGCCAGGGCGGGTATGAGGAACCAGGCGATGTAGACCATGGGCATGGTCTGGATGTATCCCCACCACGAGGTGAACGCGGGCATCGTGCTCGGCAGGCTCGCGTTCAGCGATTCCGACCACGGGACGGCGAGGAATGCATCGTTCTTGACTTCGGATGCACCGCGCCAGGTGACGTCCGCGGTGAGCAGGCTCGGCAGATACGTCGCGAGACCGGCCAGAGCGGCACACGCGGACACCGCCAGAAGCCGCAGTGACGGCAGCCAACGCCGCTGATAGACAACTTCGCCGATTGCGACCGCGCCGATCATCAAGCCGGATTCGACTGCGGGGAAAACATATTGGACCGACATCGCGAGATACAAGAACACGAAGGTCGGGATCGGACCGCTCTTACCTCGGGCGTAGCGGATTGCCGACGCCCACGCCTGAACCATCCAGGCAGTGCCGGTGAAGGCAGTCATCCAACTGGCCGAGTCGAAGAACAGCAGGAAACCGGTGAACGGAATCGAGACGCCGGCGACGGCAGCCCACGTGGGCTTCGAGCCGTACTCGAGGCAGATCCGATAGACGCCGAGTGCAAGGATGATCGCGAAGATCAACTTCACGATCGTCGCGTACAACGCCAGGTTGTCGAAGGACGGTGCGATCAGGTCGATCAGGAGTTGCGGTGGATTGAGAAGGCCTGCTTCCTCGATCGCGTAGTTGCCCGCCATCCAGTTCTCGGGGACGAGCACCGGGAGGTGTCCTTCTCGCAGACTGCGGCCGAGCATGACCCACAGCGGCGCGTATTGGGACTCGGTGTCGTCGGTGTAGAAGTGACGAGCATTCGCGAGCACCACGGCCAGATAACCGGCGATGACACCGATCGCCGTGACGGCGCCCCACTTGTACACGTCTGCCCGGGCGAGAGTGCGAGTTTCCACCACGAGTTCCAGACCTTAACAGGGCAGGTGGGGCGTACGGAGACGCGAGCGCGTCACGCGCCGCCGGCATCCGAAGTCAAGACATCTCTGCGTGTTAAAGTTCGCGACGGTGTGGGCCCGATCGTGCCTGTCTCTCGGCGCCAGTCGAGCCCCCTGAAGGGAGTGGAAGCGAGTGCACTCGATTTCCGTCGTAGTGCCCGTTTATCAGGGCGAAAAGACGATCACGGCGCTCGTCGAGGAGTTGGACGGCCTGGGCACACCGAGTGCGACGCCCGGTGGTGCGCAGTTCTCCGTCGACGAGATCGTGCTGGTTCACGACAACGGCCCGGACCGCTCCGACGTCGTGTTACTCGAATTGGAGCGCCGTTTCGAGCAGGTGCGTGTCGTGTGGCTCAGCCGCAACTACGGCCAGGACGCGGCGACCATCGCCGGCATGGCCGCTGCAACTGGACAGTGGATCGTGACGATGGACGAGGACGGCCAGCACGACCCGGTGCACATCGGGGCTTTCCTCGACACCGCGCTGACGGAGCGATCCGATCTCGTGTATTCCAAACCCACGAACACACGCCCGCACGGATTCTTGCGGAACCTGACCTCGCGCGGCGCAAAGATCGTCTTGGCGACGGTATTCGCGTTCCCTGATTCGACGAGATTCGAAAGTTATCGCCTGATCCGCGGTGACATCGGCCGACAGTTGGCCGGCGTCGCGGCCAACGGCGTGTATCTGGACGTTGCGCTGACGTGGGTTGTCGGTAACACGGCCACGGCGCCGGTGACACTTCGAGCCGAAGGCCGCGAAGAATCCGGGTACAACTACCGCCGTTTGTTCTCGTTGTTCTGGAAGATGGTGTTGTGTAGCGGAACACGCGGTCTGCGGCTGGTCAGCCTGCTCGGAGTCACCCTGGCGTCGGCCGGCGTGATCATGGCCGCGGTGATCTTCATCGGGGCCATGACCGGCGACAACAATGATCCCGAAGGATGGGCGTCGATCATCATGGCGCTGCTGGTCTGTTCGGGTGCGATTCTGTTCTCGCTCGGGCTCATTGCCGAATATCTCGGTGTGGCACTGCACGTCCTTGTCGGAAAGCCGCTGTATCTGACTGTCGACTCCCCGCGGCCCGGAACCTCGATCGATCGGCGTAGTCGTGAGCACTGATCGCATCATCTTCTCCCGCCCCTATCGGGCATCGAACGAATTGTCGAATCTGGCAACGGTTCTGGAGTCCGACCACATTCACGGTGACGGACGTTTCACCAAGTCCGCGACTGCAGCGCTCAAGGCGATCACCGGATCCACGCATGCTCTGCTGACCACCTCGTGCACGCATGCACTCGAATTGGGTGCGCTGCTGCTCGAATTGGGCCCGGGCGACGAGGTAATAGTTCCGAGCTTCGCGTTCAGTTCGGCGGCGACCGCCGTCGCGTTGCGCGGGGCCACTGTTGTTTTCGTCGACATCGATCCGAGTACCGGCAACATCGACCCGGCGTGCGTCGCGGCGGCGATCACCGAACGCACCAAAGCTGTACTGGTCATGCATTACGGCGGAGTCGCCGCGGACATGGAACCTCTCCTCGACCTCGCGGAACTCCACGGCGTTGCGTTGATCGAAGACAACGCTCACGGACTCGGCGGAAAGTGGCGCGGGCGCTCGCTCGGCACCATCGGAACTATCGGAACGCAGAGTTTTCACGACACCAAGAACGTTCACTGCGGTGAGGGCGGCGCGCTGTTGCTCTCCGACGATCAGTTGATGACTCGCGCCGAAATCATCCGTGAGAAGGGGACCGACCGTGCGCGTTTCCTGCGCGGGCAGGTCGACAAGTATTCGTGGCAGGACATCGGGTCGAGTTATCTGCCCAGTGAACTCAATGCCGCCGTCCTCGACGCACAACTCTCCGAGTTCGACGCGATTCAGGCGGCCAGGCATCGCGTCTGGGATGCCTACAGCGTGAGTCTGGGCGAGTGGGCGGCCGCGAACGGTGTCGTGCCCATGGCGGTGCCCGATGATCGCGAGCACACTGCGCACCTGTTCTATCTCAAGATGCCGACCGAAGAGAGCCGTGACGGCTTGATTCGGCACCTTGCCGGTGACGGAATCGTGGCGCCGTTCCACTACGTTCCGCTCGATACGAGTGCGGCCGGTGTGCGCTACGGACGAACACCGCAGCCGTGCGTGCGTAGTGCCGAGTTCTCCGCGTCGATCCTTCGACTGCCGCTGTGGCCCATGCTCACGTTCGAACAACAGGACCGTGTCATCGGTTCGGTGCTCGAGTACAAGCAGGCTTGAGGACGAACACGACCGCGTGGATCGAATCAGGGCCCGGAAGCTTCGGGCATCGCCGAATCCGCGGTCGTGGATGCCGCTGCCCAGTCGTCGATGCTTCCGCTCGGGAAGAGAATCTGCGTGACGCCGGTGACCGTGTCGCGAGCGTGCAATGCACTTTCGTCGTCGACGGCATCGGTGAACGAGGTGTCGGGATAGAAGCTGTCCTCATCCGTGTACTGGACGTCTTCTCGCGAACCGATCGCGATGATGTATCGGTTGTCGTCACCGACGATGCCGGTGGACAGATGGATCCACTTGTCCTCGACACAGCACATCCAGCCCTGTTTGACTCCTATGACGGGCTCGCCGAACAAGGCCTCGGGCAGGCCGAATCTCTGGTCGTAACCGTCGGTTCCTTCGGGAGTGGATTGCCGCAGGTACTCGACGAACTGCTCGACCCGTTCAGGTCCGAGTTGATCGGAGTCGTCGAGGACACCGCTGTAGAAGGTGACCAGGTCACGTGTCGTGGTCTCGGTGTTCCACCACATTCCGTCCCAGGGCGGCGTCGTCGCGGTCAGTGCGTAACGCTCGGCGACGCGGGTGATCACCTCTTGGCCGCCGACCTCGTCCCACAGGAGGTTGGCTGCGGTGTCGTCGGAGGATTCGAGCATCGCCGCCATGAGGGTGCGATCGTCGTCCGTGATGGGTCGCTCACCGCGCGCATCCTGATGAAGTAGATCCTCGGCGATGAAAAGTTTTGCCACCGAGGCTGTTTCGATCTGCTGGTCACCGGCGACGTCGAGGTACTTGTCCGAGGAGCGGTCGAGGATGGCGATGGAGACGTCCGCACCACGCCCGAGCGCAGCTACCTGAGCCTGTCCCAGACGGCCGTCGAGGGTCTCGGCTACCGGAACATTGGTGTCGGGAAAGGCGGGGGTCTGCATCGGATCATCCGGGTTCTGCCCACCGCTGCACGAAGCCGCAAAAGTAACTGCGGCCACCATTGCGGCAATCCGGACGTACCGCGTACTCATTTGTTTCCCCCGGTAGCCCTGACACGGCACTGTTGCCGATCTTCTTGTCTCAGGATAGCGGTAGGGTCGGATCTCGTGATTCTCAAGACCGTGAACCAGCGCATTGCCGAGGAACTCGACGTCCGCGAAGGCCAGGTTGCAGCAGCAGTCGACCTTCTCGACGGCGGAGCCACGGTGCCCTTCATCGCCCGGTACCGCAAGGAAGTCACCGGCACGCTCGACGACGCCCAGCTGCGACTCCTGGACGAGCGGCTGCGGTATCTCCGCGAGCTCGACGACCGTCGTGACGCCGTGCTCACGGAGATCGACTCTCAGGGCAAACTCGACGATCAACTGCGCGGTCAGATCATGCTGGCCGAGACGAAAGCGCGGCTGGAGGACATCTACCTCCCCTTCAAGCCGAAGCGGCGCACCAAGGCGCAGATCGCCCGCGAGGCCGGCCACGAGCCCGTCGCCGATGCTCTCATCGGAGATCCCACCACCGATCCCGCGAAGTATTCGGACGAGCAGCTCGACGGTGCCCGGTCGATCCTCGTCGAGCGCTTCGCCGAGGACGCCGATCTGGTCGGTGAATTGCGTGAGCTGATGTGGAATCGCGGCCAGGTCGTCTCCTCGGTCCGCAAGGGCAAGGAAACCGATGGCTCGAAGTTTGCTGACTACTTCGAGTTCTCGGAACCGTTCTCCAAATTGCCCTCTCACCGCATCCTCGCCGTCCTGCGCGGCGAGAAGGAAGAAGTGCTGTCGCTCAACATGGCGGCAGACACCGAAGAACTCGCGCCGGGGGAGCGCACGGTCTACGAAGGCCGCATCGCGTCGCGGTTCGAGATCGCCGACCGTGGTCGGGCCGCCGACGGGTGGCTTCTCGACACCGTCAAGTGGGCGTGGAAGACGAAGTTCGCCGTCACGCTCGGTATCGACACTCGGATGCGTCTGCGGCAGTCGGCCGAAAAGGACGCCGTCGACGTCTTCGCCACCAACCTCAAGGATCTACTCCTCGCAGCTCCCGCCGGCGCCCGACCCACCATGGGACTCGACCCCGGATTCCGCACCGGAACGAAGGTTGCCGTCGTCGACGGAACCGGCAAAGTTGTTGCCTACGAGACGATTTACCCGCACCAGCCGCAGAACAAGTGGGACGCGGCTCTCGCGACGCTTGCCGGACTGGTCGCCGAACACGGCGTCGAACTGATCGCCATCGGCAACGGCACGGCCTCACGCGAGACCGACACGCTCGCTACCGAACTGATCAAGAAGACCGGCGCGCCCAACCTGACCAAGATCGTCGTCTCCGAGGCAGGCGCATCGGTGTACTCGGCTTCGGCCTACGCGTCGCAGGAACTTCCCGACCTCGACGTCTCGATTCGCGGTGCGGTGTCCATTGCGCGTCGCCTGCAGGATCCGTTGGCGGAGTTGGTCAAGATCGATCCCAAGTCCATCGGCGTCGGTCAGTACCAGCACGACATCACCGAATCGCTGCTCTCGCGTTCCCTCGACGCCGTCGTCGAGGATGCCGTCAACTCGGTCGGCGTCGACGTCAACACCGCGTCCGTGCCGCTGCTTGCTCGGGTGTCCGGAATTGCAGGATCCCTTGCAGAGAGCATCGTCGCGCATCGGGACCAGAACGGTCCGTTCAAATCCCGCAAGGGTCTCAAGGATGTCTCCCGCCTGGGACCCAAGGCATTCGAGCAGTGCGCAGGCTTCCTGCGGATCACCGACGGCGACGACCCTCTCGACGCGTCGAGCGTCCACCCGGAGGCATATCCGGTGGTTCGCAAGATCGTTGCGAGTGCAGGCGGGGACGTGCGCACCGTGATCGGAAACTCGCAGGCACTTCGATCGGTCAAGGCGTCCGACTACGTCGACGAGCGATTCGGTCTACCGACCGTCACCGACATCATCTCCGAGTTGGAGAAGCCGGGACGAGATCCACGACCCGAATTCAAGACCGCAACCTTTGCCGCAGGTATCGAGAAGGTCGCGCATCTCAAGCCAGGCATGACTCTCGAAGGCGTGGTCACCAACGTCGCAGCCTTCGGCGCCTTCGTCGACATCGGAGTTCATCAGGACGGTCTGGTTCACGTCTCGGCGATGTCACACAACTTCGTCAAGGACCCACGCGAGGTCGTCAAGTCAGGTGACGTCGTCAAGGTGAAGGTCCTCGAAGTGGACGAGGCACGCCAACGCATCGGGCTGACGCTTCGTCTCGACGACGAGGTGGGAGCGCCCCGCAAGTCCGAAGGCCAGCGAGGTGGGCAACCTCAGCGGCAGGGCCAGCCGCAGGGCCAGCGTCAAGGGCAGGGTCAGCAACGAGGAAATGGCGGACGCCAGGGCGGACGCGAGCAGCGACCGGACAACCGCGCGCCTGCTGCCGGGTCGATGGCCGACGCTCTGCGCAAGGCGGGCTTCGGCAAGTAAATCCGTCCGCCGGGTTTTCGAAGTCCGTATCGTCACAATCGAGTCGGTTGGGGGTATGAATCCGATCAGGGTCGGATCATGAATTCGGTGAAGGGAGGACAGTGATGCGGGAGTGGCTCGAGCGCGAGATCATCGCCCATGGCCGATTGCCGTTGCTGTTCTTCCTGCTCGGGTTCCTGTCCGCCTTCCTTTTCATCCGCCTCAGCGTCCGGATGATTCGCGCGCAAGTGAAATGGTGGCCGGGCAACATCGCGCCCGGAGGCCAGCATGTGCATCACGTCGTGTTCGGTGTGATCGCCATGATGATCTCCGGTGGTGCGTTGATCGCGGTCTACGTCGATGGTTCGCAGACCACCGGTGCCGTCCTGGCGGCGATCTTCGGTATGGGTGCGGCGTTGGTGCTCGACGAGTTCGCACTGATCTTCTATCTGAAGGATGTGTACTGGTCCGAACAAGGTCGGACCTCGGTGGATGCGGTCTTCGTCGCGATCGCCGTGACCGGTCTGGTGCTGCTGGGTTTCCGCCCGCTCGAACTTCTCGACGTCGCCGGATTCCGTGAAGAACGCGATCCGTGGATCAAGTTGGTCTTCGTTTTCGTCGCGTTGATCAACTTCGCCTTGGCCGCCATCGTGATTCTCAAGGGGAAGATCTGGACGGGGCTCGTCGGTCTGTTCGTTTTCCCGTTGCTGGTAATCGGAGCGGTTCGCCTGAGCCGGCCGGGTGCACCGTGGGCTCGCTGGCGGTACACGCGCAAGCCGAAACGGATGAACCGCGCGCTCGAACGCGAACGGAAATGGCGTCGGCCCGTCATCCGGGCCAAGATCTACGTCCAGGATCTGATAGCCGGATCGCCGAGCGTCGAACATGCGATGACCGCGGCCGAGCAGGAACTGGACCACACCATCCACGCAGCTCCGCCGCCACCGATTTCCCCGCTGGTATCCGCGTCTGGCACAATGGACGGGTTGCCTGGACCAGGCAGCAGCACTTGATCTGGGCACGAACCAGACGAGCGCCGTTTCGGGAGACCGAAACGCGTGCCGCTCGGTTCCTCTGCTCCTGCGAAATACAAGGATGACATATGAACACCCTGGACTTCCTGGACAAAAAGTCGCTCCGCGACGACATCCCCGAGTTCCGTCCCGGCGACACGCTCAACGTGAACGTCAAGGTTATCGAAGGCTCCAAGGAGCGCGTGCAGGTCTTCAAGGGCGTCGTTATTCGTCGCCAGGGCGGCGGCGTTCGCGAGACCTTCACCGTCCGTAAGGTCTCCTTCGGCGTCGGCGTCGAGCGCACCTTCCCGGTTCACAGCCCCACGCTGGCCTCCATCGAGGTTCTGACCCGCGGTGACGTCCGTCGCGCCAAGCTGTACTACCTCCGTGAGCTTCGTGGCAAGAAGGCGAAGATCAAGGAAAAGCGCTGATCTTTCCGATGAGCCCGGCACCGCGTACGCGCGGTGTCGGGCTAATCTGGTTTCTGTGGCAGATTCTTCGAAGGAGCAGGCATTGTCGTCCGGACCCGAGAATCACGAGGGATCAAGCGGTTCCGCGGAACCGACCTCACATCGGCCGCAGAAGAAACAGCGATCGTTTCTGCGAGAACTCCCTGTTCTGATCGGCGTAGCGCTGGTACTCAGCATCGTCCTTCAGGCATTTGTCTTCAGAGTTTTTCTCATCCCATCCGAGTCGATGGAACCGACACTGCACGGCTGTGCGGGATGTACCGGTGACCGCATCGTGGTGGAGAAGATCGGATACCGCTTCGGCGATCCGGAACCCGGCGACGTCGTCGTCTTCAAGGGACCCGATTCGTGGAACACGAAATATGTGTCCAATCGGTCCGACAACGTTGTCGTCCGCGGCATTCAAGAGGTCGGTTCGTGGGTCGGCCTCGTTCCGCCGGACGAGAACGACTTGGTCAAGCGAGTGATCGCTACCGGCGGCCAGACCGTCGAATGCTGCGACGAGCAGGGCCGAGTCCTGGTCGACGGCAAGCCGCTCGACGAGCCGTACATCAAGATGGATTTCCCGTTCACTCCGGGAACGCAAACGTGTGACACCGAATTGAAGTCGGGCCGCTGCTTCGGACCGATCACCGTTCCCGAGGGCCACGTGTGGGTCATGGGTGACAACCGCAGCAATTCCGCCGACTCGCGCTACCACGTCGACGACGAGTTCCAGGGAACCGTCCCGATCGACAACATCATCGGTCAAGCTCGTTTCATCGTTCTTCCCCCGTCGCGAATGGGCGGCATCGATGCGCCTGATATTCAGGGCAACTGAGTTGTCGGACCGCACACATGGATTCGCGTAGTTCCGAGTAGGCAGAGACAGTGAGTAGTTGGCCCCCTCGCGTTGTCATTCGCAGATCGGCAGGTCTGCGGACGATGGAGTCTGCGTTGGCGCGAACCGGACTCGGTCCGGTGGCCGGCGTCGACGAGGCCGGGCGCGGAGCGTGCGCTGGTCCACTTGTCATTGCAGCGTGTGTCCTGGCGCCGAAACCGCAAGCAGCCCTCGCGCGGCTCGACGATTCGAAGAAGCTGACCGAACGTGCGCGCGAGGAGCTTTTCCCGGCGATCAAGCGCTTGGCTTTGGCGTGGAGTGTCATCTCTGTTCCCGCTGCGGAAGTCGATCAGATCGGCATCCACGTCGCCAACATCGAGGGGATGCGACGAGCAGTTGCGGGCCTCGACCTCGAACCGGGCTACGTTCTCACCGACGGATTCCGGGTTCCGGGTCTGACGGCTCCGTCGCTACCGGTCATCGGCGGTGACGGCGCCGCTGCATGCATCGCCGCGGCGAGCGTTCTCGCGAAGGTGACCCGAGATCGTGTGATGACCGAGATGGACGACACTCATCCGGGATACGGCTTCGCGATTCACAAGGGATACAGCACGCCACTGCACATGGACGCACTCGACGAGCTGGGGCCGTGCCCTGAGCACCGCATGACCTATGCCAACGTGGTGGCTGCGGGAGTCCGGTTGGAACAACGCGCGGGCCGTACGGGATGATGGACGTTCAGACGAACTGGGAGGACTGGCTAAACCGATGAGTGCCGAGGATCTCGAGAAGTACGAAACCGAGATGGAGCTGTCGCTCTACCGTGAATACCGGGACATCGTCGGACAGTTCTCCTACGTCGTGGAGACCGAACGACGTTTCTACCTGGCCAACACGGTCGAGTTGCTGCCCCACAATTCAGACGGGGAGATCTACTTCGAGCTGCGGATGTCCGACGCCTGGGTGTGGGACATGTACCGCCCGGCGCGATTCGTGAAATACGTACGCGTCGTGACCTTCAAGGACGTCAACATCGAAGAGCTGGACAAGCCGGATCTGCGCCTTCCTGACTGATCTGCGCTTGCCGGACTGATCTCGACAACGAAGTGGCCCCCCCCGAAAGGGGGGGGCCGTAGTTGTGGGGATCAGTGCCGCC
>NZ_JAMSKS010000004.1:0-311221 GCF_024436645.1 Rhodococcus sp. T9N | reverse complement strand
GGCGGCACTGATCCCCACAACTACGGCCCCCCCCTTTTGGGGGGGGCCACTTCGTATTTCGCGGAGTTGTGCGGGGTCAGTTGCCCTTGACATTCACGATCTGACGCAGCGTGTGTCGAATCTCGACCAAGTCCTTCGCGTCGTCCATCACGACGTCGATGTCCTTGTACGCACCCGGGATCTCGTCGAGGAACGCCGCGGAACGCTTGTATTCGATTCCGACCATTGCCTTGTCGAGATCTTCGATGGTGAAGGTCTTGCGTGCCTGGTTACGTCCGTACACCCGACCCGCGCCGTGGGGGCTGGACTTGAACGACGGCACGTTTCCCTTCCCGACGACGACGTAACTCGCCGTCCCCATCGAACCGGGGATGAGCCCGGGCGTGCCCTCGTCTGCCTTGATCGCACCCTTACGGCTCAGCCACACACCCCTGCCCATGTGGAACTCCTTCTGGGTGAAGTTGTGGTGGCAGTTGATCCGCTCGACTTCGTCGATGATCGCGGGTTTGCCGTCTCCCATGAAGTGCGCGAAGTCCTTCACGACGCGGTCCATCATCTCTTCGCGGTTGAGCAGAGCGAAGTGCTGAGCCCAGTTGAGATCGGTGATGTACGAGTCGAATTCGGGCGTCTTCTCGACCAGGTAGGCAAGATCCGGATCGGGAAGGTTGATGTACCACCGCTCGCACAAGTCCTTGGCGATCTTGATGTGATGCTGCGCGAGCTTGTTTCCGATACCGCGGCTTCCCGAGTGCAGGAACAGCCAGACGCCGTCGCTCTCGTCGAGCGTCACCTCGATGAAGTGGTTACCAGAGCCCAGCGTTCCGAGCTGAAACCTCCAGTCGTTCTTGAACTTGTCGTAGAAGGACAGGCGATCGCCCGCCATCGCCTCGAGTTCTGCGATGCGGATTTTCGCCGTGTCGCTCAGCGTCTTGTTGTAGACACCTGCCGAGAGCGGGACGGAGCGTTCGATGCTGTGGCGAAGTACGGTCAGGTCGCGGCCTTGAAGGTCGCGTGCGCTGAACTGGGTTTTGACCGCGATCATTCCGCAGCCGATATCGACTCCGACGGCGGCGGGCATGATTGCGCCTTCCGTCGGAATGACCGAACCCACCGTCGCTCCCGCACCGAGGTGCGCATCCGGCATAAGCGCCAGATGTGGACGGACAAAAGGCATCTGGGACGTACGCAGCGCTTGCTCGCGAGTGTTCTCGTCGAGTATCGATGCCCAGTTCCACAGCCTCTTGGTGATCTTCTCCATCAGATTTCTCCCACATAGTTCACAGCCGAACCGATCGGTCCGGTGTGTCGTGCAGGAATGACCATGCGCTCGGTCAGTGGTTGTGTGCAACCCCTTTTCAGGTTCGCAGGCCGTCTGCGAGTTCGTAGATTCGTCCGACGTACTTCTCCTGGAAGGCTTTTCGGGCAGCATCTGCTTGTTGCCGTGCGCCCATCTGGGAGTAGAGGTACTCGAGATGAACCAAACTCTCGCCGATGTCGACGCGTCGCTGGTCGAGAACCGTCAGCTCGTCGACCAGTCGAGCCAGATCTAACGCGGTGTCCGGTACCTCGTCCATGGTGATCCTCGATGTCCGTGAGTGCTTCCTGACCCCGAGGCTAACACTCTTCGAACATATTTTCGATACCCGCCCTGTAGTTTACTTCGACAACGTGGCTGTCAGTTGGTCGATGGCATACGGAATGCTCAGGACGGTATTGCCGGACATCGCCGCGCCGACGGGTGGATCTGCGGTGTACCGCACGACCATCGCATTTCCGCTCTTCACGGCGGGTAGTCGCTGGTAGAGCGTGTTGCCGGCGAGGGCCTTCTCTCCCTCCGGGTCGGCCATCACGATCAAACGATCAACGGGTTCGAGGATGTCGTATCGCTCGTTCGGCATCCAGTCGCCGAACTGGTCGCCGACGAATGCGTCGACGGTCGCGGGGAGGGTGAACCCGAGTGACGAGAGGAAAATGCCGCGTGGGTCGTGCGACGAGAACACGTAGCCCTCGGGAGTGTCGAGGTTGACGATCGTTGCGGTTTGCTCGGCAAACTCCGGGTGTGCAGCGCGGGCGGCGGCAAACGCGTTTTCGGTATCCGTGATCAGTTGCTGAGCTTGTGGTCCTTTGCCGAGGGCGCGCCCGGCGGTGAGCGTCATGTCGGTCCACGGCGTTGTGTACGCGTCGTAGTCCTTGCTCTGCGCGACAGTCGGCGCAATCGAGGTCAGCTTCTTGTAGGTTTCCGTGTCGATGTCGGCGTACAGCGCGAGGATCAGATCTGGTGCGAGGGAGGCGATTTGCTCGAAGTTGAAGTCTCCGCCGCTGTTGATGTAGGTCGGAGTTTTCCCCTTCCAGTAATTCTTCGTCCACGGCCAGCTTTCATCCATGCCGGACCCCCACCATTCGGCCATGCCTACGGGTTCGACTCCCAAGGCGAGCAGTGGTTCGTGATCGGTGTATCCGAGTGTCACTACCCGCTGCGGTTCGGCATCGATTGTCGTCGAACCCTGTGCGTGCTCGATCGTCACGGGGAATGCGTCGTTGCTCTGGGTCGCTGATGCGGTGTCGACGCCTTGCGAGGTTCCACAGGCGGTCGAGAACCCGATGATCGCGGCCGTCGTGAATAAGGCGGCGAGGATTCGGGTGCTATGTGAGGGCACGTGCATGCTCCTTCGAAGTGGTGGGCGAAGTGATCTGAGGTCCGCGTGAAGTGCTGAGCTGGTCGCGTCAGCAATAAAGTGAGGCTAACCTTTGCAGGATCGTCGGTCCATCCTTCAGGATGGACTCGGATACGCCCAGAAAGACGCAAAATGTCCACTATCGAGTACTCGACTCGCCCAAAGTCCTTGCTAGCGCTGCCCGATAGTCGCGGACGGACATTCAAAGATTTTCAGGTCTACACCAACGTCGTCGAGGGCGTGACCGCGTACGGGGCTCACCGCCACCCGGAGCATCAGATCGCCTGGATGAGTGAAGGGACGATGCAGATTGCTGCCGGGGGCAACGTGTGGCACCTGCACAGCGAGCACTTGGTCTGGTTGCCGGGCACCGTTCTCCACGACATGACGCTTCTGTCGGCGGGATGCATGATCGCGGCCTATGCGCGTCCGGATCTACGCCCTGGCGGGCCCAGGTGGACTCAGCCACTGGTTCTCGAAGTCGATGCTCTGTCCGCTCAATTGCTGCGCCATCTCGCAGATCGGACCATCGACGATGCTCGGCGGTTGATGAGTCAGGAGTTGCTCTACGACATTCTTGCTGCCGCGCCCGAACGGCACGACGTCCTCGCGGTTCCTCGCAATGCTGCGGCGAGTTCGGTTTCTGCCCGCATCCTTGCCGATCCGGCAGACTCGCGAACATTAGGGGAGTGGGCGGGTGAACTCGGGGTCAGTTCCAAGACTTTGATGCGTGCCTTTGTCGCCGATGCCGGGATTACCTTCGGACAGTGGAGGACTCGCGCCCGAATGTATGCGTCGCTCGAGATGCTCGCGCGGGGTGAGGGTGTCAACGACGTTGCCCCGCAGGTGGGTTACCGAACCAGTAGCGGGTTCATCGCCGCATTTCGGGAAACCTTCGGTACGACGCCGGCCCGGTACGGCGGAAAGCTGACGCGGTGATTTGCTGATGATTTCTTGAACTCGGTTGACGGCAAAGCTTTGTTCGGCAACGTAGAAATGGGCCGAGCTACCAGCATGTGCTGGTGGCTCGGCCCATTTCTAATTCGAACTGAGTCAGCTCATGTTGCCGAGCACATTGCCCAGGACACCGCTGATGACATTGGTCATCGACCCCTGCGGATCGGTGAGGGAACCGAATACCTGGCCCGATCCGGAGTTGAGTGAGCCGAAGCCCATGTCCTCGAGGCTTCCGGCGCCCGCCTCGACGGGGTTCGGCTGCCGGATGGTGACGCACACGCCCATCGGATTGATGTTCCAGTCGCCCGCCGCCAGCACAATGTTGGTGCCGGCGCCGCTGTCGAGCTGAGAGCCGACAACTGCGTTATCGGGAACCTTGTAGGTGGTCTCCAATGCGATGATGCCGCCACCAGCAGTGGTCCATCCGCCGCCCTTTGCCACCACGGAGTTGTTGCCGACGACGACGGTCTTGGTGACGTCGTCCCACTTCTGGTCGCCGATAAGCCATTTGACGTTCAGGCGAGCCTTGACCAGCTGGAATCCTGCCGGGTGGAAATCGCGGATCTGATTGACGAGTGCTCCCGAACCGGAAACCTTTGTCAGGTAGGTGACCGTCTGTCCCGGGGCGACCTTGCCGTCGCCGACAACCTCCTTGCCGACGGTGTACGGCGTCCCGAGGGAACCGGCCCAACTGTCGGTGACCGACTGGTTGAGCGCGCATGCCGGTGCTGCTTGCGCCACCGAGGCTCCAAGTCCAACAGTGACGCCGGCGGCGATGAGAACGAGGGATGTAGTGGTTGCTACTGCGTGGCGAAGTGAGCGGCGGGCCATGTAGAACTCCATTCAGCGGGGTGCGTGACGGTTTGAGCAAAACTGTAACTAGTTCTACTGGACTTTCGTCCAAGATGTGGCTGATTTCAGAAAATTGTCAGGTTTCGGGTCGCCGTTGGTGTGTCGCGCTGCCGAATTCCACAGGTTCCGAGTTGTGAACAGGTTGTTTTCGGATGGCTTGGTTTTGTGGTGGTGGGTTGAGGGTGGTGGTTGGGACGCGTTTCGTATGGGCGGGCGCGGGGTGTGAGTGGTGGGGGCTGCGATGGCGAGGAATATGGCGTTGGGGGCTCGGGGCGAGGATGTGGCTGTCGAGTTCCTGATTGATGCGGGTTTGGAGATTGTCGAACGCAATTGGCGTTGTCGGTACGGCGAGTTGGATGTTGTTGCGACGTCCGGTGATCGAATTGTGTTCGTGGAGGTGAAGACTCGGTCGGGTGTCGGGTACGGGAGTCCGGCGGAGTCGGTGACGTTCGCGAAGCAGCGTCGGATTCGGGTGTTGGCGATGCAGTGGCTGGCTGATTCGGGTCGGTCGTGGTCGAGGGTGCGTTTTGATGTGGTGGCGGTGTTGATCGGCCGGGACGGTGTGCCTTCGGTCGAGCATTTTGTGGATGCGTTCTGATGGCGTTGGGGCGGGCGCATTCTGTTGCGGTCAGTGGTGTGGACGGGCAGATAGTGGAGATCGAGGCGGATATCGGGCGCGGGTTGCCTGCGGTGCATTTGGTGGGGCTGCCTGATACGGCGTTGCACGAGTCGCGTGATCGGATTCGAGCGGCGGTGACCAATTCTGGTGAGGAGTGGCCGGACAGCAAGGTGATTTTGGTGTTGTCGCCGGCGACGTTGCCGAAGGTGGGCAGTGTTTACGATTTGGCTTTGTCGTTGTCAGTTCTCGATGCGGCGAAGAAGTTGCCGCGGAAGTTGTTGCGGGAGACTGTGTTTTTGGGGGAGTTGGCGCTCGACGGTCGTTTGCGGACGGTGCGTGGTGTGTTGCCTGCGGTGCTTGCGGCGAAGCGGGCGGGGTGGGGGACTGTGGTGGTTCCGGCTCGGGCGTTGGCTGAGGCGGGCTTGGTGAAGGGGATCGAGGTGCTGGGCGCTGACGATCTGTCCGCGGTGATCGGGTGGTTGCGTGGGGAGTTGGCGCTTGCTGTTCCTGATGTTTTCGAGCGTGCTGGTGTGGTGGCGGTGCGGGATTTGAGTGAGGTTGTCGGGCAGACGGATGCTCGGTGGGCGATCGAGGTTGCTGCGGCGGGTGCGCATCATTTGATGTTGACGGGTCCGCCGGGGATCGGGAAAACGATGTTGGCGCAGAGGCTTCCGGGGATTCTTCCGCCGTTGACGGAGGGGGAGTCGTTGGAGGTGACGGCGATTCATTCGGTGGCGGGGGTGTTGCCGGAGGATCGGCCGTTGATCGATATGCCGCCTTTCATTGCGCCGCATCACAGTTCGTCGGTCAGTTCGCTGGTGGGTGGTGGTAGTGGGATGGCTCGTCCTGGTGCGGTCAGCCGCGCCCATCGCGGCGTGCTGTTTCTCGACGAATGTGCCGAGATCGGGGTGAAGGTGCTCGAAGCGCTACGCACACCACTCGAAGACGGGGAAGTGCGAATCGCCCGGCGGGACGGAGTTGCTCGGTACCCGGCGCGGTTCCAGCTGATCCTGGCCGCGAATCCGTGCCCATGCGCGCCGCCGCGAGACGCGGACTGCGTCTGCGCACCCGCGGCGCGTCGCCGTTACCTGGGGAAATTGTCTGGCCCGTTGTTGGACCGAGTCGACATCAGGGTCCGGATGCAGGCGGTAGCAACCGGAGCGCTGATCGACGAAGTGGGGGAAAGCACCAGCGATGTTCGTGCGCGCGTGGCGGCGGCTCGGGACACTGCAGCCCAGCGGTGGAGTGAGTACGGGTGGCGGACCAACGCGGAGGTACCAGGGCCGGCGTTGAGACAGAAGTTCAGACTCTCGCGTGCAGCGCTGGCGCCGGTGGAACGGGCGCTGCGTAAAGGTGTCATCACTGCTCGTGGGGCGGACCGAGCGTTGCGGGTTGCCTGGAGTGTCGCCGATCTGGCAGGTGAAGCGATGCCCGGACCAGACCAAGTTGTCACCGCACTCGACTTTCGAGACAGGGGATTCCAATGACTGCACACGATCCACGACTACTCGCTTGGGCATATCTGTCCCGCGTCGTGCAGGGCCCTAGCGCATATATGTCCATGTTGATCGGCGAGCTCGGGGTCGAAGAAACTGCGAGGGCGGTTCGCAACGGCGATCTGCCACCCGCGATCGAGGAGAAGACGCGAGCCCGCGCTCACATCGACACAGCCCAACGAGACCTCGACCTGATGGAGGCGATGGGTGGCAGACTCGTAACACCGAACTGCGCCGATTGGCCGGCGTGGCGAATGCTTTCCTTTGACGGACTCGATCCCTCCGGGGGTGAGACGGCGCCATTTGTGTTGTGGGTGTTGGGGTCCAGGGATTTGGTTGATCTGACCGAGAGATCGGTTGGAATTGTGGGCACGCGGGCATCGACTGCGTACGGCGAACACGTGACGGCAGAGATTGCCGGTGACCTCGCTGTCGACGGATGGACCGTGATTTCCGGGGCGGCCTTCGGTATCGACGGGGCCGCGCACCGCGCTGCATTGGGCGTAGGTGGAAACACACTGGCTGTCTTGGCCTGTGGCGTGGATCGAGCGTATCCGTCAGGGCATGCGCGACTACTCAAACAGATAGCGAGTTCGGGTGCAGTGATAAGTGAATATCCGCCGGGCACAACACCTGCAAAGTTCCGGTTTCTGGCAAGGAATCGACTGGTAGCTGCGTTGTCGGACGGAGTAGTGGTGGTCGAGGCGGGTTGGCGCAGTGGTGCACGCAATACCGCCAATTGGGCTCGGAAGTTAGGCCGTCCCGTGATGGCGGTGCCCGGACCGGTTACCTCGGCATCGTCGACCGGATGCCACCGGATGATCCGAGAAGGTGAAGCGCAACTCGTGTCCAATGCCGTGGATGTAGTCGAAGCGTCAGGCCCATTTGGTGTCGGGGATTCCGCGGAGGATGCGGCCGCGACGCGTGACATCGACGCATTGCGAGGCAATTCTCGATTGGTATACGAAGCATTGCCGGGAACGGGGTCTCGCAGTACGCGTGAGTTGTCCGAGGAATCGGGATTGCTCATAGCTCAGGTTCGTGCCACTCTTCCTCTGCTCGAACTGGAGGGATTTGCAAGTTCTGATTCCAGTGGTTGGTTTCGGACGCGGTAGTACGTGAACTACTTCTGCGCCCGTCAGACCATGCGTGGCGATGCTCACTAATCGTTTGCGAAGACCGTGAATCGTCAATACCCGCAGCGCATCGGAAATGGCACGTCAGGGCTATTTTTCACGAATTTGCTCGACTGTGTGCAATGTAATTCTCGATGCGTTTCGCCGACCCGACCTGCAAGTTCGACGGGTCTCAGGAAAGCCTCAGGTCAATGTGCATGGAAGTCCGATTAGTCTGGATCACGATGACGGCGGGCATTGATTGACACCCGGCATCCGAGGGATGAATGTGCAGAATTTTCAGGGTCGTGTTCGGTCGAGGCAATGCCGCTAACCCGCTGCTAATTCGGACCATTGAGTCTGTTCGGAAACGGTGAAGGCTTTCGAACTTCTTTTGTTCATCAACGCTCTATCTGTGTATTGTGAAGGAGAATTGAATCGATCATTGAAAGAGGAGTGCAATGGCTGAGAAGCTGATTCGGCAACTCATCGACGACCTTGATGGTAAGCCGATTGACGATGGATTCGGTGATCGAATTGAGTTCTCTTACCAGGGAACGGATTACGTGATCGATCTGCGCGCCACCAATGCAGAGAAGTTCGACGCTGCGGTGAAGCCGTTCGTCGAGGCTGCTGCGAAGGTGAGCGGGAAGCGCGGCAAGAAGGCTCAGGCTGCATCTCCGCAGGCCACATCAGGTTCCGGACGCTCCAAGGAGACGCTCCAGGCCATCCGTGACTGGGCAGGTAAGAACGGTTACGAAGTTGCTCCGCGTGGGCGTATCAAAGCGGAAATCATCGACGCTTTCGACGCTGCACACTAGATTGAATTAAATACACCTCTGGCTCTCGGCGAACTCGCCGGGAGCCAGAGGTGTATTTTACTGTTGCTTTGCCGAGTTCTCGGACAGCTTTGTCCGACAGGTCGTCCGTGTGAAGCAGATCAAATAATTCGTCTAAACAGCACCGAATTTACCCAGCAGATTGGTCGGTTTCTTTCGCTCTGTACAAAGGTCGACAGAGCGCTGTGTGGAGTCGCCGGCGAGGTATTTCGCCCTCGTGCTGCAATTGTCGTGTACATTAGTTAGGTAACACTAACTTTCGGAAGGATCTTTCTGTGGCCAAGCCGACAACTGCATTGACGGTTCTGCGGACCGAACAATTGACCCCCCATATGGTACGAGTGTTTCTCGGGGGACCAGGCTTCGAGTCGTTCACTCCCAGCGAATACAGCGATTCCTATGTAAAGATCGAATTCGGCACTCCTGATCAGCCGACACTGCGCACCTACACGATTCGTTCGTACGATCTTGATGCCAAAGAGATTGCAATCGATTTTGTCGTCCACGGCGACATGGGTGTCGCAGGTCCGTGGGCCGCGTCAGTTCAGCCGGGCGCTGAGATTACTCTGCGGGGACCTGGTGGCGCGTTTTTGCCGTCACCAACCGCTGATTGGTATCTCTTCGTCGGAGACGAGACCGCAATACCCGCTATTTCCGCGTCGATAGCGCGATTGGCGCCGAATGCGGTCGGCTACGCCGTTGTCGAAGTCGGGGGACCGGAAGACGAAATCGCGCTCGATGCCCCAGAAGGTATTGCCGTGACCTGGCTACATCGCGGGGCATCGTCCGATGCGGTCGGCGAAGAATTAGCGGGCGACAACGCTCCGGTTGTCGCCGCGGTCAAGGCACTCGAATGGTTGCCGGGCGAACCGCACGTGTTCATTCACGGTGAAGCACAAGCCGTCATGCACAACCTCCGACCGTACATTCGCAAGGAACGAAATGTCCCGGCGTCGGCTGCTTCCATTTCCGGCTATTGGCGTCGTGGTCGCACCGAAGAGGGCTTCCGGGTCTGGAAGTCCGAACTCGCTGCGGCCGAAAACTAACTCGCGGCGGCCGTGCCGCGAGTCAGCAACACGAGCGCAACGGCCGCGAGAACTCCGAAGGTGGGAATTGCGATTGCCATCGGAACTGCCGTGTCTTCTCCCGCAATTCCCACCAACGGCGAAACCAGCGCCGCCAAGCCGAACTGGCCCGCTCCCATCAGCGCTGAACCGGTCCCGGCCGCGTTGGTGACCTCTCCTTGGGCGAGAGCGGTCGCATTGCCCATGATGAACCCGATGCTCGAAATTGCCACGAACAGTGGGACCAAGATCAACCAGGTATTCGTGGAACTGAAAACCACGCTGGTGCAGAACAATACGGCGCCGCCCATGAGGAGTAGGCACACCCCGAAACGCAGCAGCGTGCGTGCTCCGACGCGACCGAGCAGGCGAGTGGTGATCATCGCTGCCGTGACCATTCCGGTGGCGTTCACTGCGAACACGATCGAGAATTGTGACGGACTCAGCCCGAGAACGTTCTGAACGACGAACGGTGACGCGGAGATGTACGCGAACAAGGCGCCGAATCCGAAGACGAATGCGAGCGCATATCCGAGGTAGTGCCGATTGCGGACCACGTATCGCAGATTCGAGATCAGGGCCTGCAATCCGCCGCCGTGGCGTCGCTCGGGCGGAAGTGTCTCGGGAACGAGCAAAACGACACCAGCCACCATTACAGCGCCCGCGACCGCCAGGACCCAGAAGATCCCGCGCCACCCGACGGGGCCGAGAAGTGCGCCGCCGATCAGTGGCGCGACGACGGGAGCGATACCGCCGATGATCATCATGATGCTGAAGAGCTTCGCTGCGTCGTCGCCGCGCGCTCGGTCGGCAATACAAGCGCGGGCAAGAACGATGGCAGCGCCTCCACTCAAGCCCTGGACGAGTCGTGCACCGATGAGAAACTCGATGTTCGGCGCCACCGCGCATGCCGCGCCGCTCAGTGCCGTGATGATTGTCGCGGCCAGCAGTATTCGTCGCCTGCCAAGTCCGTCGGAGATCGGACCGACGATCAGCTGGCCGATTCCGAGGCCTGCCATGAAGGTGGTCAGCGTGAGCTGAACGCTGGCCGCAGTAGTGTCGAGTGCATCCGCCATCAACGGTAGGCCGGGCAGGTACATGTCGATGGACAGTGGAGCGATTGCGGAAATCAGTGCCAGTACGCACAACATCTTCAGAGGAATTGCTCGATTCACCGATCAACCCTATCGGCGAGGGAGCTTGCAGTTTCAATCGCGGCGAGCGAGCGTGTGTTCATGACTGACGCATTGCCGGCGAGCTTGAGCGTTCACCTCGATGCGTATGCCGAGCACCTCCGACTGAGCCGAGGCCGGTCGGAACACACGATCCGCGCCTACGTCGGTGACGCGCGGGCATTGCTGACCCATTTCTCCGCGGGTTCGGAGAATGCAGATCTCGACCGCCTCGACCTAAGTGTCATGCGTTCGTGGTTGGCCGCCCAGAATGCCGTAGGAACAGCCCGTACGACGGTAGCTCGACGGGCTTCTTCGGCGCGTGGGTTCACTGCGTGGCTCGCGCAGACCGGACGCATTTCCGTCGACCCGGGCACACGTCTGGCGGCTCCACCAGCTCGCCGGACGCTGCCGACGGTACTGCGCCAGAGCCAGGCCCTCGACGCAATGGATGCGGCGGAAAGCGGTGCGCAGCAACAAGACCCGCTCGCCCTGCGAGACCGACTCATCGTGGAATTGTTGTACTCCACCGGAATTCGCGTCGGCGAGTTGTGTGGACTGGACGTCGAGTCGGTCGATGCCGATCGACGATTGCTTCGTGTTCTCGGCAAGGGGAACAAGGAGCGGTCGGTGCCATACGGCCTGCCCGCAGAATCGGCACTGAACGGCTGGCTGGAGCACGGACGACCCGCGCTGTGTTCGGATCGGTCCGGGCGAGCGTTGCTCCTCGGAGTTCGAGGCGGCCGACTCGATCAGCGTCAGGCGCGTTCGGTGGTCCACGAAACCATGGCTGCAATTCCAGGGGCTCCCGACATGGGTCCGCACGGGCTTCGGCACTCGGCTGCGACACATTTGCTGGAGGGTGGTGCGGACCTTCGTGTGGTCCAAGAACTCCTCGGTCATGCGAGTTTGGCGACCACTCAGCTGTACACGCACGTGTCGGTCGAACGGCTTCGATCCGTCCACGATCAGGCCCATCCGCGCGCCTGATTTGTGGAGCGACGCGAGTTCTCGGCCGGTATTTGGTAGCGTCGCAGCTCAGAAGAGTGAACAATCGGCAAAGTTCGATCGTCGTGTCGAGACACTCGATTACATGCGATATCCGGGGGATTCGTGAACCGCCAAGATGTGAAGCACCTGCCGAACAGCGGCCAACCAGCCTGGCTGTCCGAATCGCCGCAACCGGCTCCCGGGTCGACGCCGACGCCGGAGCCTGTGGCGCGACTGCAAGAGGTCTGGTCCGCGCCACCGCCACCGTCGAGCCAACAGCAGGTGACAAACCAGGATCTGGTTGCCGAAGCTTTACTGAAACGCCCGAAACGGACGCCGCGTGGCGGCTGGCGTAGGGGATTGCATCGTGCGACCGGAGGTGTGGTCAATCTGGGGGATTCGACCAACGAACAGCGCAACCGTGCACTGGCCGCCCGAATCGAGCAGCCGATCCGCAACGACTACCGAGTCGCTCTGCTCTCGCTCAAAGGGGGAGTGGGCAAGACGACGGTCACGGTCGGACTCGGTGCGACGTTTGCTTCGCTGCGTGGTGACTGCGTCGTGGCGGTTGACGCCAATCCCGATTTCGGGACTTTGGCACAACGTGTTCCGCTGCAGACCAATTCGACAGTGCGCGATCTGATTGCTGCTAGACCGGACATAAAGAGCTATTCGGACGTTCGAGTGCACACATCCCAGTCGTCGAGTCGTCTCGAGGTGCTGGCGAGTGAGCAGGATCCGGCGATTTCGGAGGCATTCAGCGAGGCCGACTATCGCCAGGTCATCGACATCTTGCAGGTCTACTACAACATCATCCTCACTGATTGCGGTACCGGGATCATGCACTCGGCGATGAACGGCGTTCTGGATCTTGCCAATTCGTTGGTTCTGGTCAGTTCGCCGGCAATCGACGGAGCGCGCAGTGCAGCGGCAACGCTCGATTGGCTTCAGTTGCACGGATACGGCCATCTGGTCGAGCGGACCGTCGTCGTCATCAGCGCCGCCAGACCAGGGTCGAGCGTCATCGACATGGACGCGTTGGTGGACTATTTCATGCGTCGATGCCGCGCCGTCGAGGTCATTCCTTTCGACGAGCATCTCGCGGAGGGGTCGGTGATGGACCTCGAATTGATGCGACCGGCCACCAGACGAGCGTTCATGGAACTGGCAGCGATGGTGGCCGACGACTTCGCGGACGCTGTGGGTCGGCACGCCGTTTCCGAATGGCGCTGATTCTGCGACCGATTTCTGCGACCGATCAGCCTCCTTTCAATGGCTTGAGCCTGAGCGGTTGCGACCGAACCAGTCCGAGTGGATCGAGATACTCGCGTCCTCTGCGCAAGCCCCAGTGCAAACATGCTTCGACAGCGCACCCTTCGTGCCCGGTTTCGAGGGTTCCGATCACTGACCTGGCTGCGACGCGTTCACCTGTGCGAACGACTGCGGTGACGGGTTCGTAGGTCGTGCGTAGGCCGCCGGAATGATCGATCGACACCGTCGGCTTTCCGGCGACCACTCCCGCGAACACCACGATGCCGTCGCCGGCCGCGAGGACGGATTGGCCGGCGCTGCCGCCGAGATCGACCCCGCGATGACCCGGCAGCCAGTTCTCGGCCGGTTTGTCGAAAGCGCGTTCCACGTGCGGCCGAGGAGCGAGCGGCCAGTCGAATCGCGTGTCTGCTGACGCCGTGCCTACGGCGACACCGCAGGAGATCACGGCAAATACCACGCCTCGTCGAGCTCCGCGCAAGATCGTCATTCCTTGATCTTGCGTGGAGTAGCGCACGCTTCAATGCAGATCAGACGGGTAATCCACAAGGTAGCCGCCGATCCACAACCGCCGGTTCGGTCTGTTGCTACCGGGGTGGTTATGGCATCGGGGGACGAGGACGTACACTTGTCGAGCGGTCTGTGCTCGCACAGTCCGACTTCGCGCGCCCGCGCACGTTTTCCGGCCTCGGCTGGTCCTGGTTCTCACGAAACAGGTCCGACGGCCGTGCGGGTGCCAGGGCAGGGATCACCCGATCGCCTGCATCAACCGGATTGAAAGTTTGAGGTACACAGCCATGGCTGTCGTAACCATGAAGCAGATGCTCGATAGTGGAACCCACTTCGGACATCAGACCCGTCGCTGGAACCCGAAGATGAAGCGATTCATCTTGACCGACCGCAACGGCATCTACATCATCGACCTCCAGCAGACGCTGACGTACATCGACAAGGCGTACGAGTTCGTCAAGGAGACCGTTGCCCACGGCGGCACCGTTCTCTTCGTCGGTACCAAGAAGCAGGCGCAGGAGTCCATCGCTTCCGAAGCGACTCGCGTCGGAATGCCCTACGTCAACCAGCGTTGGCTCGGCGGCATGCTCACCAACTTCACCACCGTTCACAAGCGTCTGCTTCGCCTCAAGGAGCTCGAGGCAATGGAGCAGACCGGTGGATTCGAAGGTCGCACCAAGAAGGAAATCCTCATGCTCACGCGTGAGATGACCAAGCTGGATCGCACCCTCGGTGGTATCCGCGACATGGCCAAGGTTCCTTCCGCGGTGTGGATCGTCGACACCAACAAGGAGCACCTGGCAGTTGCCGAGGCTCGCAAGCTGAACATCCCGGTCATCGCGATCCTGGACACCAACTGCGACCCCGACCTCGTCGACTACCCGATCCCGGGCAACGACGACGCCATCCGTTCCGCAGCACTGCTGACCAAGGTTGTCGCTTCCGCGGTTGCCGAAGGTGTGCAGGCACGTGCAGGACTGAGCGCCGACAAGGACGCGAAGCCCGAAGCCGGCGCAGGCGAGCCCCTCGCCGAGTGGGAGCAGGAACTGCTCTCGCAGGCAGCTCCGGCCGCAGAGGCTGAGGCAGCTCCGGCTGCAGAGGCTGAGGCAGCCCCCGCCGCAGAGGCACCGGCCACCGAGGCCTGATTCGTTGAAACCGGCCCTGACCAAGAGTTCTTTTGGTCAGGGCCGTTTCACCGTTAGGCCCGAGCACCACCGTCAGGCCGTGCTTCACCGTTAGTCCTAGGTCCGAAACAGACACATGAGGAGGCTCGCTAATCATGGCGAACTACACCGCCGCTGACGTCAAGCGGCTCCGTGAGCTCACCGGCTCCGGAATGATGGCATGTAAGAACGCACTCGCAGATGCAGACGGCGATTTCGACAAGGCCGTCGAGCAGCTGCGCATCAAGGGCGCGAAGGATGTCGGAAAGCGCGCAGAGCGCACCACCGCTGAGGGTCTCGTCGTCGCCAAGGACGGCGTCATGATCGAGATCAACTGCGAGACCGACTTCGTCGCCAAGAACGACGAGTTCATCAAGCTGGCCGACGAGATCGTGACCGTCGCTGCTGCTGGTAAGCCTGCTGACCTCGACGCTCTCAAGGCGCTCGAGCTCGACGGCAAGACCATCGACACCGTCATTGCGGAGCAGTCCGCGAAGATCGGTGAGAAGCTCGAACTGAGCCGCGTCGCTTCCTTCGACGGCCCCGTTGCCGTTTACCTGCACAAGCGCAGCTCCGACTTGCCGCCCGCTGTCGGCGTTCTCGTCGAGTACACCGGTGAAGGCGATGCTGCTGCTGAGGCCGCTCGCGGCGCTGCAATGCAGGTCGCAGCACTCAAGGCGAAGTACGTCACGCGTGACGAGGTTCCCGAGGAGATCGTCGCTTCCGAGCGTCACATCGCCGAAGAGACCGCCCGCGCAGAAGGCAAGCCCGAGCAGGCACTGCCGAAGATCATCGAAGGCCGCGTCAACGGTTACTTCAAGGACGTCGTTCTGACCGAGCAGTCTTCGGTCACGGACTCCAAGAAGACCGTCAAGGCGATCCTCGACGAGGCAGGCGTGACCATCAAGCGCTTCGTGCGTTTCGAGGTCGGCGCCTCCGCTTAATTCGGAGCCCGCACACATGGACCCCGCCTGAAGAGCATTTGCTCTACCGGCGGGGTCTACGTGTACCTGGGGCCTCCGATGAGGCAGGATGAGAGTGCCTCGGGACGAGTCCCGGGGGCTTTCCTATGCCGCGGTGTCCGATTCGGCGGCAGAAGAAGAATGAAGGACCTACAAGGTCTTGTATCGAACTGAGGAGAACAATGTCCGAACCAGCCAACGAACGTCCAGGATTCAAGCGGGTCCTGCTCAAACTCGGCGGCGAAATGTTCGGAGGCGGCAAAGTCGGTCTCGATCCCGACGTGGTCACCAAGGTGGCTGAGCAGATCGCAGAGGTCGTTCGATCGGGCGTACAGGTTGCAGTGGTCATCGGCGGCGGAAACTTCTTCCGCGGGGCGGAACTGCAGCAGCGTGGCCTCGATCGCGCGCGCTCCGACTACATGGGCATGCTAGGCACCGTCATGAACTGCCTCGCTCTGCAGGATTTCCTGGAGAAGGCGGGCGTCGATTCTCGCGTGCAGACGGCCATCACCATGGGCCAGGTCGCCGAGCCGTACCTCCCCCTTCGCGCACGCAGGCACCTCGAGAAGGGGCGCGTAGTCATCTTCGGTGCCGGGATGGGTATGCCCTACTTCTCGACTGACACCACTGCTGCGCAGCGCGCGCTGGAGATCGGTGCCGAGGTAGTGCTGATGGCCAAGGCTGTCGACGGCGTCTACTCGGCCGACCCGCGTCTCGATCCGGACGCGACGATGTACGAACAGATCACGCACCGTGAGGTCATCGAACGTGAGCTCAAGGTCGCGGACGCGACGGCATTCAGCCTGTGCATGGACAACTCGATGCCGATGATGGTGTTCAACCTCCTCACCGAAGGAAACATCGCTCGCGCGGTGTCCGGTGAGAAGATCGGCACCCTGATCAAGTCGTGAGTGACACCCAAAAAATGATGCAGAACAACATGGAGGAACAGCCGTGATCGATGAAGCGCTCTTCGAGGCAGAAGAGAAGATGGAAAAGGCTGTCACGGTAGCCAAGGACGATCTCGGCTCGGTTCGCACCGGACGCGCGAACCCCGGTATGTTCTCGCGCATCGTGATCGACTACTACGGTTCGATCACGCCGATCACGCAGCTCGCGAGCATCAACGTCCCCGAGGCCCGCATGGTCATCGTCAAGCCGTACGAGGCTTCGCAGCTCAACGCGATCGAGACGGCGATCCGCAACTCGGATCTCGGGGTGAACCCGTCCAACGACGGCAGCATCATCCGCATTTCGGTTCCGCAGCTCACGGAAGAGCGTCGACGTGAACTGGTGAAGCAGGCCAAGTCCAAGGGCGAGGATTCCAAGGTCACGCTGCGCAACATCCGCCGCAAGGCGATGGACGAACTCGGCCGGATCCAGAAGGACGGTGAAGCCGGCGAGGACGAGGTCGGTCGCGCAGAGAAAGAACTCGACAAGACCACGGCGAAGTACGTGCACACGGTCGAGGAACTCGTCAAGCACAAGGAAGCAGAGTTGATGGAGGTATAGCCTCCTCATTTGCAGTGTTTGTCGTCGGGAGTAGATCAGGGAGTTTGGGTGCACGCACAAGAGGGAACCGCCGGTGGTCCCGTCACGGACGGGCCTACGGGCGGCGCTGAGGGCGCGCAACCGCCGAAGTCGAAGGCGGGCAGGAACCTACCTGCCGCCATCGGCGTCGGAGCTGGCCTCGGCGCCTTGGTCATCGGCACTTTGATCTTCCTGCCCCCCGGATGGATCGCCGTCGTTGCGATCGCGATGTTCATCGCGACGTGGGAGGTCACCACGCGGCTTCGTGAAGCCGACATCGAGGTGCCGCGAATTCCGCTTCTCGTCGGCGGGCAAGCCACGATCTGGCTCGGCTGGCCGTGGGGACCGGTCGGGGTGCTCAGCGGATTCACCGCGACCGTCCTGGTATGCATGGTGTGGCGGTTGTTCGACCACGGCCTCAAGGCGACCCCGAAGAACTTCCTGAGAGACACCTCCATCACGGTGTTCGTTCTGGCGTGGATCCCGCTGTTGGCGTCATTCGGTGCGTTGATGGTGCTCGAAGACGACGGCGCCGGTCGCGTCTTCGTCCTGATGATCGGTGTCGTGTGCTCCGACATCGGCGGCTACGCGGCTGGAGTGCTGTTCGGGAAGCATCCGATGGTGCCCGCTGTGAGCCCGAAGAAGTCCTGGGAGGGATTCGTCGGCTCCCTCATTTTCTGCGTCATCGGCAGTTTGCTTTCGGTGACGTTGATACTCGACGCGAATTCGATGATCGGCGTCCTGCTCGGTGTCGTCCTGGTGGTAGTCGCGACGGTCGGCGACCTGATCGAATCGCAGATCAAGCGTGAACTCGGCATCAAGGACATGGGAACCTTGCTTCCCGGCCACGGCGGAATCATGGACCGCCTGGATTCACTCCTGCCGTCGGCATTTGTCACCTGGCTGATTCTGTACGCACTCGTCTGATTTCTCGTGCGTGATTTCTTCTCCGGCCGATCCAAGCCCATTCCCAGTCCGAACATCTGGCATTGGCCGGACGTGTACGAAATCGAGAACCGCGCGCAGGACGTCGACGGTTCCCTCTGGGCGGCGATGCGAGCCCGGGTCGACTGGACTGGACGCGATGTCGTCGATGTCGGCTGTGGGGCGGGGTTCCATCTACCGGAGTTCGCTCGTACCGCCCGTCGTGTTGTCGGAGTGGAGCCGCACGCACCGCTGGTGAAGGCCGCGCGGGAACGAACCCGCGATTCGGCGTCGATCGACGTAGTCCAGGGTTCAGCAGAGTCCACGGGTCTGGTGGATGCTTCAGTCGATCTCGTCCATGCCCGTACGGCGTACTTCTTCGGAAAAGGCTGCGGCCCCGGAATTCGTGAAGCAATGCGCATCCTGAGGCCCGGGGGAGCCCTGCTGATCGTGGATCTCGATGTGAGCGCCGGCCCGTACGGGGAGTGGATGAGGGCGGATCTGCCCAAATACGATCCCGCGGCGGTCGAAGCGTTCTTCGAGGCTCAAGGATTCTCGCTCACGCGCGTCGACACCCGGTGGGAGTTCGAGAATCGAGACGATATGCGGCGGGTGCTCGGAATCGAATTCACCGAGAAGACTGCCGAGCGTGCGTTCTCGCAAGTAACAGGGCTTGCCTTCTCGGTGCGATACCGGATCCATGTTCGATCCAAACCACGATCGCTCGAACTTGCGTGAGGGCGGGCCCAAAAGACGAACGTCAGGCGCTCCGACTTGAGCGCCTGACGTTTTCTGCACCGATTCAGTAGTAAAAAAATCAGTGATCGGTGGGGATGTGGAACAGGGTGGCCAGCTTGTGAATCTTCTTGGCCTTGGCAAGCTTGGGCAGGTCGCTGCCGTCGCGCACGCGTGAGCCGTCTTCGCCGAGATCGTCGATGACATTCTGAGCCCAGATCGCGTCGGCCACGGAGGGACTCAGTCCCGCGTTGACGGGGGCAGTCTGCGCGGTGGTCATGCAGAGTTTGCCGGCCATGCCGAGTGACAAGGTGATCGCACAGTCTCGGGCGAGCAGATCCAGATCGGGGCCGAGCGTGGGACCGTCGATCGGCGGAGCGATGCGTGCCGCGCGGCTGGCGATGGTGAGCCGCGAACGCGGGTACGACATCGACGTGGGGGAGTCGTCCATCCCAGTGTCGCGCCGGAAGTCGCCGCTGCCGAATGCGAGACGGAAGATGCCGTCAGTGCGTGCGATCTCGGGCGCAGCCTCGAGTCCCACCGCGGATTCGACGAGAGCAAGAATCTTGGTGCCGTCGGGAAGTCGCTCGGCCGTGGCGTCGGCCTGCTGACCGCTTTCGGTCTTTGCGAGCATGACACCCTCGAGTCCGGGGAGGCCCGCGAGTACGGCCAGATCCTCTTCCCAGAACGGTGTCGTGGCGTCGTTGATCCGAACCCAGGCGTGATTGTGTTCGCTCAGGAATGCGGCGACATCGCGGCGGGCAGCTGGTTTGTTGGGTGCGGTGACGGCATCCTCGAGGTCGAGAATGACGGCGTCGGCCGCACTCGCGAGTGCGGCGTCGAAGGTGTCCGGTTTGGACGCGGGGACGAGGAGCCAGGATCTTGCCTGCTGCGGGGCAATTCGCGAGGTCACAGGTCTCTCCATGTGAGTAGTCACATCAGGGCCTTTCCGGTGATTTCCACGACATCAATGATGCCTGCTGGCCCATCGATCGACCCAATTGCGTAACTAGATTTCAGTCACATCTGTCGCTTCGCTGCGCGCCGGATCTGAATGATGCGAACGCCACCTGCCAACGCCATGATCAACGCGCCCGCGATGGCGGAAAGCAGGATCGTGATTCCGAGCGGAAAGTCGATCTGCCAGGCGAGGATCTTGACGGAGACGCTCTCGAGGTTCTGCAGGATGAACACCAGCAGTAAGATCAGCACAATTGCGCCTATGACCAGGCCAACCCAGGTCGTCGCAGCCCTGGTTCGGTCGGTGACCGACGTTCCGGTCGGCACCGGTTCAGGCGTCGGTGTCGGTTCCGGATCGTGTTTTTCCACTGCCTTGTTCTCGTCCACCTTCGGAAGTTCCGGATCGGGGCCGAAACCGTCGGCTGGGCCGTACACGGGGGAATTCGACGGATCCTCTGGTGTGGTTGACATGACATGATCATCACTCAACCTGCGCGAAGTTGCACGGGTAATCCGGCCACAATCGGGTGGCAGTGGGGTAGCACCCCAAAACAATGGGACAATGGTGTAACTATGGCTGCCTCTCTTCCCCTCGTTTTCACTGCACCCAAGCGCGGAATGCCTCCACGGCACCTCGCCGATCTCGATTCCGCCGAGCGCAAAGAAGCGGTGAAAGAGCTCGGCCTTCCGGCTTTCCGGGCCGATCAGCTGGCGCGTCAGTACTACGCGCGGCTGGAAGCCGATCCGGAGAAGATGACCGATCTCCCCGCATCGGTGCGCGAGAAGGTTGGGGAGTCGCTGTTCCCGACCTTGTTGACCCCGATCAAGCACCTCGCGTGCGATTCGGGCGACACTCGCAAGACCCTGTGGAAGGCACATGACGGAACGCTGCTCGAAAGCGTCTTGATGCGCTATCCCGACCGGGCAACACTTTGCATCTCGAGTCAGGCAGGCTGCGGAATGGCCTGCCCGTTCTGTGCGACGGGTCAGGGCGGCCTCGACCGCAACCTCTCGACCGCCGAGATCGTCGATCAGGTTCGCGAGGCAGCGGCTGCCATGCGCGACGGTGAAGTTGCCGGCGGCCCCGGACGCCTCTCGAACGTCGTGTTCATGGGTATGGGCGAGCCTTTGGCGAACTACAAGCGCGTGGTGGCAGCGGTACGACGGATCACCTCGCCTGCACCCGACGGCCTCGGCCTGTCTCAGCGGTCCGTCACGGTCTCGACCGTCGGCCTAGCTCCCGCTATCCGCAAGCTCGCTGACGAAGGCCTGAGCGTCACGCTGGCGGTATCGCTGCACACACCGGACGACGAACTGCGCGACACTCTTGTCCCGGTCAACAATCGCTGGTCAGTGTCGGAGGTACTTCAGGCTGCCCGGTACTACGCAGACAAGACCGGTCGCCGTGTGTCCATCGAGTACGCGATGATCAAGAACGTCAACGATCAGCCGTGGCGCGCGGACATGCTGGGCAAGAAGCTGAAGAAAGCACTCGGCGGGTTGGTGCACGTCAACCTGATTCCGCTCAACCCCACTCCGGGCAGCGAGTGGGACGCGAGCCCCAAGGACGTCGAGCGTGAGTTCGTGCGTCGGGTCATCGCCCAGGGCGTCTCGTGCACGGTGCGCGATACGCGCGGTCAGGAAATCGCCGCAGCCTGTGGCCAGCTGGCAGCCGAGAACTGAAGCGTTCCAGGCCTGAAACACGTAAAGAGAAGGCCTCCACGAACTTTCGTTGGTGGAGGCCTTCTCTTTGTCAGGTTTCTAGCGCGGGCGGCGACGGATGACGATGTCGCGGACCAGAATGAAGATCATCAATCCGGCGGTGCCGATGAGCCACAGATCCTCGACCTTGCCGTGATGGTTTCCGATCATCATCAGAAGCAGGAATATTGCGAAGAACCATCCGAGGAAACGGAAAAACTTGAGTCCTTCACCACTCCACCCCCATGCGGCAGAGGGAACCTCGGCCTCATCGACGTGCGAGACCACGACGGGGGCGCTGGACTTGACGTCCAACTGGGTATCGGCCACGGTCGATCCTCCTGCTCATTCGGTTGCACTACTGCCCAATATGGTGACATACGACTGCCTGTCGTACGTAGTTGGGCGTCGATAAGGTTGTTCTCAGGTGTTATCAGGAACAATGGGCGTGTGCAGGAAACCACACGTACCCGCGTCCTCCTCCTCGGCAGTACCGGTTCGATCGGTACCCAAGCGCTGGAGGTCATCGCTGCCAACCCCGACCGTTTCGAAGTAGTCGGTCTTGCAGCGGGCGGCAACAACGTCGAGTTGTTGGCCGAACAGATTCGTGCAACCGGCGTCACGGACGTCGCCGTCGCCGATCCTGCAGCGGCATCGGCGCTGGAATCGGTAACCGCCCGTTCGGGACCGAGCGCCGTGACAGAACTGGTTCGGGACAGCGGTGCCGATGTTGTCCTCAATGCGCTCGTCGGTTCTTTGGGACTCGAACCGACACTGGCGGCTTTGAACTCGGGAGCGCGCCTGGCGCTGGCGAACAAGGAATCGCTTGTCGCCGGCGGAGCGCTGGTGACGAAAGCCGCCGCCCCGGGTCAGATCGTGCCGGTCGACTCGGAGCATTCGGCGCTTGCCCAGTGCCTACGTGGTGGAACAGGCGACGAGGTGGCCCGGTTGGTTCTCACCGCTTCGGGTGGGCCGTTCCGTGGCTGGAGCGCCGAGGATCTCGAAAGTGTGAATCCGGCTCAGGCAAAAGCGCACCCCACCTGGTCGATGGGCCCCATGAACACCCTCAACTCGGCAACTCTGGTCAACAAGGGCCTCGAGTTGATCGAGACGAACCTGCTGTTCGGGATCGACTACGACCGCATCGACGTCACCGTGCATCCGCAGTCGATCGTGCATTCCATGGTGACCTTCTTCGACGGATCGACGCTGGCACAGGCGAGTCCACCGGACATGAAGCTCCCGATTGCTCTCGCTCTCGGCTGGCCGGACCGCATCGAAGGTGCGGCGTCGGCATGCGACTTCACCACCGCCTCCACCTGGGAATTCGAGCCGCTCGATTCGTCGGTGTTCCCCGCCGTCGATCTGGCGCGAAGCGCAGGCAAATCCGGAGGTTGCTTCACCGCGATCTACAACGCGGCCAACGAAGTGGCGGCTCAGGCATTCCTCGACGGTGTCATTTCCTTCCCGGCGATCGTCCGCACGGTGGCTGCTGTTCTCGACGATGCAGGTCAATGGTCCGCGGAACCGGTTACCGTGGACGACGTTCTGGCCGCAGACGGCTGGGCACGCACACGAGCGCGTCAGCTCGTGAAGCAGGAGGGCTAGAGCTTTCATGGTTTTTGCACTGGGCGTAGTGCTGTTTGCCCTCGGCATCGGCGTGTCCATCGCCCTGCACGAAGCCGGTCACATGTGGACGGCCAAGGCTTTGGGAATGAAGGTTCGCCGCTACTACATCGGCTTCGGACCGAAAATCTTCTCGTTCCGTCGAGGTGAGACCGAGTACGGCCTCAAGGCGCTGCCGCTGGGCGGATTCTGCGACATCGCGGGCATGACGGCCCTCGACGAGATGACGCCTGAAGAAGAGCCGCACGCGATGTACAAGAAGGCGGCGTGGAAGCGCGTCGTCGTCATGTCCGGCGGTATCGCGATGAACTTCATTCTCGGGTTTGCGCTGCTGTACGGGCTGGCTCTCGGCTGGGGCCTGCCGGATCGCAGCGGGGATACGTTGGCGAAGGTGGGCAGTCTGTCGTGCGTCGCACCGACGCAGTCCGAAGACGGAACTCTGGCGACCTGCTCCGGTGACGGTCCGGCGCAACGGGCTGGGTTGGAGCCGTCGGATGTGATCACAGCCGTTGATGGGCAACCGGTGTCGACATCGGCCGATGTGGTGGCCAAACTGCAGCCGGTCACCGGTACTGCAGTGCTCAGCGTCGAACGCGACGGGCAGGATCTAACGATTCCAGTCGTCGTAGAACAAGCGCAGCGGTGGGTGACGGATCCGGCAACAGGTGATTTGCGTTCGGCGACTGTGGGCGCGGTCGGAATGAGCCTGGGTACCGTGTCGCCACCCCTGCTCCAGTTCAACGCTTTCAGCGCAGTTCCGGGCACCCTGAGTTTCACCGGCTTCACTCTGGTCGAATCGGTCAAGGCCATGGCTGATCTGCCGGCAAAGGTCGGTGCGTTGTGGGAATCGGTGACAGGCGGCGAACGCGCCCAGGACACACCTATCAGCGTGGTCGGTGCAAGCGTTATCGGCGGTGAAGCGGCGGACCGTGCACAGTGGGCGACGTTCGTCGGACTGCTCGCATCGATCAACTTCTTCCTCGGTGTTTTCAACATCCTGCCGCTGTTGCCGCTCGACGGCGGTCACATCGCGGTGGTCTTCTACGAGAAGATCCGTGATTGGTTCCGCGCCCGCCGAGGCTTGATTCCCGGCGGCCCGGTCGACTACACCAGACTCCTTCCGATTACTTACGTATTCATCGTGATCGGTGGCGCGTTCATGTTGCTGACACTCACGGCTGACATCGTCAATCCGATCAAGATCTTCTGACCGTGTGAGAAGGGTGACGGTTGCCGCGCGGTAGTGCGGCGATCGCCCGGCTAAACTTGCAGTGAAGCTATGAAAGAAGGCACAGACGTGACCATCCCTATCGGACTGGGAATGCCCTCGGCACCCGCAGCGATTCTTGCTCCTCGACGCAAGACACGGCAGCTGCAGGTCGGCACGGTAGGTGTGGGCAGCGATTTCCCCATCTCGGTGCAGTCCATGTGCACCACGAAGACGCACGACGTCAATGCAACGCTGCAGCAGATCGCGGAACTGACCGCGTCCGGTTGCGACATCGTTCGTGTCGCCTGCCCGCGTCAGGAAGACGCGGACGCGTTGTCGATCATTGCGAAGAAGAGCCAGATCCCGGTTATCGCCGACATCCACTTCCAGCCGCGCTACATCTTCGCGGCAATCGATGCGGGATGCGCTGCGGTGCGCGTCAATCCGGGCAACATCAAGGAATTCGACGGCCGTGTCAAAGAGGTGGCCAAGGCTGCCGGTGACGCAGGCATTCCGATCCGTATCGGTGTCAACGCGGGATCGCTCGATCCTCGGTTGATGGAGAAGTACGGCAAGGCGACGCCCGAAGCGTTGGTCGAGTCCGCGCTGTGGGAGGCCGGGTTGTTCGAAGAGCACGGCTTCGGTGACATCAAGATCTCCGTCAAGCACAACGATCCGGTGATCATGGTCGAGGCTTACCGCCAACTCGCCGCCAAATGCGATTACCCGTTGCACCTCGGCGTCACGGAGGCAGGGCCGGCGTTTCAGGGCACGATCAAGTCCGCGGTCGCCTTCGGTGCGCTGCTCGCGGAGGGGATCGGCGACACGATCCGGGTTTCGCTCTCGGCCCCGCCGGCCGAGGAAATCAAGGTCGGTAACCAGATTCTGCAGTCTCTGAACCTGCGTCCCCGCAAGCTCGAGATCGTCTCATGCCCCTCGTGTGGCCGCGCACAGGTCGATGTCTACACACTTGCCGACGAGGTCTCCGCCGGCCTCGAAGGCATGGAGATCCCGCTGCGCGTGGCAGTCATGGGTTGCGTCGTGAACGGACCGGGCGAAGCGCGTGAGGCCGACCTCGGTGTGGCGTCCGGCAACGGCAAGGGCCAGATCTTCGTCAAGGGCAAGGTCATCAAGACGGTGCCCGAGGCGCAGATCGTCGAGACGTTGATCGAAGAGGCGATGAAAATTGCCGAAAGCATGGAGGGTGACGCCTCGGAGGGTGCGCCGGTCGTCACCGTGAGTTGAGTGATTGCCGGATGAATCTTCCCCGTCGGTGTCAGGTTCGTGGCAATCTGAGTGCATCATGATCGGGTAGTGATATTCGTGGACGCGCAGTCGAGTCGAGGGGGTTGACGGATGCTCAAACTCCTCGGAGCCAAGCAGGTCGGAAGTCGAGATCTCGAAGACGTCCGACGGGTACTCGACGCCGATCCGGTGGCGGCCTGCATGATTGCCGCGCGCGTCGAAGAATGCGGCGTCGACCCACGAATGATTCACGGCGAGCTGTGGAGTCGAGGCGGGCCGTTGTCCTCACTGTGCTTTGCCGGGGCGAACCTGGTTCCGCTTCGAGGCGATCCGGATGACATTCGGGCATTCGCCGACCGTGCCTGTCGGATTCCGCGCATGTGCTCGTCGGTGGTCGGCCGCGCCGAACTGGCGTTGCCGCTGTGGGAGATGCTCGAGCTCGACTGGGGAACTGCGCGGGAGGTGCGCCCCGAACAGCCGTTGCTCGCGGTTTCCGAGCCGCTGGCGTGCCCGTCGGATCCACTGGTCCGGCAGGTTCGCTCGGACGAACTCGAGATCTATCTGCCTGCCGCGATCGCGATGTTCATCGAAGAGGTCGGAGTCGACCCGCGTGCCAACGACGGTGGGCGCGGATACCGGCACCGTGTCGCTAGCCTGATCGCCGCTGGTCGAGCGTGGGCGCACATCGAGGACGGCCAGGTCGTTTTCAAGGCGGAGGTCGGTTCGATGTCTGCTCGCTGTGGCCAGATCCAGGGTGTGTGGGTCAACCCGGAATTTCGTGGGCAGGGCTTCGGCGTGACCGGTACAGCGGCTGTAGCGGAGTCGATCATGGCGACCGGTCGCATTGCGAGCCTGTACGTCAACAGCTTCAATACGATTGCGCGGTCGACCTATTCGCGGGTGGGGTTCCGACAGGTCGCGACCTTCTCGACGGTGCTGCTCGACTGACCGTACAAGCTGCGTGCAATGGTCGCGCCTACGCTGGGTGGAGCATTTGTCGCCCTACTATGGGGCTCGATGAACACTCGGCATTTCTCTCGTAGTCGCTCGGCCCAACTGTTGGCCTCCTGCACCGTGATTCTCTTGGCGGTGGGGATCAGTTCGTGTACTCCGAAACCCGCCGGCCCCGAGCCCGTCGCGCAGCAGTTCCTGAGTGCGTTCGGTGACAGGGATATCGACGAGGCAGCAAAACTGACGGACCGGCCTGACTCCGCGGGTCCTGTATTGAGTGACACCTGGGATGCGCTCCAGGCCGAGTCGATGACTGCCGAGACCACGTCGGTGAAGATGAACGGTGACACTGCGACGGTCGGCTACACCTACGAGTGGCACCTTCCGAAAGACCGCGTGTGGACGTACGACGGCGAGCTGCAGATGGGACGCAAGGACGGTGACTGGTCCGTCCGGTGGAGTTCGACGGACGTTCATCCGCGCCTCGGTGACAAGCAGACGATCTCGTTGCGGGCAACCGCGGCGCCGCGAGCGCGGGTCAACGAGCATTCGGGCACGGATGTCCTGGTGCCGGGAATTGTCTACCGAGTGAAGTTCGATCGCTCCAAGAGCAACGACATCATCGGTTCCGCGAACAGTCTCGCAAGTGTTCTCGGTCGGTTCGATTCTTCGCTGACGGGTCAATCGATCGCCGAATCCTCGACGGCCGTCAAGGGCGACTATCTGGTGACCCGCCTGCGCAGTGACGACTACGACCAGGTATCGGCGCAACTGGGAGCCATCTCGGGAGTATCTGTCTCGGACGAATCGGATCTCGTCTCGACGGACCCGGAGTTCGCGCCCGACCTTCTCGGGCAGATCAAGAAGACGATCATCGACGAGGTCGACGGCAAAGCCGGCTGGAGTGTCGTCACGGTCAACCAGAACGGCGTCGACACCGATGTGCTGACCGAGACTGCGCCGCAACCTGTTCCGTCGTTCAGTATCAGTTTGGATCGCAACATTCAGATCGCTGCTCAGCGTGCCGTGAACGTGAACAAGGATCAGGCGATGATGGTGGTCATCGAACCGTCGAGTGGGGCGATCCTGGCTGTCGCACAGAACAAGGCAGCAGACCGCGACGGACCGGTCGCGACGATGGGTCAGTACCCGCCCGGTTCGACGTTCAAGATCATCACGGCAGGCGCCGCAATTTCGACCGGTCAGGCGACCCCCGACACGATGGTGCCATGTCCTGGCCGGATCGAGATCGGTGAGCGCAGCGTCCCCAACTACAACGAGTTCTCACTCGGCACGGTGCCGATGGCAACGGCCTTCGCGCGTTCGTGCAACACGTCCTTCGCCAAGCTGGCCAGCGAGATGCAACCAGACACGTTGACCACTGCCGCAGCGCAGTTCGGCATCGGCCAGGACTACAACGTGGTGGGATTGCCCATCGATTCCGGTTCGGTGCCGCCGGCGTCGGACCTGGTGCAGCGGACCGAAGACGGGTTCGGTCAGGGAAAGGTCGTGGTCAGTCCGTTCGGAATGGCGATGGCAGCGGCGACGGTCGCGAACGGTTCGACTCCGGTGCCGCAACTGATTTCAGGGCGCGAAACCACCATCGACGGTGAGCGCCCGGCGATCTCGCCCGCCATGGTCGACGGCCTGCGCGGCATGATGCGACTCGTGGTCACCAGCGGTACTGCAGAACGCGTCGAAGATCAGGGTGAGGTGTACGGCAAGACCGGTGAAGCCGAGGTCGAAGGGGGATCGCACGCGTGGTTCGTCGGCTATCGCGGGAACCTAGCATTCGCGACTCTGGTTGTGCGGGGCGGAAGTTCGGACAACGCCGTCGCAGTCACCCGCGACATGCTCACCGCCCTGCCTGAAGGCTACTGACCCGTCAGGGGAGCAGTCCCAACCTCCGGGCGGTCACCACGGCTTCGTGGCGTGAGCTCGCGTCCAGCTTTCCCATCGCGCTTCGCAGATAGCTCTTGACTGTTTCCGGGCGAAGGGAAAGCCGTTGGCCGGCTTCGATGTTGGTGCAGCCGAGTGCGACCTGAGAGAGAACGTCCACTTCACGCGGGGTGAGCGTGACGTCGGATTCGGCGTCGGCGGTAGGACGCAGCAGGTTGGCCAAACGCTGGGAGAGTCCGCGGAGTTTGGTCTGCAAGTCGGTGTCGGTGACGGTCTGGGCGACACTGCGTAGTTCGGCGTGGACTCCGCGGATCTCTTCCGAAGACATACCGTCGGCGGTAGTCGCGGCGGCGGCCTGCAGTAGTTGCAGGCGACGATCGACTTCGTCGCGGATGGCGAACTCCATCCCGAGACGCCGGGATGCGCCGACCATGACGTCTGCTGTTCGGTCACCCAACGGAGCGGAATCGCGGATCGCGGCGTAGAGCACAGCGCGCGATTTTCCCGAAACCATGACCGGAACGGCGATGATCGAATGCAGGCCCTCGCTGAGAACAGGACGGTCGAAGTGATGAGTGATGGACTGCGAATTGCCGTAATCGTTGACGGTGATCGGTGAACCCTGGGCTACGACGCGTCCGCCCATGCCCGAGCGCGGCGGGATGGCCAAGCCCTTGAGGTTGTTGGTGCGGGTGCCGACGAATTCGCTCAGGTGCAGGGTTCCGTCCTGGACCTCGCCTCCGAACAGCACGGGAACAACGCCCTGAGCTGCGATTGTTCGGAGTTCACCTCGCATTGCGTCCCCGTCGCGGGGGCGCAGAAGTGACGAAGCATGTCGGTTCACGCAGGTACCCCTTTCTGGGGGTAGTGAAGTTCTCTTGTGAGCTAGATCATAGGGGGTGAACAGTACGTATGACGAGCCGCCAACGTAACCGGTCGGGCCAACCATACGACGATCGATAAGGAGCAAGTTGATGAGCACCGATCCCACCGCACGGGTGCGCGAGCTGCTGGACCAGTACGACACCCCGCATGCCAGCGCCGCAGAATTGCTCTGCGATCGGCATCCCGCGGATGGCGTTGCATTCACCGTCGTCGAGGCAGACCTTAGCTCGGTGGACCTCACTTACGGTCATCTACGTGAGCAGTCGGCGCGTTTCGCGGCAGCTCTGGCCGACCTCGGAGTCGAGCCGGGTGACAACGTCGCGACCTTGATGGGTAAGTCTGCGGACCTGGTGGTCGCGCTCCTCGGAATCTGGCGCCGCGGAGCAGTCCACGTGCCCTTGTTCACGGCGTTCGCTTCGCCGGCCATCGCTTTCCGCTTGACGGCCAGCGGCGCGAAGGTGGTCATTTCCGACGCCAATCAGCTCGAGAAGCTCGCGCCGGGAGAGGACATCCCCGCCGACGCAGCGTGGCAGGTCATCGTCGCGGGCGGCGCGGCCGGTGACGAGTTGGACTTCGACGCACTTGTCGCAGCTCAGGATGCCGAAGACGCGAAGGGCGCTGCTCAGGCAGTCGGCGGCAACGCACCGATGGTGCAGTTGTTCACCAGTGGCACCACGGGAACACCCAAGGGCGTGCCGGTTCCGGTGCGCGCGCTCGCCTCGTTCCACGCCTACCAGGAGTTCGGCCTCGACGTCCGAGAGGACGACGTGTTCTGGAACGCCGCAGACCCGGGCTGGGCGTACGGGCTGTACTACGCGTTGCTCGGCCCGCTTGCCGCCGGCACGCGAAGCCTTCTGCTGCACGCCGGATTCTCCGCGCCGCTGACGTGGCAGATCATCGAGAAGTTCGGTGTCACCAATTTTGCCGCCGCTCCGACCGTCTACCGCAGTCTGCGTGCCGACAAGGCTCCCGTTCCGGAAGGCATCTCGCTGCGCCGCGCTTCCTCGGCCGGTGAGCCCTTGACTCCGGATGTTGTTGCGTGGTCGAAGAACTCGTTGGGCGTCGAGGTCCGTGATCACTACGGCCAGACCGAGCACGGCATGTTCATCGTCAACGCCTGGGCCGACGGACTTCGCGACGATGTCCGTCCCGGATCCATGGGCCGTCCGTTGCCGGGTTGGTCTGCCGCTGTGCTGGAAGACAATTCGGATGACATTGCACCGGCCCGCACTCAGGGACGCGTGGCGATCGATACTCACAACAGCCCGTTGATGTGGTTCACCGGGTACGTCGATGCGCCGGAGAAGACGAAGCAGCGATTCAGCGAAGACGGCCGCTGGTACATCACCGGTGATGCGGGAATGACGGACGAGGACGGATTCTTCTTCTTCTCCTCGCGCGACGACGACGTCATCATCATGGCGGGCTACCGCATCGGTCCCTTCGACGTCGAGAGCGTGCTGGTCATGCACGAGCACGTCATCGAGGCCGCCGTGGTGGGCATGCCCGACGAGTTGCGTGGTGAGGTTCTCGAGGCGTTCGTCGTTCTTCGCGAAGGTGTCGACGGTGACGACGAACTCGAGAAGGAACTGCAAACCCTGGTGAAGAAGAAGTTTGCAGCGCACGCATACCCGCGCACAGTGCACTTTGTTCCGAACCTGCCCAAGACCCCGAGTGGCAAGGTTCAGCGGTACATCCTGAGGAAGGGATAAACCCTGCTGTGCGCCTTTATTACCCCCCGGCGTTTAATAAAGGCGCACAGCAAGGTCAGCGCCGACGAATTCTGCCGACCACCATGAGGGCGACCAGGGTGACTGCAAGCAGCAGTGTCGTATTTGCTGCGGCAAGAAATACCTGGCCACGGTCGGTGAGTCCGAAGATGCTGACCGGCAAGGTCTTCCATGTCGCCGGGTAGACCATGACCGTTGCGCCCAGCTCACCCATCGACAGTGCGATGGAAAGCCCGGCGGCCGCACCCAACGCTGGGAGCAGCAGCGGTAGCGTTACCCGTGTCAGCACCCGCACCGGGCCGGCGCCGAGTGATTCGGCAGCTTGACGGTAGGCGGGATCGAGCCGTTCGAGCGCGGCCGATACGGAACTGAAGGCAAAGGCGAGCACCAAAACCGTGTGAGCGAGAATCACGATCCACTTGGTGCCGCCGAGCAGTAGCGGGCGCTCGTTGAAAGTGATGAGCAGACCCAAGCCGATCGCGACCGACGGAACCGCAATCGGTAAATGGAATACGGCATCGGTGATGCGCCGCAGCCACATCGGTGCCTCACGCGAGGCCAGCGCGGCCCACGTTCCGACGATCAAAGCCAATGCCCCCGCGATGAATGCAGTCTGCAAACTGACGATCAGGCTGGCGAAGTTCTCGTCGGACAGCGCCGTGGAGAAGTTCTTGCCGCCGAGATTCGACGGGAGTGGACCGGTCCACGATCCGGCCAAGGCAGCCGCGACGACGGTGGCGATGGGCGCGACGAAAACCACCGCGACGACCAGGGTGAAGAATCCGAGTACGAGGGCCCTAGAGCTTCGTGTCCACAGCAGCACGGCTGCCTCCCATCAATCTGTTGAAGGTGAATCGGTAGAGGCAGTACAGGCCGAGTGAGAGTGCGACCTGGACCGTCGCGATCACTGCTGCGCCGGGCAAGTCGAAGGTGACAATGCCGCGGGTGTAGATGAGGACCGGCAGAGTTACGACGTCTTTAGCCCCGGTGAAGAGCACGATGCCGAATTCATTCAGCGTCATCAGAAGCACGAGCGATCCACCGGCCAGGAGGGCCGGCCACGCTTCCGGCATCACCACCTGTCGCAGAACTCGGACGGGTGACGCGCCGAGACTGGCTGCCACGTCGAGTTGTTCACGCGGAATCTGGGTGAACGCTGCCAATAGCGGACGCACGACAAAGGGTGTGAAGAAAGTGATTTCGGCCGCGATCACACCGAACGGAGTGTTGAGGAAATTCAGTGGGCCGCTCGCATCGCCGGTGATGCGGACGATCAAGGCGTTGACGGCGCCGGCTGTCCCGTACAGGAACGTGAACGCCAGCGTGATCAGGAAAGACGGCAGGGCGAGCACCGTGTCGATCAATCGCCCCACCACCTTGGATCCGGCGAACGGAACGAAGGCAAGCACCAAGGCGAGGAAGGTTCCCAGGATCAGGCAACCCAGGGTCGACGCCACGGCGATTTGGATGGTCCGCCAGAGCGCGGTTCTGAACAGTTCCGAACCGAGCACCGAAGACCACGTGGACAACCCGGTGCCATCTGCGGTGCTCAGAGATTCCGTGAGGACACGTGCGGTGGGATAGACAGCAAACACGAGGACAAGAAGCAGTGGTGGCAGCGTCCAGCCGATCCGGCGCCACGGGATCGGGTCTTTGTGCTGGGGCGCAGCGGTTTCGGGGCGTTCCAGGGTTGTCGTCATGGGTGGCGATCCGCCGGAACCAGGACACTGCCGTCCGTGGGCAGGACGACGCCCACTTCGGTGTCGACCGGTCGTTCGTCGTGCCCTGGAACATCCGCGTCGACGCGGACGTCGTCGAGGCCACGTACAGCCAGCGTCAGACGCGTCGTGGAACCGCGCCAGACGCTCGAGACGATGCGCGCCGGGAATGATCCTCGTGCGCCGACACCGGTTACGGCTACCGCGTGTGGACGAACACACAGGTAGGCGTCCATGTCGGACTCCCATTCGATGTGCCCGATCTCGGGCTGCGGGGCGTGAGCAGTGAACGGCGTGCCACCGATCGAGACCAGCGCGGAGGTGCCGATGACGCGTGTGACGGTGCAGGGCAGCAGGTTGGCACCCCCGAGGAACGCCGCGGTGAAGCTGGACGGCGGACGTTTCCACAAGGCCTCAGCGGTGTCGATGTCCGCGAGTCTGGCGTTGCGCATCACTGCGATTCGGTCTGCCAGCGCCAGGGCTTCACTCTGATCGTGCGTCACATAGAGCATGGCTGTGTCAGGTAGTGCTGCGCGCAGTCTCGCCAGTTCGCCGAGCATGCTCTCGCGAAGTTGAGCATCCAAGGCGGCCAGTGGTTCGTCGAGGAGGAGTACTCCAGGGCGAATTGCCAACGCTCGGGCAATGGCGATTCGCTGCTGTTGACCGCCGGAAAGTTCACGGGGAAGCCGCTTTCCGTACGCCGACATCCCGACCATGTCGAGGGCTTCGGCCACGCGAGGGCCGATCTCCGACCGCGGCACGCGATGGGCTCGGAGTCCGAAGGCTACGTTTTCGGATACTCGCATGTGCGGGAAGAGAGCGTACGACTGAACGACGACGCCGATACCGCGTTGTGCGGGAGGCAGATTGGTGATGTCTCGGGTGCCGAGCTTGACGGAACCGGACGTGGGGCGGACAAATCCCGCGAGGGCCTTCAGAGCGGTCGACTTGCCGGATCCACTGGGCCCCAGCAGTGCCACAGTTTCACCCGGCGCCACTCGTAGATTGAAATCGACGAGTGCATGGGTTGCGGTCTTCCCGCGGCCGTAGGCGACGTTGACGCGATCGAAGGTGATGGCCGGAGCAGAATGTTCGATCGCTCCGTGAACACCGACGGTCTCGGGGAGCGTCCGCCCCAGTCTGGTTCTTGCCATGATCAGCTCCCGGTGGCTTTCTGGTAAGCGGCGATGTCGGCGTCGAGCGAGCTGAGGACGTCGTTCCAGTTCGGGGTCCACACGTTGACGCCCTGCAGAACTCCGGAAGGCGTGTTCTTGTCGGTGGATTCACCGGCAGCGCTTCGGACGTCCTCGCGGACCGATACGCCGAGTGCATCGGTGGCGACGGTCTTCTGGGATTCTTCGGAGAGCAGGAACTCCATCAACTTCTTGGCTTGTTCGCTGCTCGGTGCGCTCTTGGCGAGGCCCATTACGTAGGGCAGTGCAATGGTGGTGCGAGTGCCGTCGGCTCCAGCGGGGAAGAAGATGTCGAACTTCGATCCGTCGTCGGCGATGGAGGCGAGGTTCATCTGGACGTCACCGTTGGCGACCAGCAGCTCTCCGTTACTGACCTTGGGCTGGAGCTTTCCGGTGGAAGACGAGGGTCCGACGTTGTTGGCCTGGAGCTTTCCGAGGTAGTCGAGTGCTCCTTCCTTACCCATCAGGTGCTGGAGCAGCAAGAGCACCGCGGTGCCGTCGCCGGCCTGGCCGGGCGTGGAGTACTGCAACTTGCCCTTGAACTGGTCAGTGAGCAGATCGTCCCAAGATTGTGGGGCGGGTGATGCAGTCGGATTGGCGATGAACGAGAGGTAATTCTCGACGACGGGTACGTACTTGCCGGCGTCGTCCTTCTCGTCGGTAGGAACGGCGGAGGTGTCGATTCCGCTGGGCTCGAGCAGACCTTGGGCGTCGGCCTTCTGGATGAACGGGGGCAGCGTGATGATCACGTCTGCCTGTGGGTTGGACTGCTCCTTTTCGACGCGGGAGACGACCTCGCCGGATCCGGCTTCCACGAGGTTGACGGCGATACCGGTCTGCGCGGTGAAGGCGTCGAATCTTCCCTTGTACCAACCGGACAGGCCGTCGGCGCTGTATACGGTGACGGTCTCGGTGTCTGATCCGGCAGCAGTGCCGGTGCCACCGCAGGCAGTGGTGAACGAAAGGACGGACACGGCGAGAGCGGCCGCAGCGATGCTCGGGCGTAGACGCATGACGATTCCTTTTTCGGAGGTGAGATCAGGAGTGGGTGAGGAGTTCGGCGAACTCCGTCACGGACGGGACGATGTGGGTGGCTCCGGCGTCGCGAAGCTGTTGCTCGTCGTGTGCGCCGGTCAGAGTTCCGGCGACGATGGATGCGCCGGAACGAATGCCGCTGAGCACGTCGTTGGACGTGTCGCCGAGTACGGCGATCTGGTGGACGTCGTCGATCGAAAGTTTGAGCAGGGCAGTCAGAATCAGGTCCGGGTACGGTCGACCGCGACCGGCTTCGGCGGGGGAGAGGGTGAGATCGGCGAGGGTTTCCCAGCCGAGCGCGACGAGGAGTTTGTCCTGCGTCGATCGGCTGAACCCGGTGGTCAAGGCAACTTTGATGCCGGCCTCGCGCAAAGTGGTGATGGCTTTCTCGGCGCGGGGGATCGGCTCGGCCAGGCCCTGGTCGATGAGGGAGTCGTACGTGGTTTCGAAGGCGGCGTTCGCGGCCTGGGCGCGGTCTTCGTCACCGAAAATCGCCCGGAACACGACGATCTTCGACTGGCCCATCGTGTCGAGGACGTACTGGCGAGCGGCGTCGGCTTCCGGGCCTTCGGCGGGCAGTCCGCCGGCTTCAGCGGCGGCAGCGAAGGCGCGAAGAACCAGTCCGTCGTCGGCGACGGTGGTGCCGGCCATGTCGAGAACGGCGAGGGTGATCGGAGACATGAGAAGTCTTTCTTGTCGGAGAGATTCAGAGACCGAGCTGGTCGGCGGTTTGTTCCGCCAGTGCCGGGCCGAGCGTCATACCGCGGCCACCGGGGCCGGCAACCACCCAGACGTTGTCGGCGGCTTGTGCGCGGTGAACAAGTTGTGAGGGGTCGATGCACTGGCTGTAGACGCCCGCCCAACGCTTGACGATTGGCGGAAGATCGCGTCCCAGAAGTGTTTCCACGACTCCGGACAGATGGCGATAGGGCGCCTCGTCGACGTCGAAGTCGAAGGGCTCCTCGTATTCGTGGGTGTCGCCGATGGTCAGACCGCCGTGCAAGCGCTGCACGCACAGGAGTTGCATGCGGTGCTCCTCGGCAGTCGGTTCCTGCGGCTGTACTGTACGGAGGTGACCGAGGGCAGATCCGGCGAAACCCGGGTAGTAGCGGAAGCTGTCACCGTCAGCGATTGCGGTGGTGAGCTTTTCGCCGAGTGGGGCTGTCTGCATCATCTGCAGGCGCACACGGCGCAACGGGAGATCGCCGGCGAGATCGCGAGCCAATCCGCCGAGTGTTGCTCCGGGGCAGACGATCACGAGATCGGCGTCGAAGCTGCGACCGTGGTCGTCGCGGATGTGTGCGCCGGAGGTGGTCGTCGTGATCTCGCGGGCTTCCGTTCCGGCGTGGAAGGTGTAACGGCCGGTGGATTCGAGGTAAGAACGGATGGCGGGGAGCGCTTGCCGTGACTCGACAGCGGCGTCCAGCGTGCAGTGCAGTCCGCCGAGAAACTTGCCCCGGAGCGCGGGGTTGACGACGCGAACGGCGTCGGGATCCAGAAGCGCGAACCCTCGGTTGTCGGCGTCCGGCCGAGAGAACGCTTCCTGCGCGACCGCGACCTCCTCCTCGGTGCGCATGAGGGTGATGGAGCCGGCTGGGCGGTATCCGACGCCGGGGACACGGGCGGCAAGGTCTGCCCACAGTTCGCGCGAGCGCAGCGCAGCTTCGAGTTCGTGCGGGGCTCGCCCGGATACCCAGACGAGGCCGAAGTTCCGTACCGTGGCACCGCGGGCTTCGGGCTCACGTTCGAGATGGATGACGTCGTGTCCCCGACGGATTGCCTCGTCGGCGTGCGCCGTTCCGAGGATTCCTCCGCCCACAATCAAAATTCGCATGTAGAGATAGTGACGTTTGGTCTAGACCAATAGGGGGAATTGAGACGAACTCCAGGTTAACAATTGGTATAGACCGAATTCTTGTACGCTTGCGCCATGAATCAGCAGACGTCCACCGGGCCGGGGACCTCGAGCGTCGTGATCGAACCGGAGTTGAAGTACTACCGGGTGCGCACCGAGATCGAGACCATTCTCAGTGGGCTCGAGGAGGGCGACGCAGTCCCGTCCGAGCGGGAATTGGCGGCGCGGTTCACAGTCGCTCGCGAGACGGTCCGTCAAGCGCTTCGTGATCTTCTTGTCGAAGGGCGAATCGAGCGGCGGGGGCGGGGCACTGTCGTCGCGAGTCCGAAGTTGGTTCAGCCGCTATCGATTCGTTCCTATACCGAAGGTGCTCTGAGCGCTGGGCGAGTACCCAGTCGTAAGGTTGTGACCTTCGAACGAATGTCGGCCGACGACGGTCTCGCCACGGAATTGGGTATCGAACCAGGTGACAGCGTCGTTCACCTCGAGCGTGTTCTCTTCGCCGACGGAGAGAAGATCGGACTCGAATCAACGTTCCTGCCGGACAGCAGGTTCGGTGAGATGCTCGACGCTTTCGATGCGACGACGTCGCTGTACGCGGCTATCCGTTCCATCGGCGTGGTCTTTGCCTCCGCAACCGAACGGATCGAGACGGTGCTCGCTTCACCGCGGGAGGCAACGCTCGTCGAGTCCACCACCTCGATGCCGATGCTTCTATTGCACCGGACGTCTGTCGACCCGGATGGTGTGCCGATCGAGCGGGTTCGCTCGCTCTACCGCGGCGACCGTATTGCCTTCTTGACGACTCTTCGCGAGTAGGAGGGGCGTCGAGGGGGTCTGCTGTTACCGGGAACGATAGGCACTCCCAGGCCCGTGGAATCTGTTCTGTACTGGACTCCATCAAACGGGAGGACAGTGAACATGGGTGACAAGAAAGTCTGGTTCGTAACCGGCGCAGGCCGGGGCATGGGAGTCGACATTGCTCAGGCGGCTCTTGCCGGCGGGCACGCGGTGGTGGCAACGGGGCGTGATGCGGACCGTGTTTCTGCAGCGATCGGTGAGCATGACGACCTGTTGGTGATTGCCTTGGACATCACCGACGAACAAGCCGCACATGCTGCGGTGGACACGGCAGTTGCACGATTCGGTGGAATCGATGTGCTGGTGAACAACGCCGGAAACTTCTACGCCGGGTTCTTCGAGGTTGTCAGTCCGGCGCAACTTCGCGCTCAGATGGAGACCAACTTTTTCGGGCCGATCAATGTGACACGGGCGGTGTTGCCGGTGATGCGTAGGCAACGGGGTGGACATGTCGTGACTGTCAGTTCGCTTGCGGGCCTGGTTGGTCAGGAGTTTTGCGCAGCCTACGCCGCGTCGAAATTTGCGCTGGAGGGCTGGATGGAATCATTGCGATTCGACGTCGAACCGTACGGAATCGGGACGACGATCGTGGAGCCGGGATTCTTCCGGACCGAACTGCTTGTCGAGGGTGCGTCGTCGATCTGGCCGGAATTGTCGATAGACGACTACGACGCTCGGACTGGCAAGACCGTCGAAGCGTGGAAGAGCATGAACGGTGCCCAGGGTGGGGATCCGGTGAAACTTGCAGCGGCACTTGTAGCCCTTGTCGATTCGCCGCTACCCCCGCGTCGTTGGGTCGCCGGCGCCGATGCACTGTCCGTGGTCGAGCAGAAAGCCCACCAACTGCTCGATGAAGTCGAAGCCCACCGTGGTTTGTCTTCGTCGCTTGCCCTCGAGGCATGACGACCTGATCCGAATTCGTCAGGTCACGGTTGTGAGTTGAACATGTCCAGGAGCCCCTGGGGTGCGTTCTCGCCGAAGCACATGTCCAGACCGTCAGCCGACTGTTGTGCCGATGCGGCGCTGCGCGGGAAGAGTCGTTCTTCGTAGGCGGCAAGTCCTTCCTCCGTGCCGCTATGTGACGCGATCGCCTCGCCGAGCTCGGCGCCGTCGAGCATTGCCAGGTTCGCGCCCTCTCCGGCAAACGGCGACATGACATGCGCTGCGTCCCCGAGCAGAGTGACCCCGGGAGTACGGCTCCAACGGTGCCCGATGGGAAGAGCATGGATGGGGCGAGGGGTCAGCGAGCTGTCCGCTTCGACGATCAGTGAACGCAGTGACTCGTCCCAGTCCGAGAAGTGTTCCAGCAGAACCTTCTTCGCGATGTGATCGTCGGAGAAGTCGACACTCGCTGCCCAGCTCTCGGGAACTCGCAGGGCGGCATAGATGTGCAGACTGTTGTCGGTCTCACGGTGGGCAAGGAAGCCCTTGTCGGCACTGAGTGCGAACATCATTCCGCCGCCGACGGTTTCAGCGGCATCCACGTGCTGGTTGTCGGCGTCGTGAAGGTCGAACTCCACGAAAGATATTCCGGTGTACGCAGGAGTGTCGTTTGAAACCAGTGGACGGATTTTCGACCACGCACCGTCGGCGCCGACCAGGAGATCGGTGGTGAAGTGGGTGCCATCCGCGAGGTGAACTTCGTGTCGACCATCCGGCAACGGATGAGCACTGCGGACCTTGGCTCCCCAGTGGATTGTTTCCTTCGGAATTGAGCTGAGCAGTAGGTCACGGAGCTGGCCGCGGTCGATTTCCGGGCGGTCGCCGTCTCCGGTGTCCTGCTCGCTCAGGTGCACGACGGCATTTCGATCGAGGACGCGTGTCTCTTCCCCGCCTTGATGAACGAGGGCGCGGAACTCCTCATAGAGGCCGGCGGCACGAAGCGCGATCTGACCCGAGTCTTCGTGGATGTCGAGCATCCCGCCTTGAGTTCTGGCTGTCGGTCCGGATTCGAGATCGAATACCGCCGAATCGATTCCGCGGAGATGGAGGACTCGGGCGAGGGTGAGGCCACCGAGGCCGGCGCCGATGATTGCGATGGGGTAGTGGTTCATGGTGGGTTCCTAAGAAGTGAGTGGGGTGTTCTCGATGCCCGTGATGAGCGTGCGGAATCCCCAGGAGAGGCGCGCGGTGGGTTCACCGGCAAGTAGAGCTGTTGCATGTCTTGCGACGAGTGGGTGCGTCTGCGGGTTTGCGTTCTGGATTGCGTCGGTCAGCGCGCTCCATTGGGCATCCGCGTCGGCGGAATTGTTCGGCGCAGAGTGTTCGGCGGCAGTGGACGTCGCGTACTGCAGTAGCAAGTCCACGCCCCACGCGGCCTGACCTGGAGGGACTTCGCCTTCGTCGAGCAATGCCAGCAGGCGCTCGAGCAGGCGCACGTAGTGAACTCCGCTGGGCCGGGAAACGAGAGCCGACTGGGCGAGGCCGGGATGATCGAACAGCACGGCCGTGTACGAGGTCAACACCCGTTCAAGGCGAGCTTGCCAAGTGCCGGAGGAATTTTCGGCGAGGTCGACCACTCCGAGAAGTGTGTCCAGAACGGCGGCGTGCAATTCGGCGGTATTGCGCACGTACACGTACATCGATGCCGGCCCGGTGTCGAGTTCGAGGGCGAGTCGACGCATCGTCAATTTCTGCAAGCCCTCCGACCGCAAGATTTCCACCGCGGTACTGACGATGCTCTCGCGTGTCAGAGCGGGTTTGGCCGGACGATTGCGACGGCTCGACGGACTTGTTGGCTGAGTGGGCATGATTTCACCGTACACGAACATGTTCGTAACGAACATGTTCGTTGGATCACGCACTGAACGTCCACCGCTGTGCGGAGCCATATCGGGAGCGGTGGGTTACATGCCTGTACCGCCGGAGAGCATTGCGATCGTCAGTAGGATGCCACCCACAATCCCCACGAGCGGGCTGTCGCTGTCGAGAAGCCAGTCGTTCAACGATCCCATGAGTGCCTCTTTCGGGTTTCGATCTGTCGACGGTCGAGCCTATCGACAGATCGAAACCCGAGATGTCACTTTCGTCCGAATTGTGGATCGGACCCGAGGTGATCAGCCGTAGACGTTGCCCGGGCTGATCAACTTGGTGATCGGCACCATCAAAGCACTGGTCAGGTCGGTCTCTCCGTCGATGTCGGTGTTGATGAAGACGACCAGGGTTGTGTCCTTCTCGGGCAAGTAGACCGAGACTGTCTTGTAGCCGGGCAGGCTTCCGTTGTGACCGATCCAGCCGCCGCTGTTGAACAAACCGAGTCCGTAGCCGGAGCTGTCGTCCCCTTCGCTCAAGCTCACGGTTTGCAGGCGCTGCTTCTGAGTGGCGTCGGTCAGGAGATCGCCTTTGGCCAGCGCCGGAACCCAGATGCGCATGTCGTCCAACGACGAGATCATTGCACCCGCGGCGCCGCCCCACGACGGATTCCAGTCCGTCGCCGCGGTCACGGATTCGTCGAGCGTTTGGTTGGTGTACCCCTGAGCGTGTGGTGTCGGGAACGCGTTGGTGGTGGGAAAGCTGGTGTGCTCCATTCCGAGTGGTGTCGTGATCTTGGTGTCGATGACTTCCGACAGTTTTGAGCCGGAGACCTTTTCGATCACCATGCCCAGCAGAACAGTGTTGGTGTTCGAATAGTCGACGGTGGTCCCTGGTCGAAGTTGGAGTGGGAGGTCCTTGACGTACCCGACGAGTTCCTCCGGTGTGAAAGTTCGGCGGGGATCCGAAAGATATTCCATCACAAACTGTTCGGACGTCGTGTAGTCCACGAGGCCGCTGCGCATTCCTGCCAGGTGACGCAAGCTGATCGCATCACCTTCCATGACGCCGTCGACGTACTTGGAGATCGGATCATCGAGACCGATCTTTCCCTCGTCGACCAATTGCAGCAGGGCGGTCACGGTAAATGTTTTGGTGACGCTGCCGATCCGGTGGTAGAAGTCGGTTTCCATCGGCGCTTTGGTTGCCGTATCCGAGACTCCTGCAACCTTGACGTAGTTGCCGTCGGGCCCCCAAATGCCCACCATCGCACCGGGAATCCCGGTCGAATTCACCGCTGCGTCGACGATCGAATCGAGCTGGTCGGTGATGGTCGAGTCCATGATCTTGTCGGATGTGTCTGTGGATTTGTCCGTGCTGCAGCTGATTACAGCTCCAACCATGGCGCTGCACAGGCAGACAAGCTGGATGCGTCTTGCTCCGGTTTTCATGAGTCGAACTCTGCCCGTCCGAGGGCACTCACACATCGACCCCGGGTACGGCAGACGCAGTCCCCAGGTACCTCCTCAACCGGTACCGGGGGACTACGGAACCCTGGCCTGAACCCTTGACTTGGGTCAGAGCCCGCCGTCGAAGAACGCCGCCAGGGCCAGCGCGGGGTCTGCCGCGGTGCCCATATTTGCTACGCCGACAACGATCAATCCCAGCGTGAACAGTGCAGTGAGAAGACCTATCGACCCCGACATGAATCTCGTCCGTCGCTCGGATCGTGCCGTTCTCGCGAAGCGTGCCCACACGACCACAGTCACGGCCAGTGATATTGCTGCCGCGATCAGCGCGATCACCGCCATGGCCAAGTGATACCGCGCGAAGTCGCTGATCATCAGTTCGAGGGCGGGACTTTGCTGATTTCCGGTGCCCGTCGACTGAGCGAGCTGTTGTCGGACCTGCCCGACAGTTTCGGAGAGTGCCCCATCCGTCTGGGCCACGGGCAACATCGAGATCAGCGAAGAGAAGGGTGCAACGACACCTTGGACATTTGCCATCACGAGTACCGAGGAAAACATCGCGAGGAGCGTGACCAGCCCTCCCGCCGAGACGAATGCGAGTTTCTTTCCAGCCGTCAGAGGGCCGGCGTTCACGAACGACGCCTTGAGCATCCGGCCGAGTGCGAGCAGAACCGTCAGCAGGATTACCGCGATCACGGCCTTGGCCACGTGGTACCGCAGCCAGTAGTCGACAGCGGACTCCAAGCTCGGCGAGAAGGCTTGGACACCGGAACTCCAGTATTCGACGAACGCGGCGCGGACCGTCTCGACGAGTTCTCCCTGGTCTGCGTACCCATCACCCGGCCTACTCGTCAGCATGCCCGGGGCGAGAACGAAGGCAGCGGAGAAACCGGCGACCAACGCGATCAACGCGGCAATCTTGCGACCTGAGGACTGCGTCGAGCGCGACGGCCCCGCAGTGTTGTGCCGTGAAGAATTGTGCAGTGGGATTCCTCCAGCGTGATGAGCGATCATCTGGTCACCGTCCACAAAGTCATGTCACCGAGTGTAGAAATCGGTACACCGGACTTCATCGTTCGAGAGGATGATATTTCCGGCGACGGCGTCCGCCCGCCCTCGCCGCTGCCGTCGACATCCTCCTCAGCACTCGACGACATTGACGGCGAGCCCGCCTTCACTGGTTTCCTTGTAACGCACGGACATGTCGTTTCCGGTTTGGCGCATGGTTTCGATGACGGTATCGAGGCTCACCACATGCGTCCCGTCACCGAGGTATGCGAGCTGAGCTGCGGTGACTGCAGTCGAGGCGGCTACGGCATTTCGTTCGATGCAGGGGATTTGGACCAGGCCACCAACCGGATCGCAGGTCAGCCCCAGATGGTGTTCCATGGCAATCTCAGCTGCATTCTCGATTTGTCGTGGTGATCCGCCCATGACAGCGCACAAGCCGGCTGCCGCCATCGCGCAGGCAGCTCCGACTTCACCCTGGCACCCCGCCTCCGCACCCGAGATCGAGGCATTCGCCTTGATGATCGATCCGATTGCGGCAGCGGTGAGGAGAAAGGTTCGAACGTCGTGAACGCCGGCGCCCGTAGCGCGTATGTGGTGATAGAGCACCGCCGGCACGATGCCCGCAGCGCCGTTCGTCGGAGCCGTTACCACGCGGCCACCTGCTGCATTTTCTTCGTTGACCGCCATGGCGTAGACGGTCAGCCACTCGCGTGAGGAGGGGGCGCAGTTACGTTGTTCCAGTTGAATGTTCGCAGACCGTGCTCTTCGGCGAACTCCGAGACGCCCGGGCAATACACCTTCGGTCTGGGTGCCGCGTTCGATGCATGTGCGCATCGCGGACCAAATCGCGTCGATGCCGGTGAATGCCCGATCCTGGCCGTGCATCGCGATTTCGTCCGAGAGTGCCAACTCGGCGATAGTTACGGAGCCGCATTCCGCCAGTAGCTCTTTCGCGGTTCGATAGCGTGAGTTGATCGAATGCGCGCTTGCTTGCGTCTCCGTTCCGGCGCGCAGTACGAATCCGCCACCGATCGACAGATATGTACTCGTACAGACGATTTCGCGACCGATGAAGGCGGTCAGTGTCATCGAGTTGGGGTGCCCGTGACGGCGAACGAGCGGCTCGAACACCATGTCCTCGTGAGTGAACACAACGTGCCCGAGTGAGCCGCCGACGAGCTTCACCGATCCGCCGTCCGAGAGCTCGGCCCAACGCCCGTGAACGTCGTTCGGCTCGCACGTTTCAGGATCCAACCCACGAAGTCCCGCGATCACCGCGTCGGGAGTGCAGTGCCCTATTCCGGTGGCGGCGAGAGAGCCGTGCAGATTGCAGCGAATTCGGTCGACCGACGCGGTCAAGCCGGCGTCGGAGAGCTCGCCGACAAAAGTGCGGGCGGCTCGCATCGGACCGACCGTGTGTGAACTGGAGGGCCCGATGCCGATGGAGAAGAATTCGAGCGCGGAAACATAGACGCCGGTGGTGCTCATTCGGCGCTCGTGACGGTAGTCGCTCCTGACTCGCGCTGGGCCGCAATCGTCAGGAGGTTGGAGCGCGAGTCCCCGGTGGCGGCTCGGATCACAGTGCGTGCCATTGCAATTGCTCCGTGCAGAACAGCTTCGTCGCCCGCTGCGGAGCGGGCATCAGCGGCAAACTCGATCGTGTGAGGAACTCCGGTAACGCCGCGTAACGCGATCATCGGGTGGATCGAGGGAACCACCTTCGACACGTTGCCCATGTCTGTCGAGCCGCCGGTCAGGGGAGTTCGGGCGGCCGCGGTGCGGCCCAGGCTCGCGATCTCCTCGTCCCAGATCGTCGCCAGCACGCGATGTTGAACAAGCTCCTCGTAGCGCGGTTCGGCGCGTTCGGTCGACCAGGAGCAGTCGCTGGCCACAGCTGCGCCCTCGAAGCAGGAGAGCATACGACGCTTGGCGTCCAACAGCACGTCGAGTTCTGCGGCCCGAACTTCCGCTCGCACCAACGTCGAGGCCGGAATGATGTTTGTTGCTTCGCCGCCGTGCTCGACGTAGGCGTTCAGCCTGACGTCGGAGGGAAGTTGTTGACGGAGGAGTCCGATGGCGACCAAGGCGATCGTGGCGGCGTCGCCTGCGTTGATGCCCTTGTGTGGCGCAGCGGCCGCGTGTGCGGCTCGTCCGGTGTAGGTCACGTCGAACCGGTCGACTGCCTGCGTTCCGGTGACGGTGCAACTGACGTCTTCACCTGCAGCGCCGTGGACCATGATCGACATCGCCGCGCCCTCCCATGCGCCACGTTCGAGCAGCAAGACTTTCCCGCCGCCATGTTCTTCGGCCGGCGTACCGAGAAGGACGACGGTCAGGCCGTGTTCCTCCGCGACCTCTCCGAGCGCGACAGCTGCTCCCAGTCCGGCAGCGGCGATGACATTGTGTCCACACGCATGACCGATGTCGGGAAGGGCGTCGTACTCGGCGCAGACGACGACGCGGAAAGGGCCGGAGCCCCGCACCGCTTCGAATGCCGTCTCGAGGCCGTAGGCGGCGCGAGTAACCGTGAAGCCGGCTTCCTGCGCGGCGTCCGCCAAGAGGGCCGACGCATGATGCTCTTCGAATGCCAACTCTGGGTGAGCATGGATGGTGTGGCTGACGTCGATGAGGCGTGATGCCCACTTCTCGATCGTGCTCGAAACCGAGTCTGTGCGGGTGCGGGTGTCAGCGATGGACATGGGTATTGTTTCCTTTCAACATCTTTGGTTCTCTGTGTCTTCGGATCGCGGTGTCTTCGGTTCTCAGCGTCTTCGGGTGCAGTTCTAGTGCCAGAGGCCCAGCGCGAACTCCGCGACGACCACGGAAAGTAGGTAAGAGGCGAGGATCGCGACGATTCCGACGGGCACGATCTTCCAGCCGATCGTCTTGAGCAAGGGAAGGTCCTTGCCGAGGCTGAGACCTGCGACAGTCAAGGTGAGGGTGCAGATCGAGAGAAAGTCGACAGTCCCGACGGTGCTCGAGACGAAGTCACCGATGGGGGACCACGGTGTTGTCGCCAAGGCGCCGATGGTGATGATTGCGATCATCGCCGCGATCTTGCCGCGGGTCAGGCGGGCCACGCCGACGCCCAGGAGCAACAATCCGGTGAGGATCAAGTAACCGACGATGATCGATCGAGATACGCCACCCGCTGCGATCGAGGAGACGATGACCCCACCGACGAACAGAATCGGAACGATCGTGGTCAGCGGCACGGTGACGCTCGGCGCAACCGCTCGTGGGGCAATGTCGGCTTTCCGTTCGCTGGTCGTCTTCGAGCGCTTGGTGAGTGCGCCGTAGATTCGATCAGCAAGGGGGAGTGCGACATACATGCCGACATACACGCCGAGGAGGCCGGTGATGATGTTGGATGTGGCCGCCACGGCGAGTACCTGGTCGGCCATCTCGGGGTGCGCCGAAACGACGCTGGCGGCAGCGGCAGCCATCATCGAGCCGGATCCGACGCCGGCACCCATCGCCAACGCGAGGGGGTCGAAGATGTTGAAGGATGTAGCCAGTGACGCAATCAGGCTGATCAGCACGGCACCGAACAGAGTGCCGAAGACGTACATCGACAGGACTCCACGGTACTGGTCGGAATCGGGGCCGTAGCGTTCGCTGACCATCGCGAAGGAACCCTCGCGGTCGATGGAGAAGGTTGCTCCGACGGTGGCCGGCCCCATCCGAAGGAGTACCGCCAGCGGGAGTGCGAGAGCGATAGTGCCGAACAAGTGCCCCAATTCCTGCAGTAGCAGTGCGGGGCCCGCCTCGAACAACAATTGGATGTTCGGGCCGATGGTGAAAGACAACCTTGCACAAAGCAAGAGAACAGCCAGGCCCATGATTGCCGAGGCTGCAGCCTGAAGGTCGAGGCCGAGTGGTTTCCACTTCTGGCTCGAGACGACACCGCCGGCAATCAGTCCCCACACCATGGGCAGGATCGTGATGGCGGCAGCGCCGACGGGAATCACTGCGGGGCCGATCAGTTGCGCGCCTGCCGCAAGCCCGAGGAGCAGAGTCACCACGATCCACAGGCGTGGCGACCGCATGGCGAAAACGACTTTTTGCGTCGTGGTTTGATCGCTGACCGGAGAATCGTCATGCGAGACAGGGAATGCTTCGGTCATGTCGGTGTCTTTCTCGAGGGGGCGAACGAACGCAAGATGTAAGCGTTCTCGAGGCTCAGGATTTGGTGGACTATTGATGTGATGAAGTTAGGATCGACGCGTTTCGATCCTGTTTCGGTGCAGCATTCTTTTGAAAGTGAGGTCCTCGGTGCAGGATCAGGTGCTCAAGGACGACGATCTTCGGCTGTTGAACGCACTGCAGATCAGGCCGCGAGCGTCGTGGTCCGAGCTTTCACGCGCGATCGGTTCCGACCCGGTCACCCTGACCAGGCGTTGGGAGCGTCTGCACTCGCAAGGAATAGCGTGGATCGCTGCGTACCGTGGTGGACCCATCGTGTCGGCGACCGCACTTCTCGAGATCGAATGCGCACCGGCACAGACCATGAGCGTTGCCGAACAGGTCGCGCACGATCCCGAAGTTCTCACAGTCGATCTCACAACCGGCAATCGGGATCTGCTCGTCACGCTCACCTGCACTGACCTCGATCAATTGTCCAGGTACGTGTTGGAGCGAACACAATCCCTGCCGATGATCACCGCGATGCGAACTCAGATCGTGTCCTCGGCGAACTCCGACGCGAGGAACTGGCGTCTACGTGCTCTCGATGCGGAAGAAATCGCCGCGCTCGAGTCGGCCCCGGCGGGAAAGATTCGTGGTGTACGCGCCGGCGAAGAGGAACAGTCGCAGCTGTTCGACATTCTTTCTCGCGAACCACGTGTCACCGTCTCGGCACTCGCTGCGGCCCTCGGAGTCACGCCGGCTCGCGCTGGGGCGCTCCTTTCTCACGAGCTGTCGACGGGGCGACTGGTCGTCCGCACGGAGATTGCTCGGCCCTACTCCGGCTGGCCGGTCTACGCCTGGTACTTCTTACGTCTCGACGGGCGAAAGGAGGCAATTGCTCAGCGCCTTTCGCACCTGCGTGAGGCGAGGCTTGTTGCTTCTACGATCGGCAGCTACGACATCGCATTGGCGGTGTGGCTGCGCTCGATCGACGACGTGCAGCGTCTGGAAGGTTATCTCGCCGACCAGTTTCCGGGCGTATCCGTGGTGGACCGGTCGATCGTCCTGCGTACGCCGCATCACCTGCATCGGACGATCGATGTGTCGGGTCGAAGCATGCCGAAGCACGGGTGATCCGCAACGCGTTCGCGCGGGTCGGGTGCTCTCCGACTAGTTGGGGATCGCCACGTCGACGATCAAGCCGAAGTGATCGGAACCTTCGATGTCGATCCGCTCGAGTGACTTCGCCTGTCCGCCCCGCAGAAGTACATGGTCGATGCCGACGATCGCGGGAAATTTCTTGTCCGCCGGATAGGTGCGCACGATGCCTACTCCCAATTGGTCTGCGGCATCGGAGTAGCCGACATCGAGGAGGTCACGGAATTGCTTGTGCGTGAATGTGGTGTTGAAGTCGCCACTGACGATGACGGTTTCCTCGGCGGCAGCAGCGTCGAGCGCGTTTCGCAAAGTGCTCAGCTCGGCAGTCCACACGTCGGGCGGGGTCACGTACGCCGGTCCGGGGTGAACCGCCAGAAGGGTGAACGGAGTCGAGAAGCCCACTTCGGCAACAAGATTGGTCGGTCCGAATCCGTTCAATTCCCGAGTGTCCGTCAGCGGATAACGGCTGTAAATACCGGCGCCACCCCCGCCGGCCTCGTCCGGTACCAAGTAGTGATGCGGCAGCAGTTGCTCGAGTCCTTGATCTCTGAGAGAGCCTTCGAGTGATGTGGTCAGTTCCTGAACCGTCAGGACGTCGACTGCCTTCTCGCGCACCGTCGCAGTCAAACTGGCGGGATCTGCCTGCCCGAAGAGAAGGTTTGCTTGCATTACGCGCAGAGTCGGCCCGTCGATTTCGGAACTGTTTGCCACATACAGTGGACTGATCACCGACGCGCCCACCGCAATCAGTACCACCGAGATCGCCAGCAGGATCCAGCGGCGAAAGACCAGGCATATCAGGGACGCTGCGAGTGTGACCGCAAGCAGTATCGGGACGAAGGAGGCCACGGCGATCAACGGGTTGATCGGCTTGGTGGAGTACAACGCGATCAGCGAGACAACGCCGACGGCGATACCGCCCACGCCGGCGACCTGAGCGATACGGCGTGCCGGAACATTGTCCGTCGTGAATCCCATACCAAACGGTACCCAATGCAGCCACGGCTCCCGACTGCCTGGCGTTTGTCAGTCGTCGGTTCGGGTGCGGAATGCGTTCACGGCGGCTTCGACGGTCGGGTAGAAGTGCGTCGAATCGAATCGATCCCCGACTCCGAATCGGATGAGTCGATCCTTGATCGGACCTTTCATCTCTGCGAATGCCAACCGAATTCCTTTGCCTTCGAGGAATGTATCCAGATCGACGAGTTCGTCGACTGCCGTTGTATCGAGTCCGGTGATCGGTTCGGCGGCTATAACCACCCAGTCGACCGGATCTGGCGCCTTGGCGACGACGGAGCGAACGTACTCGTCGAAGATCTCGCCGTTCGCGAAAAACAGTGGCGCGTCAAACCTCACCAACACCAGGCCGGGGATGCGATGCCCATCTGGATGGCGTTCGATGTCGTGGAATCCGGCGGGTTCGCCCGTCTCGACGAGTTCGGTTCGATGTGGCTGCCATACCTGCGCGATGACCGCTGCGAAGGACAGTCCGATCGCTACAAGGATGCCTTGTAGCACACCGACCAGGGCGACGCCCAGAAACGCCGCGACGGCGAGGCCGAATTCCACGGTGCTCATGCGCCACATGCGGACCATGCCGCCCACGTCGATCAGTGCACACGCGGCGACGATGACGACGGCGGCCAGTGTTGCATCGGGCAGATATGCCGTGAGTCCGGGAGCGACGAGGACGAACACCAGGACCGCGAGCGCCCCGACGACGCCGGCCAATTGTGTGTGCGCCCCACTCTGTTCGGCTACCGGAGTTCGTGACCCGCTCGCCGAGATCGGAAACCCGCCGAACAGCCCGCCGGCCACGTTCGCGACACCGATCGCCTTCATTTCGGTACTGCCGTTCACGTCCTCGCCGTGGCGGGCGGCGAAGGTGCGCGAGAGAACGCCGGTGTCGGCGAAGGCAATCAATGCGATACCGGCGGCGGGCCCGATCAGATGGCCGACGTCCTGCCAGGTGACTCCACCGACGGAAGGGAGGGGGAGTCCTTCCGGTAGTGCGCCGACCATGCCGATGTCATCGGTGAGACCGGCGGCAGCGGACAAGACTATGGCCGCGACAACGGCCACCAGAACGCCGGGAACAACAGGTACCCAGAGCCGGAAGGCGACTATGACGACTAGCGAACCGACACCGATGGCGGCAGCGAGGGGGTCGACGTCGCCACCCACCAGGGCCTTTGAGATCCCGCCGATTTCACCGAGTAGACCGGACGCGTCGACGGAGAATCCGAGCAGCTTGGGAATCTGACCAACTACGACGACGAGTGCAATGGCATTGAGGTAGCCGAGGCGGATCGGTTTCGAGAGGAGTTCGGTCACGAAGCCGAGACGAAGGAATCCGCCGATCACGAGGATGAGTCCGACAAGAATGGCGAGAACACCGGCTAGTGCAAGCGCATTCTCCGAATCGCCGACCACTGCCAGCGGTATGACCGCGGCGGCAATCAGCGGCGCCAGTGACGAATCAGGTCCGAGTACAAGGATTTTCGAGGGCCCGACTACCGCGTAGGCGAGCAAAGGCACGATGGTGGCGTACAGCCCGGCGTACGCAGGCAACCCGGCGGCCTCGGCGTAGCCCATGCCTGCCGGGATGAGCAGGGCAGTCAAGACGAGTCCGGCAGTGACGTCTGTTCGCAACCACTCGCGGCGATACCCACGGGCAGTCGCGACGCCCGGTAGCCGACCTAGACTCTCCGCCCACATCATCGTTTGATTGTCCTCCCTCAGTGGAGCGAACGGGCGCGCTCGGGGGCAACCGCGGTGGTCGCAGGGAGGGGCGCAGGTGCCTGTGCGAGGCGGCGGCGTCGAATTGCCTTGTCCAACTCGACGACAACCGGGATGATCAGCGACCAACCCAGGCAGGCGAGCCACTGGGCGCCGGTCAGTGAGGTTGTCATGAGGAGGTCCTGGAGGACGCCCGCCTCGACGGCGAATACGGTCACGACCGTGGGGATCGTCAAGATCTTGATGGCACCGAGAACCGGTGGAACCACGCCGGACTCGGGATCACGCCGCATGGTAAGCCCCGCGAGAATCGAACCGAGAGAGAGCACTACGAATGCTGTGGTCATGGGAACATTCGCATCGGAAGTACTCATTTCACCGGGTGCGAGAAGCATCGCCGCGAGTGTCACGGCAAATTGCAGGACACCGTACGCGAGCCACTGAGCGACTGCGCTTCGATGTGCGATCGGCATCTTGGGATCGCGCGGAGGCTTGTTCATCAGATCCGGTGGCGGCGGGTCGAGCATGATCACGGCGACGGGGAACAGTGTGATGAAGAAGTGCTGGAACAGCACCATCAGTGGCGTCAGTGCCACACCCTCGTTGATGTTGAAGATGCTCGCAGCGAGGAAGAGGAGAACCAAGGAGAAGAGTTTCGACATCTGGTAGCGGATGTACGAGACGATTTTTCCGTAGATGTTGCGGCCCAAAGTGATCGCGGTGATGAGGGTGCCGAAGTTGTCGTCGGTGAGCACCATCTTGCCCGCCTGTTTGGTCACCTCACTGCCCGAGCCCATGGCGACGCCGATGTCTGCCTTCTTCAACGCGGCGGCGTCGTTGACCGCGTCTCCGGTCATCGCGACGACGGCGCCACCGCTCTGCATGACATCGACCAAGCGAAGTTTGTCCTGCGGAGTGACGCGGCCGAACACGTGCAGGTTCGGCAACGCGGTCGACAGTTCTTCATCGGTCATCGCTTGCAACTCGCCTCCGCCCACCGAGCCCGGGCCGAGTCCGAGTTCGGCACCGATCGCTGCGGCGGTGATGGCATGGTCGCCGGTGATCATGCGGACCTCGATGCCGGCCCGGTGTGCGGTGCGCACCGAATCGACCGCCTCCGGACGCAGCGGGTCGATGATGCCTGCCATACCGACAAACGTCAGGTCCTCGACAAAGGACATGGGGTCGGCCACGACAGCGTCTTCCCGTCCGTCGAGGCGTCTGACCGCGAATGCCAGCACCCGAAGACCCTTTTCGGACATGGACTGATTTGCTGCCGTGAGTTCGTCTCGGACTTCCTCGATCGGGACCTGCCGACGGCCGGGGAGAAAGGCCGAAGAACACCGAGCGAGGACGACATCGGGTCCGCCCTTGACCAATCCGACGAACTGACTTACGCCGTCGACTTCGAGATGGTGGTACGTGGCCATGAACTTGTACGCGGAATCGAACGGAACCGTCGCCACCCGCGGGTAGGTCCGTCTGGTGAGTGGGGCGTCGGCACCGATCTTTGCCGCGAGCACCACGAGCGCGGCCTCGGTCGGGTCGCCGACAACTTCCCCGGAATCGGAAACCGTTGCATCGCTGTCGAGACACAGTCCGTATGCGAGAAGGGTGAAGTCGGGCGGCGCCTCGCCGGCAACCTGCGTTATCCTTCCCGCTTTGGCATAGCCTTCGCCCTCGACCGTGTACCAACGGCCGTGGACGTACAGCGATCGGACGGTCATCTGGTTCATGGTCAGCGTGCCGGTCTTGTCCGAGTTGATTGCACTGGTCGCGCCGAGTGTTTCGACGTCGGTCAGGTTCTTCACGACGGCCTTGGCGTCGGCCAGTTGACGGGCACCGTAGGCCAGCATCGCCTGGACGAATGTTGGCAGGCCGGTCGGAATCGCGGACACTCCCATTGCGATACCAAGGAGCAGAAGCGTAGTCAGGTCCTGCCCACGAAGGAGCCCGATGACGACGATGACGATCACTGCCGTCCACGCGATGATTCCGAGAAGTTTGGTGAGAGAGTCCAATTCACGTTGAAGTGGCGACTTGCCAGGGGCGACCGCCGACAACATCGACGCGATCCGGCCTATCTGCGTCTGCATCCCGGTCTCGGTGACCACCATGGTCGCCGTGCCGCGGGTGACCGAGGTGTTCTGGAAGACCAGATTGCTGCGGTCTCCGAGCGGAATATCCTCGTTGTTCAGCGTATTCGGGTCCTTCGGTATCGGCGCGCTTTCCCCGGTCAATGCGGCTTCCTGCGTCTCCAGGGTGGTGGTGGCGAGCAACCGTCCGTCGGCAGCGATGATGTCTCCTGCCTCGACTTGGACGATGTCACCCGGCACCAGTTCGGTAGCGTCGAGTTGAATCAGGTTCCCGTCACGAATGACCCGTGCTTGGGGCGTCTGCATCTTGGCGAGGGCGTCGACGCTGGCCCGTGCCTTCAACTCCTGTCGAGTTCCGAGGACGATGTTGAGCACGACGAGCACCGCCACCACGATTGCTGTCGGCACTTCACCGATGGCGATGCTGACCGCGGCCACGGCGACGAGCATCAAGTTCATCGGATCTTTCAGCTGCAACAGCGCGATCGACCACGTCGACGGCGGTGGCGTCGAGGTGATTTCGTTCGACCCGTAGCGTCGTCGCCGTTGGTCGGCCTCATCCGACTGCAGTCCGCGCTCCGGGTCCGACTGCAGTACGGACACGACTGATTCGCCACTCTGCGCATGCCACGGCGTGGGGCTCATGACCGCACATCCTTTCCTTGGCGATCGTCAATACCGGGTCGGAATCCAGTGCAGCGGTTGTTTGGGCGTCTGGTAGCCGTGAGCCTTCTGCCGTTTCGGCAGGGTGATGTCCGTGGATTGCACGGGCTCGTAGGGGATCTGACTCAGAATGTGGCTGATGATGTTGAGTCGTCCGCGTTTCTTGTCATTGTTGTTTGCGACATACCATGGCGCCCAGCCGGTGTCGGTGAAGCGAAACATCTCGTCGCGGGCACGCGAGTAGTCGTACCAATGACTGAACGACTTCAGATCGAGATTCGACAGCTTCCAGATCTTTCGAGGGTCGTCGATCCGGCTCTGCAGACGTAAGAGCTGCTGTTCTTCGCTGACCTCGAGCCAGTACTTGAGCAGAATGACTCCCGATTCGACGATCGCGCGTTCGACGGTCGGAATGAGCTGGAGAAATTGATGTGCTTGTTCTTCGGTGCAAAAGCCCATTACTCGTTCTACACCGGCACGGTTGTACCAACTTCGGTCGAAGATGACGATCTCACCGCCAGCCGGAAGATGCGGGACGTAGCGCTGGACATACATCTGCGAATGCTCTCGCTCGGTCGGGGCGGGTAACGCAACGACCCGGAACACTCGCGGACTCACTCGCTCGGTGATGGCTTTGATGACACCGCCCTTCCCCGCGGTATCTCGACCTTCGAATACGATGCAGACCTTGGCTCCAGACGATTTGACCCACTCCTGCAAAGCCACGAGTTCGCCGTGCAACGGCTTGAGTTTGCGGCGGTACACCTTGTTCTTCATCGGCTTTTCTGCCACGGGCGGCGCGTCGTCGGTAAGGGTCGACGGGGTGTCGTCGTGAAGAATCCGAGCGTTCTTTCCCACTTCCACTCCCTGGCATCATGAGCGCAACGCGAGCGCGCGGGGAACCGTCCGCCCTTATGTGTATGCCCCATATTCGGTGAACCTATTCTCTTCGCAATCGAGACCCGAATCGTGTTGTTTTCGAACCCTTTCCGAGTCTTGACGTGCTCGGCTGGACGGACGACCATTAATGGATGACTGGCGACGAAGAGTTGCTCCACGTCGAGCGGGTGATCACTCGCCTCATTTCCCGCTATCCCGCCGTTCCTCCACCGGAGATCGAAAACAGAGTGCGAACAATTCACCAGCGTTTTGCGGGATGTCGGATCCGCGACTTCGTGCCTCTTCTGGTCGAAAAAGCGGCCAGACAAGAGATCTCGGATCGGAGAATCGTGATTCCGATAATGGATGAGCGGTCGGCGAGTCTGAACTCTCTCGAGCTGTAGCCGGAACGGGGATCGTCGGCGCATACTGAAATGACCTTGGACCAGGGAGTTCTGGCCGAATGCAGGAGCTCAGGCGCGGAACGTCAGCCTCCCGAACTCCTGATGTGTAAAACCGAGTACAGGGAGCGTTGACATGGAAGGCTTCTGGGAATTCTTCTGGTTCATCTTCGTCTGCTTTGCCTTTGTGGCGTACTTGAGCGTGTTGTTCTCGATCATCACCGACTTGTTCCGTGATCACGAGACTTCGGGCTGGGCCAAGGCGTTGTGGATGATATTCCTCTTCGTCATTCCATTCCTGTCCGCGATGATCTACGTGGTCGTCAAGAATGACGGAATGACGAGGCGGTCGATGGAAGCCGCTCAAGAGCACATACACGCGCAGAGTGATTACATTCGAAAGGTCGCCGGGAAATCGCCGACTCAGCAGATCGCCGACGCCAGAGAGCTTCTCGACTCAGGCGCGATCAACGAAGAGGAATTCCAGGCCATCAAGGCAAAGGCGCTGGCGTAGTTTTCGTATCTTCTGCCCCGGGCCTGGCGTCGTCGGTTCCGCCGTCGTCAGGCCCGGCGTCCTGCGCGGCGGCGCGTGCGGGACGAACCAATACTTCCAGTGCGACGAGAGCAACGAGCGCAATGACGACGATCCAACCAACGACCAATCCGGTGGGGTAGCGCCAGAAGAGCAGCAACAGGGCGGCGATGCCGATGATGGCACAGCGCAGTGGGACACGAAGCTGATTGGCCCACCGCTCCACCTGATTCGGCGTTCGGCCGCTTGCAGAATGCCGGACGAAGTCCAACGCCTGCCCGTAGCCTCGACGAACGGCGATCGCCGACGACGACCCACCGATCAGGTAGGCGCCGAGCCCCACCACCACACCGAGGACCGCAACCGCGCGAAGGCTCGTCCGAAGCGGAACCAGAACTGTGTCGATGACAGCGGTGGCGGCGTCTGGCGAGAGGATATCGGTAGGGACACTGTCGAGGTAGATTGCGCGCCCGATCAGAATTCCGATCGCAAGAACAAGCATTCCCAACGCAATCGACAGTCCGACCAGGGACAGCGTACGAAGCCTGCGACCGGTTGGCGCAACGGCGACAGCGGCTGCTGCGCAAGCAATTCCCAACCACGGCAGCACCGCCGAGACCTTGTCGAGTGCCGAGACGGCTCGCTGCGCCTTCACCAGCTCGGGGGACTGGAAGAGAACAAACTCCTTGTCCACGGACGGGATTTTGTCTGCGAAAGCGAAGCCGCGGTCGGTCAGCGCCGTTTTCACCCGGTCGATGATCGTGCTCAGTGAAATGCTGACCGTTCCGCTCTGGTCGACCTCGACCGAGTCGGGTCCGTAGTTTCCGGTCATGACGGCGACGAGGGAGTTGTGCGCCGCTCGGTTCGCCTGAATCCAAAGGTCTTCGAACTGCTGCGTCCGAACGAGCGAGGCCACTGTGTCGTGGACGAAACTCTTCGCCTGGCCGGCGATCACCGGTGCCAAACCCACCAACGCCTGGTCCACGCGAGGCGCGTTGGCTTCGAGATTCGACACATCCGTCAATGCCGTGAGTGCCTCGGTGGTGAGCCCTTCGACGTCGACGCGATCGAAGATCTCGTCCGTGACTTGATTCGTGATCTCCGCTTGCACGGCTGGATTCTCACCCAGTGGCGCTACCGTGCTGACGTAGCGGTCCGTGTCGAGGATCTGACTACGTACGAAGCGGGTGGTTACCGACAAGACTGCGAGCAGTGCGACCAGCACCAGCAGGATTGTCACCGCGGTCCACCGCAGCCCATGTCGAGGTGGTCGGGAGACTTTCTCGACGGTCGTTTCGCGGGCGCTGGGAGTCTGCTCGCGAAGTGTTGCTACCTCTTCGCGCAACCGGGCTAGTTCGGCACGTTCGTCCTCCTGGAGTGGTCCGTCGCTCGTGCCGTTTGCCATGATGGTCCTCCCGGGACGGAAACTACTGGCGCACAGTTGAAATGCTGAACTGCGAAGATGATTCGGCGGGTGACCTCAGATGACCTCGGGATTCCAGGTCGCGACGGCCCAGATGACGAATACGTCGAGCGCGATGATGATGATCGACCACCACGGCGAGTGGGGTAGCCACAGGAAATTCGCGAGGATCGACAGAGAACAGATGACTATCGCGCCTACCCGTGCCCACGTCGCGCCGGTGAAGAGCATGATTCCGACAGCGGTGACGAGCACACCGAGTACGAGGTGGATCCATCCCCACGAAGTGAGGTCGAATTGGTACGTGTATTCCGGGCCGACGACTGTCACGTCGTCCTCCGATATCGCCGAGATGCCTTGGAGGATTTCGAGCACGCCGACTGTGATGAGGAGAACGGCTCCGCCCAGCGCGCTTCCTTTTGCCACACCCTGCTTTACCAGTGAATCCTCGGACATGACCGCCCCTAGATTTCAAGCGCGAAATAGCCTGGCATATTTCCCTGTCCCGACCTTTTACGGTGGTGAAGTAGCCCGTCGGAGGGCAAATCAAACATTGAGCGCTGCACAGCATTGCGATATTCATTCGCCTACGAATTCGAAAGAACCTACCGTGACGGCATGGATATGGCGGACGTAGGTGTGGCGATGAGGCCTGCACCGGGTGTGATCCGGACGGACCGGCTGGTGCTCCGTACCTACCGCCCAGGCGATCACCGGGATCTTCTCACCTTCTACGGGCGCAGCGACGTATGCCGGTATTTGCTCAACGAACCCTGGAGTCTCGCGGAGGCTCGAGAGGCCGTGCAGACCAGAATGTCTCGCCGCGACCTGGCATCGGGCGCGGTGGCACTTGTTGTCGAGTACGGGGGCCGGGTTGTCGGAAGCGTGAGTGCTTGGCGAGTCGAAGAATCTGATTGCACAGCCGAAGTCGAGCACACCGCCGAACTCGGGTGGGCATTTTCGCCCGAGTTCGGCGGCCGAGGATTCGCGACGGAAGCAGTGACCGCTCTGATCGACCTCGCGTTCGCGACACCCCGATTGCGCCGCGTGGTCGCGCGAATGGATTCGAGAAACGAATCCTCGGCGCGACTCGCGCAGCGGATCGGTATGAGGCGAGAGGGACATTTTCGGCAGAACGCGTGGATCAAGAACGAGTGGACCGACACCGTGGTTTTCGCGACACTTCGCGGTGAGTGGCCTTCAGTTGCTTGATCAGACCGAGCGGGCTGCTATTTTGCGACCAGTTCGGTCAACTGTGGCACGAGTTCGTCGGTCGCCCACGGAACACTCAGAAGGCTGACGTACATTGTCGCTGCAGTCAGGCGATTGTCGGTGATCCACAGGTCCTTGCCGTTGGCGATGACCGGCCACCGCGAGAACAGAGTGTTGGCCAATGTGCTGTCGACTTCCGACTGATCGCTTGCCCAACCGAGATACACGTCGGTGTCGATCGTGTCGAGCTTTTCCATACTGATGCCGAAAAGGAACGAGTCGCCGGCAAAGTTCTTGGCGCCGTTCACCACGTCGGGAGCGACTGTGAGCCCGAGGTTTTCGACAAACTTGACGCGCGGATCGTCCGGACCGTAGATGGCGGTTTCGGTTTCTCCTTCACGGATGTAGGAACCGAAGGCGAAAGTGACTCCGTTGAATTCGGGATGACTCGCCTTCGATTCCTGGACCGATTCCTCAACCGACTTGATCAGCGCCGCGGTCTGAGCGGGACGCCCGAGTGCCTTGCCGACATCGGTGGCGAGGTTTTGCCACGAGCTGGGCTGATACGGCTTGGTGTCGTACGGGAGGGTCGGGGCGATCGAGCTCAGGCGCTGGTAATCCTGCTCGGAGAAGCCCGAGTACGGGGCAAGAATCAGATCAGGCGCGGCATTGAGAATCTGCTCGAACAGTAGCTCGCCGCTGTCGGAGTAGTACGGCGCAGGCGTGGGCAGCGTCTGGCCCGACTTTTCGAGTTCGGCGCGGGTCCACGGCAGGAACCCGTCGGCGTCGCCGGCCCAAGAGTCCTTCTGCATCGCGATCGGAGTGACACCCAGGGCGATGACCGTGTCTGCCGCTGCGGAATCGAGGGTGAGGATCCGTGTCGGCTCCTTGTCGATGGTGGTCCCGCCGAAAGCGTGCTTGATCGTCACGGGATAGGCGCCGTCCTCGACGGCGGATGCCGATGAATTGTTTTCCTGGGCGTCCGATGACGACTGTGTGCAGGCGGTCAGAGGCAGTGCCGCCGCCAGCATGAGCGCAACAACGATTCGTCGCCTCCGCTGGGGACGAATTCTCTGACGGGCAGATCTGAACACGCGAAACTCCTCGGGATTGATCAGGGAAGTGCTTGCACGACTCAGCGCAGTACGCACGTGAGAGCAGGCTTACCTAAGTGAATGTAGGGCGCGTGCGTGTAGCGAAGGGGCCAGCCGATGTCGACAACAGGTCAGGCTCGAGTCAGTTGACAGCGGCGAGCGCATTGCCGGGGGTGTAGCCGACCGTCTTGCGAAAAGCGGCGATGAAGGAACTCGACGTCCCGTAACCGACACGGCGGCTGACGGCGTTCACACTCATTCCGGTTCCGAGCATGCCGAGGGCCGTGCTCATACGAACCAGAGTGCGCCACTGCGCAAAGCTCAAGGCGAGTTCCGCGGCAAAAATCCGGGTGACCGTACGTCGGCTGAGATTGAGAACGTGAGCCCACTGATCGAGTGATCGATCGTCGGCGGGATCCGACAGCACTTTGTCGACGAGCATCCGTAGCCGCGGATCTCGGGGGATCGGTACGTCGAAGTGAGGTGCCGATGCCGGGGTGAGGAGATCGACACAAACCTGCTGTGCCCGAAGGCGTTGTTCTGCAGGCATTCCGGTGTGGGCGAGGTGTATCAGCAGTGCCCGGGCTGCCTCACTCAGTGTCACGATGCACGGTTCGTTCCAGGCGGGAGTCCACAGCTCGGGGGTGAAGAGCGTGGCGCGGAATGCGACGTGGGGATTTGCCTGACCTTCGTGGAGGACCCCGCGGGGGATCCACAGGCCGACGCCGGGCGTGACGGTCCAGAGTTGATTGTCGATGATCATGTTGACGACACCGCGGTCGGACCAGATCAGTTCGTGCTCGACGTGAGCGTGCTCTGGCCACCGGGTGATGTGGTCGGTCTCGACGATGTACGTCGTGAGTTGGAACGGCGCCGGGACAGCGCGCGCCATCGGAGTGTGGCGGTCGGATTCCCGTAAGTGGGAATCGTCGTCCAGCTGTGGACCGTCGGCGATTTCACGAAGGGCAGGGATCAGCACCGTGGACTACCTCCAGAGCAAAGTTAGGTAAACCTTACACTGATGTGTGCAGCGATCAGTGACTCGCACCGAGTTCGATGAGAAGCACGCCTGCCGCGATGAGGCCGATCCCGACCATCATGAGCCTGGTCAGCGGTTCGCGAAAGAGAATGCGGGATGCGATTGCCGTCAACGCCACTCCACATGCGGTCCAGATTCCGTAGGCGACGCCGATGGTGAGGCCCGCGTCGAGCGCGAGGGTCAGGAAGGCGAACGCGGCGAGATACCCCACGGTGACAACCGCGAGCCATCGTTTGTCGCTGCCGTCCTGCGACGCCATCCGTAGTGACAACGTCGCGGTGACCTCGGAAATAATTGCAGCGATCAGAAATACGAAGGTCATGCTGGGTCCGCCGGCCCGCTGTCGGCGGCAGCCTGGGAGCCGAGTTCGACGCACAGCACTCCGCCGATGACCAGTGCAATCCCGACGCCCATGGTGGCCGTCAGAGGATCTCCGAAAAGGGCCGTTGCGAATACTGCGGTCAGGACAACTCCGGTTGCGCCCCAGATTCCGTATGCAACACCGAGTCCCATGCCCTCCCGCAGGACGAACGACAAGGCGGTGAATGCTGCGAGATATCCGCCGACGACCACGATGTACCAAGCCGGGTGATCGAGGGCGGCGCGCAACGACAGCGTCGCAGACACCTCGGTGAGGATCGCGGTGATCAACAACAGCCATTTCTTCACGGTTGGGATTCTGTCAGGCTCCACCGATTCCGGTCGCGCACTACGGTTGAGACATGACGTGCGTACTGCTCGGTGGAATCCGCAAAGGTGACATCCGCCACGACGCGTCGGGTGGCGATGTGGCCGCAACTCCGATCCTCGACTGGGGCCACGACGACGTGGCCCGCCTCTACGAGGACATTGCAGAAGGTGCGATCCAGTCGGCGCAGGAGTTCCTGGTGTCGGCGCATCGCAGCGTCGTTGCAAATATTCGGCCGGTGTACGGCCTCGACGACCGGCAACCCGTCTCGGTGACATTGAGTCGAGAGCGCGGATCCTGCAGTCAGAGACTGGCTATCGTCGAAGCGTTGGCTCGCCGCCGAGGTATCGCCACCCGAGTACGCGGTCTCGTACTACGCGGGGAATTCTGGTACCCGAGATTTCGGCGTCTACATGCGGTGATTCCGAAGTCAGTGCTGCTGGCGTGGCCGGAATTTCTGGTCGACGGACGCTGGCCGGACATCTCCGAGATCGTTTCACCTGCGGTGGTCTCAGCGCTCGAACCGTTCACGAATACCGGCGAGGAGACACTGTTCGACGCGATCGGACGCGCTCCGATCAGTTGGGGCAAGTCTGTTTCGTGTGATTGCTTGGACTTCTCCGAATTCGTCGACCGCGATCTGGGCACCTTCGAATCTCGCGACGTGCTCTTCGAGGAATTCGGACAGACGATGTCGACCCCCGTCAGAATTCTCGTCGACCCGGTTTTCCGGAACTGGAGTGCATCCGGCTGACGCGCGACGCGAGGTCTAGGCTGTTCTGCATGTCTGTGCGTACCCCATTGGTCCCTGGAACCGTCTCTCCCGTCCTCGCTGTGCCCTCGAAGATCGAGCGGCCCGAGTACGCGTGGAAGCCGACCGCCAAAGAGGGCAACGAGCCCTGGGTTCAGACGCCGGAAACGATCGAGGCGATGCGCATCGCCAGCAAGATCGCTGCAGGCGCGCTGCAGGAAGCCGGCAAGGCTGTCGCTCCCGGTGTCACGACCGACGAACTCGACCGCATCGCACACGAGTTCATGCTCGACCACGGTGCATACCCGTCGACGTTGGGCTACAAGAGCTTTCCCAAGTCGTGCTGCACGTCTCTCAATGAGGTGATCTGCCACGGAATCCCCGACTCGACTGTGATCCAGGACGGCGACATCGTCAATATCGACGTCACCGCGTACATCAACGGGGTACACGGCGACACCAATGCGACATTCCTCGCCGGTGACGTGTCCGAAGAGAACCGCTTGCTCGTCGAGCGCACACACGAGGCAACGATGCGGGCCATCAAAGCCGTCAAGCCCGGCCGCGCGCTCAACGTGATCGGACGTGTCATCGAGTCCTACGCCCATCGGTTCGGGTACGGCGTCGTCCGGGACTTCACCGGACACGGAATCGGCGAGACCTTCCACAACGGCCTCGTGATCCTGCACTACGACGAGCCCGCGGTCGAGACGATCATCGAACCGGGCATGGTCTTCACGATCGAACCGATGATCAACCTCGGTGGTATCGACTACGAGATCTGGGAGGACGGCTGGACCGTCGTCACCAAGGACCGTAAGTGGACGGCGCAGTTCGAGCACACCTTGGTGGTCACCGAGACCGGTGCAGAGATTCTCACCCTGCCTTGAGTTCGGAGATGCGCGGCGCTCTGCTGGTAGCCGGCACAACGTCCGACGCAGGCAAGAGCGTTCTGGTGGCCGGATTGTGTCGCATGTTGGCGCGTCGAGGCGTCCGAGTGGCGCCGTTCAAGGCGCAGAACATGTCGAACAACTCCGTGGTCACGCTGGACGGCGGAGAGATCGGCCGTGCGCAGGCACTTCAGGCGCGGGCATGCGGTCTGGAGCCGAGTGTTCGATTCAATCCCGTGCTGCTCAAGCCTGGAAGTGACCGCACTTCGCAACTGGTCGTTCGGGGCAAGGCGATGACCACAGTGGGTGCTCGCGACTACATGCAGCATCGGCAGTGGCTTCGCGCCGTCGTGGCCGAAGATCTCGAATCGCTTCGATCCGAGTTCGACGTCGTGATCTGTGAAGGCGCCGGTTCACCGGCCGAAATCAACTTGCGCGCAACGGATCTTGCCAACATGGGATTGGCTGAGGCTGCGCGGATTCCGGTCGTCGTCGTCGGTGACATCGATCGCGGCGGCGTCCTGGCCCATCTGTTCGGGACCGTTGCTGTGCTCTCGCCGAGCGACCAGGCATTGATCGCGGGATTTGTGATCAACAAATTCCGCGGTGACGTTGCACTGTTGGAACCCGGACTGGAACAACTGCGCAGCCTCACCGGTCGACCCACTCTCGGAGTGATCCCGTTTGCCGACGATCTTTGGCTCGACGCCGAGGATTCGCTTGGCGTCACCGGCAATGCCCCGGTAGGGCGCCCGGGCCCACCCGTCGGTTCGGCCTGGCTCACCGTTGCTGCGGTTCGGCTCCCGCGCATCTCCAACTCCACGGACGTCGAGGCACTGGCATGTGAACCGGGCGTGGCAGTTTCGTGGGTGACCGATCCGTCGCGAATTCGCGACGCGGACCTCGTGGTGATCCCCGGTAGTAAGTCCACCGTGAGTGACCTCGAGTGGTTGCGAAGTACCGGCCTGGCCGACGAGATCGTCGCGCGAGCAGGTCGCGGGCAAGCAGTCCTGGGAATCTGCGGCGGTTACCAGATGCTGGGTAATTCCATCGTCGACGACGTCGAATCAGGATCAGGGACCACCGCGGGACTGGGTCTGCTGGACCTCGATGTCGAGTTCGCTCCGGACAAGGTGCTGGCGCAGATGACCGGTACGGCAGACGGTATCTCGGTGTCCGGGTACGAGATTCATCACGGACGCGTCGTGCGCAACGGGGACCACCCATTGCTGGCGGACTCGAGCGGTATGCCGGAAGGCAGTGTGCGAGGGCCTGTTCGAGGGACACACTGGCACGGTCTCCTGGAAAGTGACGACTTTCGGCGCAGCCTGCTGCGTGAGCTCGCGGTTCCCGGTTTTGTTGCTGCACCCGACACCGCGGTTGCCGCGGTGCGAGAACAACAACTCGACCTTCTCGCTGATCTCGTCGAGCAGCACCTCGATCAGGATCTACTCGAGAAACTGATCAACGGTGGGGCGCCTATCGGGCTCCCCGTCATTGCTTCCGCACTCGAAGCCTGAGAGCGCTCCTGCGGGTGTCGACGTGGACGCGGTAGAATAGCCAGGCCTCACTCCCGCGACGGCTCCCTAGTAGGAGTGTGCGCGGTGACAGATCAATTCGACGGCTTGCTGACCGACTTCAGTGACGAGGTGCTGGTCGACTCGGCAATGCTCGGCGATCACGCGGCCTTCGACGTCATCGTCCGCCGATACGGCCCGCACTTGTATCGATTTGCCCGTCGACTGCTCGCGAGCGAGAGTGACGTCGACGACATCGTCCAGGAAACCTGCGTCGCTGCGTGGCGCCAACTTCCGGGGTTTCAGCGGCGCTCGAGCACCAAGACCTGGTTGTTCGCGATCTGTTCTCGCAAGATCTCGGATTTCTATCGAAAAGTCGGCTCCTGCGCCGCCGATATGGACGAACTCCGGGAAGAAGCTGATCCCCGTTTGCGTGATCCGAGCGAAGAAGTCTGCGGCACAGCATTTCTCGACGCCCTGGAATCCGAACTCGATCGCCTGCCACTGCGTCAGCGTGCTGCCTGGGTCTTGCGAGAAGTGGAGGGCATGACGTATCCACAGATCGCTGTTGTCCTGGAACTGAGTCCGGACGCGGTTCGTGGCCAGCACACTCGGGCGAGGCGGAATCTCGGTGTCGCACTCGATCGATGGCGATGACGACTCGGCGGTTTGCCGGGTTCTGTCACCGAACTCACTCTCCTTGGTGCTCGTGAAGCTGGAAGAATGCTTCGTCGTGGATACCGCTTTCGACCCCAGAGGCTTCGACCCGAGAACCGAGGATTCGGTGCCGTCGGTACTGCCGGACGATGCGACGGCAACGGGTGCTGACGTCGCCGTCGAGGCTGCGGAAACTCGGCTGACGGCACGTGCAGTCAGAGAGTTGCTGGCAGCGCTCGGGGGAAGTATCGGCGACGAGGACGAACTCGTGGTTCTGCTCCAGCGCGCCGTCGAAATCGCGAACGACGCCATCGACGGCGCCGACAGCATCGGCGTCACCATCGATCTTGCCGGGCAGACCTACACCGCCGTTCATACCGATTCGCGGACCCTGCGCGTCGACATCGAGCAATACGACGCCGGCGACGGACCATGTCTGCACGCGGCTCGAACCGGTGAAACCGTAGTCGTCGATGCCGAGACCAGCGCAGAACGCTGGCCGCGGTTCGCGGCTGCCGCGAAGGACGAAGGGATCAAGTCCTTTCTCGCGGCGCCGCTCTTCACGCCGGATCAGCGACTCGGTTCGTTCAACCTGTACGGACGTGCCCCAGCGGCCTTCGACAGCGTCGATGCGGAAGTCATGGAGATTCTCACGACAACAGTCTCACGCGCGATCGGAGACTTCTCCCGTTTCAAATCTGCCAAGGCGGTAGCTGACGCCTTGCAACGCGCGCTCGAGACTCGGGCGCCGATCGAACAGGCCAAAGGCATGCTGATGGCCATCCATCGGATCGATGCCGACACCGCATTTCACATGCTGCGCAGGCAGTCTCAGACCACGAACACCAAGTTGCGTGACGTGGCAGCCGAGATCGTCGAGACGTATTCCGCGCCGCCCACCGCGGTCTAGTTCGACGGAGACCGACGTACGGCCTCGAGCGCGACGACCACGCTCGCGGCGACAACCACGTGCATCAGCGCGAGCGTGACCGTGCTGGCGGCGTCGAAGTCCGCGGCAATGGTCAAAGCGATGGTGCCGAGCGCCACGACTGCACCCACGATCTGGGCGATGCGGATGATCGGCTCCCACTTCAGTGAGATCAACATTGCGAGCGACAAACCGACCAGCAGTGGCACCACCGTCAATGTGATGACCCCACCAGGCGCGACGCTCGCCGGCTTTCCCTGATCTGTCATCTCGAAGGATCCGCCCAATGCGAGGCCGATCAACCACAGGATCAGATTGACGACGAGAGCAATTACCGTGGCGCCGAGTACGGCACGTGGCTTGGTGAGGTGGAGGTTGTGTGCGGTTGACGTGATTGCAGACATGGTGTTCTCCCGGCTCGATGCGATGGTCTTGTGACGTCGCTCTGGTGAATAGACCCGCCGGCGGGGAGAAACTCATCGCTGAGGTTGACTATTGCCCGTCGACGACGGGCACTGCGGTGCCGGTGACCGAGATACCGCCGTCGACTGGGATGTCGACTTCGAGCACACTGGGACGCCCGACGTGTCGGCCCTGGTGGATGGTGATCCGCCGCGGAGTGGCCGCGGGTTCGAGTTTGCGCAGGTAACCGCCGGTCGATGCCGCTGCGGACCCGGTTGCGGGATCCTCGACGATGTTTCCTACCGGAAACAGATTTCGGGCTTCGAAGGTGTTGTCGTCGAGGGGATGCAGGATCGTCACCGTGCCGGCCCACCCCTGCGCGTCCATCAGAATTCGCATTGCGGATGGATCGAAGGTGAACTCGTCGAATGTCGACTGATCACGAAGTACGACGATCGGGTGAGTGTTGCCGGCGTACGAAAGCATTGCGGGATACCGCGCGTCGAGCGCAGACGAATCGACGCCGATGAGCCCGAGCAGCGCTGTCAGCACGGCGTGATCGATCGGCGAGACCGACGGTTCGACGCTGGTGAAGGTCGCGGTGGACCTTCCGTCCTCGTCGGTCGCCGTGTCGATGGATACCGGTCCGATCGGTGTTTCGAATGTGAAGGTTCCCTCACCGTCTCGCTCGGTGAGAGCGATGGCCGTCGCAATAGTGGCATGACCGCAGAACGGTACTTCGGCGATAGGGGAGAAGTACCGGATCCGGCTGTGGCGCGGGTTGCCTCCGAGCACCGGTTCGATGAGGAACGCCGTCTCGGCATACCCGATTTCGGCTGCAACAGATTGTAATTCGGAGTCGTCGAGTCCGCGCGCGTCGAGCACTACGCCGGCCGGATTACCGCCGGCCGGATCCGAACTGAACGCAGTCAGCCGGAGGATGTCGCGAGAAGTTGCCATGTCGACCATCTTTGTCCGCTGTCGTCCATCGGGGGAAGAGACATTGCGCGATTGCGGTCCGCGATCTTCGAACTGGACTGCCTCCGGAACAAACCGGCCGCACGGCGTCGTTGGTGCAGACATGAGCAATGACACAGACACCGACGACGCGTTGTTCGCACTCGTGGCCGAGGGAAAACAAGGTGTGTTGGCAACCGTCAAGCGTGACGGCCGCCCACAGTTGTCCAACATCATTTACCGCTGGGATGACGAGTCGAAGACGGCTTCCGTGTCCATCACAGCCGATCGCGCCAAGAGTAAAAATGCGATCCGTGATCCGCGGGTTTCCCTCCACGTCAGCGCGCCCGACTTCTGGAGCTACGCCGTGATCGAAGGACTTGCTGTGGTGACACCCGCAGCGGCCAATCCTCACGACGAAGTGTCGGACGCCCTGGTCGAGCTGTACCGGGACATCAGCGGCCAGGAGCATCCCGATTGGGAGGAGTACCGCGAAGCGATGGTGGCAGAGCGTCGACAGATCCTCACGGTGCGCGCTGATCACGTCTACGGAATGACGAGGCTCCCCAAACCGTCCGGTACCTAGACCCGCGCCCCACTGGAGTTCGGCCCACCCCCACTTTCGAGCGAACGGTACGCCCGTCGCCTCAGATGCGCCGAAAGCCACTTTCGCTCGGAAGGGAGGGGGCCAAGAGCGAACAATTCGGGCTCGTAGCGGCGCGTGAATGTATGAGTGGTCATACTTCTGTCGACTCCAGGGTCCTCCACTGTGTGGATCGCGTACCGTTTCCAGACATGGAATTGACTCGAGTAGCGGTGGGCAGTGGTTCGTGCACCGTTCGGATCGACGGGCCGGTCAGCAAGCATGCGGTACTCCTGCTTCCCGGCAAGGGCGACCCCGTCGACTTGTACGACGATGTGTGTGAGCGACTGCACCATTCGGATCTGCGGACCGTCGCGGTGGAATCGATCGAGAATCTCGACGAGACCTCGGCAGTGGTACTTCTGGACGAGTTGAACATCGCCTGGGTGAACCTGGTCGGTCACCGGGAGGGCGCCGATCTCGCGTGGCTGTTGGCTGCACGTCAGTTCGGCCGCTTCGCGAGTTTGATCGCCGTGGACCGTGGACATCCGTCGGCCAGCGATATTGCCGGCGTACCGCCGGTCGAGGTTCCGACCACCGTAGTCGTGGGCAGTGGAGGTCGGGCCATCGCCGACGCCAGCGGTCGTTTCGTGTACTCCGACTTCCGCGTGACGGAACTTCCGGGTGTCGACGACGTCGTCAAGTCGGCACCGGCCGAACTCGCAACCGAGATCGTGCTGCGTACCAGCCCCTGGTGAAACTCTGACCGACGAAAAGGCGGGCACTCCCATTGCGAGGAGTGCCCGCTTTTTCGGCGTCATAAGGGCTGCGGGGCTCAGATGTCGAGGCCGAGCAGCGCGTTCTCGACCACTTCGGCCAGGGCCGGGTGGATCCAGTACTGGCCGCGCGCCATGTCCTGAGCTGACAAACCGAAGCTCATCGCCTGAATGAGCGGCTGGATGACGGTCGGAGCCTGCGTACCCATGACGTGGGCGCCGAGGATGCGTCCGGTGCCGCGCTCGGCGATCACCTTGCAGATGCCCTCCTGATCCTCCATCGCCCAGCCGTACGCGACGTCGCCGTAAGCCTGCACCTTGACGGTGATGTCGAGCCCGGCGTCGCGAGCCTGCTTCTCCGTCATTCCGACGTCGGCGATCTGCGGGTCGGTGAACACGGCTGCCGGTACGAAGCGGTGATCGGTGCTGCGAAGCCCGGACGTGTCCTTCCACGCGTCCTGGAGCAGGTTGTGCTGAACAACGCGCGCTTCATGGTTGGCGACGTGCTTGAGCTGGTACGGCGAGGAGACGTCACCGAGTGCGAAGACGCCCTCGGCGGTGGTGCGTTGGTATTCGTCGACCACGATCGAGCCCTTGTCGTCGAGTTCGACGCCGGCCTTGTCGAGACCGAGTAGGTCACCGTTCGGCTGACGACCCACCGCGACGAGGAGAACGTCACCGGAAACGACTGTGCCATTTGCCAGTTCGACGGCGATGTTGTCGCCATCGCCGCGTACCGACGTGAGGGGGGAGCCCAGATGGACGTCCCACTTCTGTTCGGCCAACTCGGTGAAGCGCTCGGAGATCTCGTCGTCGAGGTGCCGCAGCAGTCGCTGGCTGCGACCGATGATCGACACGCGAGAACCCAACGCGGAGAACACGTGTGCGAACTCGGTGGCGATGAATCCGGAGCCGACGATCACGAGGTGCTCGGGAAGTTCGGGCAGTCGCATGATGTCTTCGTTGGTGTAGTACTTCACACCACTCGACGCGATCTCGTCCGGGATGATCGGACGCGAACCGGCTGCGATGACCACCTGGTCAGCGGTGATCGTCTCGCCGGTTCCGGTGTCGATCGTCTTGTCGCCGGTGAACGTGGCGTGGCCGCGGTAGACGGTGGTGTTGGGACTGTCTTCGCTGCGGTACCGCTCACCACCTGCAGAAATGGGATCGATGCGGCCGAAGACGCGCTTGACGATGTCGGACCAACGAACGCCGTCGAGCGTGGCGTCGACGCCGTACTTCTCGGCAGTGGTGACGGTGCGTGCCACCTCGGCGGCGTAGACGAACATCTTGGTCGGGATACACCCGACATTGAGGCACGTTCCGCCGAAGGTGCCCTCTTCGAGGATTGCGATCTTCTTGCCGTCGAACCGCTCGTCGGGCAGCGAGTTTCCGGATCCGCTGCCGATGATTGCAAGGTCGTAGTGCGTCACTGCGCGATCTCCTGTGTGTTGCTTGCTGTGCTTGCCGAATTTTCTGCGGCCGGCGTGAGGTGGCCGTCGAGCCACTCCAACCACAGGTCGAGTTCGGAAAAGGCTGTGGCCAAGGGCTTCTCGGTCGAAAGGAACACGTCGTGACGGGCGCCGTCGATCGGGACTATGGTGGTGCGATCGCCGAGGCAACCGGCCCAACGTGCGATCTGCTTGACGTCGAGCACGGAATCGGCGAGGTCGACGCTCGGGTTGTACGCCTTCGCGAACTGTGACTTCTTCGAGCGCAGAATCAGCGCGGGCACTCCGATGTCGAGGCCGCGGTGAAGTTTTGCGTGACCCGCTCGGACGGCCCGCATCCAGCCGAAGGTAACGGGGCAGCCGGCCAGTGGCTTCCAGGCGAGGTTGTAATCCCAGACGCCGTTGGCCGAAACATGAAGACTGGAACCGTAAGTCGGTAATCCAGTTCCCGGGATCACCGTCTTCGCCGATACCCGTCCGAGCGCATCGATCGCCGTAGTACCGACGTTGCGCACCACTGAGGGACCCTGAAGGTCGAACCAGGGGCTGTTGAGTACCAGCCCGCAGATTCCGGCGCCGTCGCTGCCACCGGGCTTGCGCTGCAAACGGTTCAGCCAGAGCGGAACGATCAGACCGCCGGTGGAGTGCGCCATGAGCAGCACCTCGCTGCCCTCGGTCTCGCTGCGGACGATGCGCAGCGCTTCGTTCAGTTCGGCGTCGTAGAGCGCAAGGTCGGAGACGTAATGAGCTGTGTGCCCCGGTTTGAGGGAGCGGCCGCACTTACGCAGGTCGAGTGCGAAGAAGGCGTAACCCTGCTCGGCAAAGTGCTCGGCGAGGTGCTTCTGGAAGAAGTAATCGGTGAAGCCGTGCACGTACAAAACGGCACGGTGTGTCTTCACCGCCTCCTTCTGCGGTTGGTAGCGGACCAGTGTTGCGTCCACCTCGCCTTCGCCGTCCGGATCCGTTCCGAGCGGGATCGTCAGCTGCTGATATCCGTCACCGAGGACGTCTGGAACCCAAGTAGTCACAAATCACAATCTAATCGTCGTTTCGAGTGCGCGTTGTAGAGCACAATTGGGGGTGGTGAACCGCGCGTGTACGCACGGGTAACCTATTCGGCGTAACACAGCAGGCGGATGCGCGCACGGCTAATGACAAGGAAGTCGATTCTCCAGTGTCGAATCAGAACGCGGTAGAGACGAAGACGGATGTAGTGCTCGTGGGCGCAGGCATCATGAGCGCCACGCTGGGTGCATTGCTGCGCCAGCTGCAGCCCGATTGGTCGATCTCGACCTTCGAGCGGCTCGATGCCGTCGCAGCCGAGAGCAGCGACCCCTGGAACAACGCGGGAACCGGTCACTCAGCCCTGTGTGAGCTCAATTACACACCTGAGAACTCGGACGGCACGGTCGACATCAAGAAGGCCGTCAACGTCAACGAGCAGTTCCAGGTGTCACGCCAGTTCTGGGCACACGCGGTAGAGCAGGGCGTCCTGACACAGCCCAAGGAATTCATCAACCCCATCGCGCACGTGAGCTTCGTTCACGGTGAGGCCAACGCCAAGTACCTCCGTGCTCGTTACGACGCACTTGCCGGCCACACGCTCTTCCGCGGTATGGAGTACATCGACGATCCGGCCGAGTTCAGCAAGCGTTTGCCGCTCATGGCCAAGGGACGCGACTTCTCCGATCCCATCGCCCTGAACTGGAGCCAGGACGGCACCGACGTCGATTTCGGAGCGCTCACCAAGCAGCTCATCGGCTACATCGGCAAGACCGGCGGCAAGATGTACTTCGGCCACGAGGTCACCAACCTGACCCAGAACTCGGACAAGTCCTGGACCGTCAAGGTCACCAACCGTCGCACCGGTGAAAAGCGCACCGTTCGCTCGCGCTTCGTGTTCGTCGGTGCCGGTGGCGGCGCCCTGCACCTGCTGCAGAAGTCGGGCATCAAGGAAGCCAAGGGCTTCGGTGGCTTCCCGGTCAGCGGTGCCTTCCTGCGATGCACCAACCCCGAACTCATCGACCAGCACAGCGCCAAGGTCTACGGCAAGGCTGCCGTCGGCGCCCCGCCCATGTCGGTGCCTCACCTGGACACCCGTGTCATCGGCAACAAGCCGGGTCTGCTGTTCGGTCCCTACGCTGGTTGGTCGCCGAAGTTCCTCAAGCAGGGTCGCGTCACGGACCTGCCCGGCTCGGTCAAGCCGAACAACATCCTCTCGATGCTCGGTGTCGGTGTCAGCGAGCTCGGCCTGGTCAAGTACCTGGTCAGCGAGCTTGCCAAGAACGAAGCCGGTCGCATCTGGGATCTGCGTGAGTTCGCGCCCAAGGCGCAGGCCCAGGACTGGGAACTCATCACCGCGGGCCAGCGCGTCCAGGTGATCCGCCGTGCCAAGGGCAAGGGTGGTGTCCTCGAATTCGGTACCGCTGTGGTCGCCGCTGAGGACGGTTCCATCGCCGGCCTGCTCGGTGCTTCGCCCGGTGCGTCCACGGCCGTCCCGGCGATGCTGGACGTACTCGAGCGCTGCTTCCCGACCGAGTTCCAGGGTTGGAAGGGCAAGCTCCGCGAGATGGTTCCGTCCATCGGCGTCAAGCTCACCGACAACGAAGGCCTGTTCAACCAGGTCTGGGATTGGTCCTCGAAGGTTCTCGAGCTCGATTCCGCCGGTGCTTCCGAATCGGCTCCGGTCGCGGATACCGCCGCGACTGTGTGATAGTCCAACCCATGACGGCAACAGCAGCTTTGAAGCGTTCATGGGCACTCGATCTCGACAACAAGACGTTCTACGAGTTGTTGAAGCTTCGAGTGGAGGTCTTTGTCGTCGAGCAGGCTTGCCCGTATCCCGAGTTGGACGGGCGGGACCTGCTGACGGAAACACGCCACTTCTGGCTCGAGCAGGACGGCCAGGTGGTGTGCACGCTCCGGCTGCTCGAAGAGCACGACGACGGAAACAAGAGCTTCCGAATCGGACGCCTGTGCACGTCGCGTCAGGCTCGCGGCCAGGGCCACACGACCCGCCTCCTGCAGGCCGCACTGGCCGAGGTCGGCGAAGCGCCGTGTCGGATCAACGCCCAGACCTACTTGGTCGAGATGTACGCCAAGCACGGATTCAAGGCTGACGGCGAAGAGTTCATCGAAGACGGCATCCCGCACACCCCGATGCGTCGTGGTGGGGGAGAGCCTTTCGTGGCCGTCAGCTAGTTTGTCGGAGAATTGACCCTGGTCGGCTCGTGGGAAAGCGAGCCGACTAGGGTTTTTTCGATACCGAATGTTCGCGGGGAAGTCCTGTTCGATCCAGGCGCGGTCCCGCCACTGTGAAAGATCTCTCCTCTACCGATAAACCGGGAGATCTCAGCCAGGTTGCCGCGACATTCGAGTGCAGCCAAATTCTCGGCGAGGAAACCGAGAGGTGGAGGGATATCGACGTGCGAAGTGAAGAAGATCGACCAGTGGCGGGCTTCCCGTTCAGTGCTGTGGTCGGCCAGGATCAATTGCGATTGGCGCTGATCCTGTGTGCGGTGCATCCAGGGATCGGCGGGGTCTTGGTCCGCGGTGAGAAGGGAACTGCCAAGTCGACGGTCGTGCGCGCGCTGACTGCGCTGCTGCCCGCGGTCGACGACGCCGGAACGACACGACCGGCCCGCTTGGTCGAACTGCCCGTGGGCGCCACCGAAGACCGGGTGATCGGTTCGATCGACCTGGAGAAGGTTCTGCGTGACGGTGAGCGCGCATTCCAACCTGGACTGCTCGCCGCCGCTCACCAGGGTGTTCTGTACGTCGACGAGGTGAATCTGCTTCACGACCACCTGGTCGACGTGCTTCTCGACGCCGCGGCGATGGGCCGGGTTCACATCGAGCGTGACGGCATCTCCCATTCGCATCCGGCCAAGTTCGTACTCGTCGGCACGATGAATCCCGAAGAGGGAGAACTGCGTCCGCAACTTCTGGACCGTTTCGGTCTGGCTGTCGACGTCGCCGCTTCCCGCGACGTCGACATTCGCATGGAAGTGGTGCGTCGCCGACTCGACTACGAGCGTGACCCCGAGGCATTTGTCGCTCGGTACGTATCCGCCGATGAGGAGTTGGCGTCCGAAATCCTCACGGCGCGTGAGAAATTGGACTCGGTCGAGCTGAGCAACCGCGAACTGCGTCGTATCGCCTCGCTGTGTGCGTCGTTCGACGTCGACGGTATGCGCGCGGACTTGGTGCTGGCGCGCACCGCGACGGCCCACGCTGCCTGGCGCGGCGACAGTGAAGTCACTGCGGAGGACGTACGAGTAGCGGCGGAACTGACGCTGCCGCATCGCCGCCGCCGCGATCCGTTCGACGAGCCCGGCTTGGATCAGCAGCAGTTGGACGATGCGCTCGAGCAGGCCGATCAGGATGCTCAGTCGCAGGTAGAGGACGACGCGCGCGACGGAGAGCCCGAACCTCCCGAGAATCCCGAAGACCGTGGCCCGGAAGATGGCGGCTCCGATGACGGCGGTCCTGGAGACGAAGGGCCGGACGACGACGGGCCTGACGACGACGGCCCGGACGACCCTGACGGACCTGGTGGGGGAGTGCGCGCCACCGATCGTCCCTCGGCTCCACCGGCCGGCGAATTCAAGGCCAAGCTCCTCGAAGTTCCGGGAGTCGGTGAAGGTGCACCGGGACGACGCTCGCGGTCCATGTCGTCCCGTGGACGAGTTGTGCGGTCCACGCGGGAGCGTGGGCACGGATTGCATCTGACGAGCACGGTCTTTGCCGCAGCCGAGTCTCAAGTTGCCCGTGGTCGCACTGCTGGACGGTTGCGGCTGGCACCGGCTGACCTCCGCGGCGCGATACGTGAAGGGCGAGAAGGCAATCTGATCGTTTTCGTTGTCGACGCGTCGGGGTCGATGGCAGCACGCGACCGCCTCTCCGCGGTCACCGGTGCGGTTGTCTCGTTGCTCCGCGACGCCTATCAGCGCCGCGACAAGGTCGCCGTCATCACTGTCCGTGGTCGTGAAGCGGAGCTCGTACTGCCGCCGACATCTTCGGTGGACATCGCTGTCCGTCGCTTGCAGTCGATGCGTACCGGCGGCAAATCCCCACTCGCAGAGGGATTCCTGCGTGCTCGCGAAGTGGTTCTGCGTGAACGACTTCGTGACCCGCAGCGTCGCGCCCTCGTCGTCACACTCACCGACGGCCGGGCAACCGGCGGCAAGGACGCGCTGCACCGCGCCCGCGTCGCCGCGCATCTTCTCGCCGACGCGTCCGTCGCGTCCATCGTCGTCGACTGCGAGACCGGCCTCGTGCGTCTGGGGCTGGCGGCCGAGTTGGCGCGAGAACTACGTGGCGGATACGTCCGCCTCGCCGAATTGTCAGCGCAGCAGGTCGCGGGTGTCGTCCGCGCCGCAGCCTAGATCCCAGCTCAGGAGTTCACGATGCCCAAGGGTGTTCCCGAGACAGTTCCCGACGACGGTCTGACCACGCGTCAGCGTCGTAACGCGCCGGTACTTGCCGTGCACACCGGCCCGGGAAAGGGTAAGTCCACCGCCGCTTTCGGCATGGCGCTGCGTGCCTGGAATCAGGGGTTCGACATCGGCGTGTTCCAGTTCGTGAAGAGTGCCAAGTGGAAGGTCGGAGAGGAAGCCGCGTTCCGCGCGCTCGGAAACCTGCACGACGAAACCGGCGTCGGTGGGCCGGTGCAGTGGCACAAGATGGGCGAAGGTTGGTCATGGACACGCAAGGCCGGTAGCGAGGAAGATCATGCTGCTGCCGCTGCGGAGGGTTGGCAGGAGATCGCGAGAAGGCTTGCGAGCGAGGAACATCGATTCTATGTCCTCGACGAGTTCACCTATCCGCTCAAGTGGGGCTGGGTCGACGTCGACGAGGTCGTGCAGACACTGCGCGATCGTCCGGGCAACCAGCACGTTGTCATCACGGGACGCGACGCCCCGCAGGCGTTGATCGACGCCGCCGACCTCGTGACCGAGATGACCAAGATCAAGCACCCGATGGATGCCGGCCGAAAGGGCCAACGGGGCATCGAATGGTAAGTCCTTCCACTCCGGCCGTGGTGATCGCTGCTCCTGCCTCGGGTAGCGGAAAGACCACGGTGGCAACGGGATTGATCGGCGCGCTGCGACGGTCCGGTAGCAGCGTTGCACCCTTCAAGGTGGGGCCGGACTACATCGACCCGGGTTATCACGGACTCGCGGCAGGGCGGCCCGGACGCAACCTCGACACTGTTCTGGTGGGCCCGGATCGCATCGGACCGCTCTACCGGCATGGAACCGCTGGTTGCGACATCGCCGTGGTCGAAGGCGTCATGGGTCTGTTCGACGGGAAGATCGACGAGGCAAACTCGCAGCCGTCGGCGGAGGGATCGACGGCGCAGGTCGCGTCGATCCTCGGTTCGCCGGTAGTCCTCGTGATCGACGCCCGTGGGCACAGTCAGAGTCTGGCCGCCGTACTCCACGGCTTCGCGACCTACGACGCAGGTGTGCGCATCGGCGGCGTCATTCTCAATCGCGTCGGGAGCGCTCGTCACGAGCAGGTGTTGCGTCATGCGTGCGACAAGGTCGGCGTCGCAGTGCTCGGAGTTGTGCCACGGTTGACGGAACTCGAAGTTCCCTCCCGGCACCTCGGCCTGATTCCGGCGGCCGAGCACGGCGCCGCCGCTGTGGCCGCAGTGGACGCGATGTCCGACTTGATTGCCTCGCACGTCGATCTGGGTGCTGTTCGCGCACTCGCCGCCTCGAACGTGAGTGCAGCTGCATGGGATCCGGTTGCCGAGGTCGGCGCACACGCAGAGTCTCGGCCTGTGGTTGCCATGGCGGGCGGCCCTGCCTTCACCTTCGGCTATGCCGAGCACCGGGAGCTGTTGACCGCCGCCGGCGCGGACGTGCAGGTGTTCGACCCGTTGCGGGACGAGCTTCCTGCGGGAACTGCCGCTCTTGTCCTTCCTGGCGGGTTCCCGGAAGAGCATGCGGTGGACCTCGCGGCCAATACCGTTCTGCTGCAGCAGGTTCGTGACCTGGCGGACGGCGGCGCACCGATCCACGCCGAGTGTGCCGGTCTGCTCTACCTCGCTCGCAGCTTGGACGGTCACAGCATGGCCGGTGTTGTCGGGGTGGATGCGACGTTCGGGAAACGCCTGACCCTCGGGTACCGCGAAGCAGTGGCGATCAGCGACTCCAGCCTCTTCGAAGCAGGCTCCCGCGTCACCGGTCACGAGTTCCACCGAACGTCTCTCGTCTCGGCAGACGCGGACGGTTGCGGAAGTGCGTGGGGGTGGAGGCCCTGGGACGGCGGCAGTGTCCGCGAAGGATTTGTTCGCGGCGGCGTCCACGCGTCGTATCTCCACACTCATCCGGTGGGGCAGCCCGAATCGATCGCGAAGTTCGTCGATGCCGCACGGGGATGACCTCTGTATCGGCGTGGGATTCACGACGAGTGTCACCGCGAAGGACATCGTCGCTGCGGTGAAGGCTGTGCCCGCGGCGCAAGGGAAGATCGTGGTACTCGCCACTGTGGCGGCAAAAGCTGAGTCTTCGGCTCTTCTGACAGCGGCCCATGAACTGAACGTCCCGATTGTGAGTTTCGCCCCGGACGTACTTGCGCGAGTTCAAGTTCCGTCACCATCGCCTCGCGTCGAGAACGCCGTCGGAACGGCAAGCGTCGCGGAAGCGGCTGCGATCCTTGCGTCCGGGGGCGGCCGACTTGTGCTGGCCAAGACTGCCAGGGATGGAGTGACCGTGGCCGCGGCCCGTAAAGTTCCCTCCAGCTTGACCAATTCTGACAACGAAACGGAGTGCGAGTGAGCGAGTCCACCGCAGACGAGACCAACTACCTGGTCGGCCTCAACCTGACCGATCGACGCGTGGTCGTGTTCGGTGGCGGCACTGTGGCTCAGCGCCGACTCGGACTGCTGGTCGCCTCTGGTGCCCGCGTTCACGTCATCAGTCGCGCGTTCACTCCAGCCGTCGAAGGTATGGCCACTGCCGGTCAGATCACGGTCGAAGAGCGTCCGTACGCCGACGGCGACCTCGAAGGTGCGTGGTACGCCATCGCCTCGACCGACGAGCCGGAAACCAATGCGGCGATCGTCGCCGAAGCGGAGCGTCGCCATATCTTCTGCGTGCGCGCCGACAACGCGAAGCACGGCACCGCCGTCACTCCCGCCAGCGCCGAGTACGACGGTATGAGCATCGGAATTCTGGCGGGCGGCGATCACCGTCGTTCGGCAGCAGTCCGCACCGCCGTCGTCGAAGGTCTTCAGTCGGGCGTGCTAGCCGATACGGCCGAGCCTGCCGCTGCGGGTGTTGCTCTCGTCGGTGGTGGCCCCGGTGATCCCGATCTGATCACCGTGCGCGGACGCCGTTTGCTCGCACGCGCCGACGTCGTCGTGGCCGACCGATTGGCTCCGCCGGAGTTGCTCGCCGAACTGGGTCCGGACGTAGAGGTGATCGACGCCGCGAAGATCCCGTACGGCCGTGCCATGGCTCAGGAGGCCATCAACGCCGCGCTGATCGACAACGCGAAGGCAGGCAAGTTCGTGGTCCGCCTCAAGGGCGGGGACCCGTACGTCTTCGGACGGGGATACGAAGAACTCGAAGCGTGTGCCGCTGCCGGCGTTCCGGTGACCGTAGTGCCCGGAATCACGAGCGCGATCTCGGTCCCGTCGGCCGCAGGCATCCCGGTCACCCACCGCGGCGTCACCCACGAGTTCGTCGTCGTCAGTGGGCACGTGGCTCCGGATCATCCGGATTCGCTGGTCGACTGGTCGGCGCTGGCCAAGTTGCGCGGCACGATCGTGCTGCTCATGGCGGTCGAGCGCATCGATCAGTTCGCGAAGGCACTCGTCGACGGTGGACGCCCGGCAACCACGCCGGTCACCGTCATCCAAGAGGGCACGCTGCGCACTCAGCGTGAACTTCGGGCCGATCTGGCGACCGTTGCTCAGCGCGTCAAGGACGAGGAGATCAAGCCTCCGGCGATCATCGTGATCGGGCCGGTCGCGGGCTTTTCCGTCGACGCTGGGTAACGTGAAGTCTTGTGTCTGATTCCCCAACATCTGAAACCGCTTCGGCGAATGCCCCGGTAGCGACTCGAGTCATCGGGCTCGCCATCATCGTCCTGAGTGGTTTGCAGATGATGGTGGTGCTCGACGGCACCGTCGCGAACCTCGCGCTGGCGCCATTGCAGGCAGACCTCGGGCTGAGCGACAGTGGTCGCAACTGGGTGTTGACCTCGTACGCGCTTGCGTTCGGTGGGCTCATGCTCCTCGGTGGTCGCCTCGGTGACGCGTACGGGCGCAAGAAGATGTTCATCGCGGGAGTCTCGCTGTTCACGGTGGCGTCGTTGCTCTGTGGTCTCGCCCTGAACGAGGGCATGTTGATCGCAGCGCGGGCGCTTCAAGGTGTCGGCGCAGCCGTGGCGTCGCCCACTGCCTTCGCCCTTGTTGCCACGACTTTCGCCGCGGGTCCGGCTCGTAATCAGGCCATCGCGATTTTTGCCGCCATGACGGGCGTCGGATCGATCGCCGGTCTGATCATCGGCGGCGCATTGACCGAGGTGTCGTGGCGTCTGATCTTCCTCATCAACGTCCCGATCGGCATCGCGCTCGTCGGCATGGCGTTCCGCGCCCTTCGCGAGACGAATCAGACGCGTCTGGCTTTGGATGTCCCGGGCGCGATCCTCGCGACCCTCGGTTGTACCGGTGTTGTTTTTGCTCTCACCGAAGGCCCGGAAATGGGATGGGGGAGCATCGCCGTCATCGGTGCATTGGCGGCCGGATTGGTCGCCCTCGCCGCCTTCCTCTTTGTCGAGCGAACTGCAGACAACCCGCTCTTGCCCTTCTCGTTGTTCGCCGATCGCAACCGTGTCGCGACGTTCCTCGCCATCTTCTTCGTCGGTGGCGCGATGTTCAGCATGACGGCCTTCGTCGCACTGTTCGTGCAGGACATCATGCAGTATTCGCCGTTGCGTGCCGGTATCGCGTTCATTCCGTTCGCGTTCGGATTGGGCGCCGCCGCGTCGGTTGCTTCCAAGCTCGCCGTGAAGGTTCAACCCCGCTGGCTGGTCCTCACCGGCGTCGTGATCATGATCGTCGGACTCCTCTACGGCTCTACTCTCGATTCCGACTCCACCTACCTGGCCAACTTGTTCGTGCCCGTGATCGGGATCGGATTCGGTATCGGCCTCGCGATGGTGCCCTTGCCACTGTGCGCGATCGCCGGTGTCCCGGAGACCGAGATCGGCCCGCTGACCGCAATCTCCCAAGTTGCCCAGACGCTCGGTGGACCATTGGCGCTGTCGGTGATCGGTGCAATGGCGACGTCCAAGACGCTCTCGCTCGGCGGCACTTCGGGCAAGGCAGCGGACATGAATCCGGCGCAATTGATCGCACTCGGAGAGGGGTACACCTTCGCACTTGTGGGCTGCGCGGTCTGCGCCGTGTTCGCCGGTATCGCGGCGCTGTGCATCAGGTTCACACCTTCTCAGGTAGCCCAGGCTCAGGCTGCGGAGAAGGCAGCTCAGGGAATCGCCTGATCAGTCCTGTTTTTCCGCTTCGCTAGCCGATACGATCGTTGCAGGACGTGCCGAGAGTCTCGACGGATCGGGGTGCCGTGATGCGGATCGCGGACATATTGCGAAACAAGGGCAACAGCATCGTCACGATCGACGCCCACACGACGGTCAACGGGCTGCTGTGCGATCTTGCCCGCCACAACATCGGAGCCATGGTGGTGGTCGACGACGATGCGGTGGTCGGCATCATTTCCGAACGCGATGTCGTTCGACGCCTGCACGAGCGTGGCCCGGACCTTCTCGGGATCCAGGTTTCCGAGGTCATGACCGCTCTGATGTACACGTGCGTTCCGGCAGACGCAGTGGACAGCATTGCCGCGATCATGACCGAGCGTCGAATCCGGCATCTGCCGGTGATCGAGGACGGCAACCTCCTCGGCATCGTCAGTATCGGTGACGTGGTGAAGAGCCGCATCGACGAGCTCAAGAGCGAACGCGATCAGCTCGAGTCGTACATCGATCAGGGCTGATCGATAGGTTGTCGCACGGTGACTACTCTCGTGTGATGGCCGCATTCCAGGAATCCACAGCAGACACGGTCACCATCGTGGCCGGCCTCGAGAGCACGTTCGCCGACGAACTCGGCGCTCTGACGGTGCCGTGGCAAGGTGCTGCCGCCCCTGACCCGCAGTTGCTCGTGGTGAACGAGCAGCTGGCTGCGTCGTTGAGATTGGACGTAGCAGCGCTGCGAAGTGTGGACGGGATCGGCGTACTGTCCGGGTCGACGGTGCCGGTCGGGGCCACACCGGTGGCGATGGCGTATGCGGGTCATCAGTTCGGTGGGTATGCACCAATTCTCGGAGACGGTCGGGCGTTGTTACTCGGCGAACTCGTCAGCAGTGCCGGGCAGCGAGTGGACTTGCATTTGAAAGGCTCCGGGCGCACACCGTTCTCTCGGGGCGGCGACGGGTATGCGGTCGTAGGGCCGATGCTGCGCGAATATCTCGTCAGCGAGGCGATGAATGCCCTCGGTGTCCCCACTACGCGCGCGCTGTCGGTGGTGGCGACGGGCCGAGACGTTCGCCGCAACGGCGCAGAACCCGGTGCCGTGCTTGCACGGATCGCGTCGAGTCACCTACGCGTTGGGACCTTCGAGTTCGCGGCCCGGCAGGGCGAGGTCTTGCAGCCGCTCACCGACTACGCGATCGCCCGGCACTACCCGGAGCTGACCGAACTTCCGTCAACGGGTACACACAATCGCTATCTGAGGTTCCTCGAGGCGGTCGTCGAGGCGCAGGCGTCACTGGTGGCGAGGTGGATGCTCATCGGTTTCGTGCACGGGGTCATGAACACCGACAACACGACAATTTCGGGAGAGACCATCGATTACGGTCCGTGCGCCTTCCTCGACGCATTCGATCCGGCGGCAGTGTTCAGCTCGATCGACCACGGGGGCCGCTATGCGTTCGGCAATCAGCCCGCTGTACTGAAGTGGAATCTGGCGCGCTTGGCAGAAACACTGTTGCCGCTGATCGATTCCGCACCCGACAATGCGATTTCCGCGGCGTCGGCAGTTCTCGAGACCTTCGACGAGCGCTACGAGGGACACTATGCGGCCGGTTTCGCGGAAAAGCTCGGTCTGGCCCAGCCGTTTGTCGATCGGGCGCTCGTCGACGATCTGCTGACGTTGTTGGCGGAACACGGTGCTGATTGGACGGGCAGTTTCCGCGCACTCGCCGACGAATTGCGTGGAAATTCGGCGCCCCTCGACGACCTCGTGCCACGGGACCACATCGCGTCTTGGTTGCAGCGGTGGCACAGGGCCCTGACGGACCAGGGGCGTGGGGCCGCGGAGACCGCGAGCGCGATGGATCGCGTCAACCCGCTGTACATTCCGCGTAATCATCACCTCGATGCTGCCCTGCGCGCCGCGACCGACGGCGACCTCGTTCCCTTCGAGAAGCTGCTCGAGGTTGTCACGCATCCATTCGACCGACGCGACGAGTGGACCGACTACACCGAGGCGGCTCCGCAGTCTTTCAGCGAAACATTCCAAACCTTCTGTGGCACTTGACAGACGAAGCCATCAATCCGTCAGGATGATCAGTTCACGCTCCGACGCGATTTCCACCCGCAGGCCGGCCTTCGACGCCACCCGCGCGACACCCTTGATATCGGTCGGTTCGGCGCGCGAGACCACCAGCGCACGGGCGAGCAGACCCTTGTGGTGCTTGTTGAAGTGACTGACCACCGTCCGGGTGCCGTCCGGCTTCTCGGTGAGGACCGTTGCGATCAAGGCGTCCGGAACAGGTCCGAGGTCTTGGTAGGTGCCGGATCGTAGATCGATGACAAGGCCGTCGGCTTCGGCGGCCAAGGCCTTCGGCAGCTCCGGCTTCCACAGCGAGCGCAGCGTCCCCATCCCCGGCAGCTTGGACCCGCCAGAGAGGCGGTAGGCGGGGATCAGATCTCCTGCGCGGACAGCACCGAACAGAGCGGAACCAATGGCGATCCGATCGAGCGCCTTCGCCTTCTGGGCGCGGGTGAACGACTTTGCGTCGAGGGCGTCGAAGAGCACGCCGGTGTAGCGCTGTAGTGCGGGCCGCGTCGCGGACACCCACAGCTTGGCGTTGCGTTCCACTTCGTCTGCTTGCGTCGGACCGAGCCCGAGCGCTTCGCACGACGCCTCGACGTCAGCGGCCAGATCGACCAGCGTCTGAACCAGCAATTCGCGCGTTTCGGTCAACTGTGGCATCGACAGTTCGGCCAGATCGAGGGGCGCATCCTTGCCGCCGTCGGACTTGGTTTCTGAGGGAGGCAGCAGTACAAGCACGCTGTAACCGTACCGAGGCCCGCTCGGCCGACTGCGGCGACTATCCTTACACCTCGTGATTACCCGTCTGTCCCACCTGTTCCTGCGTACCCTGCGTGACGATCCCTCGGACGCCGAAGTTGCCAGCCACAAACTGCTGGTTCGTGCCGGCTACGTGCGTCGTATCGCTCCAGGCGTCTACTCGTGGTTGCCGCTGGGATTGCGGGTGCTGCGCGAGGTAGAGCGTGTCGTCCGTGAAGAAATGAATGCAATTGGCGGACAGGAAATCCTGCTGCCTGCGCTGCTCCCGCGCGATCCCTACGAAGCGTCGAACCGCTGGACCGAGTACGGCCCCAACCTGTTCCGCCTCAAGGACCGCAAGGGCAACGACTACATGCTCGGCCCGACCCACGAGGAGCTCTTTGCTCTGACGGTCAAGGGTGAGTACAACTCCTACAAGGACTTCCCGGTCACCCTGTACCAGGTGCAGACCAAGTACCGCGACGAAGAGCGTCCGCGTGCCGGCATTCTGCGCGGCCGCGAGTTCTTGATGAAGGATTCCTACTCCTTCGACCTGACCGACGAAGGCCTGACGGAGTCGTACCAGGCGCATCGCGGCGCCTACGAGAAGATCTTCACGCGTCTGGGCGTCAAGTACGTCATCGTCTCGGCCACCTCCGGTGCGATGGGCGGCAGCGCGTCCGAGGAGTTCCTTGCCGAGAGCGAGATCGGCGAAGACACCTACGTGCGCTGCCTCGAATCCGGCTACGCCGCCAACGTCGAGGCCGTCAAGACTGTCGTTCCCGACTCGATTCCGTTCGACGGGCTGCCCGAAGCCAAGGTGTACGACACCGCGAACACACCCACCATCGACACCCTGGTGGACTGGGCGAACGGCGCTGATCTCGGCCGTACCGTCACCGCCGCCGACACTCTCAAGAACATCATGGTCAAGACCCGCCTGCCCGGCGGCGAATGGGAACTTCTCGGCATCGGCATCCCCGGCGACCGTGAGGTCGACGAAAAGCGCCTCGAGGCTTCGCTGGAGCCGGCCGAGTTCGTGATGATCACCGAGACCGACTTCAAGAACAACCCGTTCCTGGCCAAGGGTTATATCGGCCCGAAGGCGCTGCAGGCCAACGGAGTTCGCTACCTTGTCGACCCGCGCGTCGTCGACGGCACCAGCTGGATCACCGGCGCCGACGAAGACGGCAAGCACGTGGTCGGCCTCGTTGCCGGTCGCGACTTCACCCCTGACGGAACCATCGAAGCCGCCGAGGTTCGTGACGGCGACGCCTCTCCCGATGGAGCCGGCACGCTGGTCTCGGCTCGCGGTATCGAGATCGGGCACGTCTTCCAACTCGGCCGCAAGTACACCGACGTCTTCACCGTCGACGTCCTCGCCGAGAACGGCAAGCCCGTCCGCCCGACCATGGGTTCGTACGGCGTCGGCGTCTCGCGTCTGGTGGCCGTCATTGCCGAGCAGCACCATGACGAGAAGGGCCTGCGCTGGCCTGCCGAGGTTTCACCGGCCGACGTCTACCTCGTCATCGCGAACAAGGACGAGACCGCGCGCGAAGGCGCCGAAGGCCTCGCCGCGCAACTCGACCGTGCCGGACTCGAAGTAATCCTCGACGACCGCAAGGCATCGCCGGGCGTGAAGTTCAAGGACTCCGAGCTGATCGGCGTTCCACTGATCGTTGTCGTCGGACGCGGTTGGGCCGACGGCAAGGTCGAAATTCGCGACCGCTTCACTGGCGAGAGCCGTGAGATCGACGCCGACTCGGCGATCGAGGAGATCATCAGCGCAGTTCGCGGCTGATTCGAATAGTCGTCTGGGCCGCCGCAGCCACCTTCCGAGGTGTCTGCGGCGGCCCTTCTTTTCTGCCACAATCGTGGCTATGGAACGCGAACCGGATTGGGCAGAAGTCGACGGTTACCTTGTCTCCACGTTGGTAGGTGAAGATCCGGTTCTCGACGCGGCACTCGCCGCCAACTCCGAGGCCGGTCTTCCGCCCATCGACGTGGCGCCGAACCAGGGCAAGCTCCTCAATCTTCTGGCGCGAATGTGCCTGGCGCGCAATGTTCTCGAGATCGGAACGCTCGGCGGATACAGCACGATCTGGCTCGCTCGCGCGGTCGGCCCCTCGGGCCAGGTCATCACGCTGGAATTCGATCCCACCCATGCGGATGTCGCTCGGGCGAATATCGAGCGCGCCGGCTTGGCTGACCGTGTCGACGTCCGCGTCGGGGCGGCGCTCGACAGCCTCCCGTCGATCGCGAAGGAAGAGTTGGGACCTTTCGACTTGGTCTTCATCGACGCCGACAAGGAGAACAACACCGAGTACGTGCGGTGGGCGTTGGCCCTTTCGCATCCCGGAACCGTCATCATCGTGGACAACGTGGTGCGTGGGGGACATGTGTCCAACCCGGATATCGACGACGAGCGCGTCAAAGCGAGTCGAGCGGTGTTGGAGATGATCGCGGCCGAGCCGAAACTCGACGGCACCGCCATTCAAACCGTGGGTTCGAAGGGATGGGACGGGTTTGCCGTTGCAGTAGTGAACGAGTGAGCGCAGACTCGAAGCGGTGAGGATGCTGGGGGCAGCAAAGGCGGCATGGCGATGGGTGCGCAGTGCTCCCGGTACCTACGTCTGGTTGCTGGCCCTGCTGTTCACCACGCTCTTCCTTCGGCATCTGCCCGACAATGTCGAGGAGCGTTTTCTCGGCAAGCGCTCGACCAATCTGCATCACCTGGCCGAAGACCCGCTACGAGTCCTGTTCTCGAGTGCCTTCTGGCTCGAAGGTGGCGGTTGGTTGGGATACCTGGTTCTCTTCACCATCTTTCATGCAACGGCTGAGCGTTGGCTCGGGACGTGGCGGTGGTTGTGTGTTGTCGTCATCGCCCACGTCGGAGCCACGTACATCAGCGAAGGTGTTCTGTACGAAGGTATTCGGCACGGATACGTGGCGGAGTCGGCGGTCAACACTCTCGACGTGGGTGTGAGCTACGGTCTGGCCGGCATCATGGGGATTCTGGTGTACCGCATCGTCGATCCGTGGCGATACGTCTATCTCGCGGGGCTGTTGCTCTTCTACGGTGTACCTCTGATTTTCGCCACCAATTTCACCGCCATCGGCCATATGTCTGCGTTGTTGCTCGGGTTGGCGTGCTACCCGATCACGCGTGCTCGGGCGGGCACGTGGAATCCGATGGACCTGTGGCATTCGCGAAGAATCGCAGGTCTTCCATGAATCGCACCGCGGAAAGTTACCCGCTGGTAGTTTAGCGTCATCGACGAAAGGTAATGACGTGTCTGGCACCGATGGATTGCTCTTCAACCCCCATACTTACGACCCCGCTCAGTTCGATCCGGAGACCCGCCGTTTGCTGCGAGCCACCATCGAATGGTTCGAGAGCCGCGGTAAGAAGCAACTGCTTCAGGACGACCTCGACGCCGTGTGGGTCTCCGACTTTCTCGAATTCGTCGGCAAGGAGAAGTTGTTCGCGACGTTCCAGACTCCGGCGGCATTCGCCGACGGTGACGAGAACCGTCGTTGGGACGGTGCCCGCAACGCGGCCTTGAGTGAGATCTTCGGTTTTTACGGACTCGCTTACTGGTACTCCTGGCAGGTCACGATCCTCGGACTCGGACCGATCTGGATGAGTGACAACGACGCTGCGAAGAAGCGTGCAGCGCAGGAACTTGCCGACGGTGGTGTCATGGCGTTCGGGCTGTCCGAGCGCGACCACGGCGCCGACGTGTACTCCACCGACATGCTCCTCACTCCCACCGACGGCGACGTCGCCTTCCGCGCGAGCGGCGAGAAGTACTACATCGGAAACGGCAACGTAGCCGGAATGGTGTCTGTGTTCGGGCGTCGTACCGACGTCGAGGGCCCCGAAGGCTACGTGTTCTTTGTCGCCGACAGTGCACATCCGAACTATCAGCTCGTGGACAACGTCCTGCGCGGGCAGATGTATGTCAGCAATTTCCGCCTCGACGATTACCCGGTGCGCGAGGAAGACATTCTGCACACCGGCGTCGCCGCATTCGAGGCCGCGCTCAACACGGTCAACGTCGGAAAGTTCAACCTCTGCACCGGCTCCATCGGCATCACCGAGCATGCGTTCTTCGAGGCAATCACTCACGCGCAGAATCGAATTCTGTACGGCAATCCCGTCACGGATTTCGCCCACGTTCGCGCCGCCTTCGTCGACGCGTACTTACGTCTGATCGCGATGAAGCAGTTCAGTGCGCGGGCGGTCGACTACTTCCGCAGCGCCAGCCTCGAGGACCGTCGCTACCTGCTGTTCAATCCCATGACCAAGGCCAAGGTCACCTCCGAAGGTGAGAAGGTGGTCGGGTTGCTGCACGATGTGATCGCAGCCAAGGGATACGAGAAGTCAACGTACTTCCGCGAGGCAGCGCAGATGATCGGCACGCTGCCCAAGCTCGAGGGCACCGTCCACGTCAACGTCGGCCTGATTCTCAAGTTCTTGCCGAACTATCTGTTCAACTCGGCGCAGTTCCCGGAGATCGTCACGCGCGACGACGCCGCCGACGACGAGTTCTTCTGGAACCAGGGGCCTACCCGCGGCGCTGCGAAGATTCAGTTCCACGAGTGGAAGCCCGTCTACGAGAAGCACTCTTCGATTCCGAACGTCGCCCGTTTTTACGAGCAGGCGATCGCGCTCACCGAATTGCTCACTGCTGCAGCGCCGGACGCGCAGCAGCAGAAGGACCTCGATTTCATGCTCAACGTCGGGCACCTGTTCTCTCTCGTCGTCTACGGTCATCTGATTCTCGAACAGGCCGAGATCAGCGGGCTCGACGCCGACGTTGTCGATCAGATCTTCGACTTCCAGATTCGTGACTTCTCGGGATACGCGATCGCACTGCACGGAAAGCCGTCGTCGACACCCGAGCAGCAGAAGTGGGCCCTGGCCGCGGTGCGGAAGCCTGTTGTCGACAGTGAACGCTTCGACCGGGTGTGGCAGCAGGTCAAGGCGTACGACGGTGCATACGAGATGCGCGCATGACCGCGCCGGTGACGCGCGAGCAGTTGATGGCCGTCGTGGAGGGATCCCCGAAAGCCGTCGGCGCGCATGACCGCTCGACCTGGGTGGCCCTGTTTGCCGGCGACGGACAGGTCAACGACCCTGTAGGTTCACGTCCGCACAACGGTCAGGCGGCGATCGAGAGTTTCTACGACACGTTCATCGCCCCCAATTCGATCACCTTCCATGTCGAGCGCGACATCGTGTGCGGCCGGACGGTGTGGCGCGATCTGAGCCTCGCTACCGAGATGTCGACCGGAGTCGTTCTCGACGTTCCGATGCACTTGCGATACGACTTGGTGGGGGAGCCCGATTCCTTGCGGATCGGAACCCTCTACGCGCATTGGGAATTGGCGACGATGTTGAGCCAGCTCGCGACTGCTGGTGTGGCGGGGGTGAAGGCGGCCGCGAAGTTGACGCCGCAGTTGCTCTCGAACCAGGGGATCGGCGGGGCGCTCGGGTTCTCGCGCGGCATCTTCGGCGTCGGAGACAAAGGCAAGAAGGCAGCGTCGCGGTTCCTCGATGCGGCCGCTGTCGGCCGAACGCCGCCGGTACCCGTCGAGCTTCCTGCGGGGACGCAGTTGTCCAACGCTGATGTCAACGCTCTGCTCACCGGCGTGACGAAGAGCAAGATGCTGGTTGCCGGTCGCACCGTGACGGCGAGCGTCATCGTGTGCGGGGAACCTGCCATCGTATTGTTCGGCTTCGAGGCGAGCGGTCATCGACTCAATCGGGTGCGTTTCTTCACCGAGAGCTGACATAGAGCCCTCCACATGCAGGTCAGGCTCGGCGCGCCACTCCGGCGCGCCGAGCCTTCGTTTTTCTGAGAATTGTCAGATCGCCCCGAGATCCGCAGACAGCCAGTGCTGCGGATTCATGTAGATCGCTACCTGTTCGCCCAACTGCGATCGCGCGAATTCGAGATACCCGTCGACCTTGTCCGGAGCCAGGTAACGCCGCGAGACTTCGACCAGCATCTCGTCGGTGCCCGGAACGATCTTGTCGACGGATCCGCTGACGCTGACGTAACGGATTGTCGGATCGAGCCTTTCGACCATCAACGAGAAATGCCCGGCCGACTCGATGAGTCGTGCCTTTCGCGAATCCTTGCCTGTGAGGATCCATGGTTTGCCACCGGGTGAGTACAGGTACCAGATCGGGACGGTCAACGGACCGCGCTCGGTGCCGTCCGCCACGGACAGCGCCCCGATGTGGGGTTCGGCCAGGAACTGTTCACGCTCATTTTCGGAGAGTGCCATTCCTCGAGATTACCGCGACGTTTGACATGGCGTTGTGACTCCGTACACAATCGATGTGCTCATTATGAACAGGCGTTCGCAATGCGAACACGTTTCGATCCGAACTACTGGATCCCAACCGGTCGCGAACGCCCACAAGCAGTGAATGTCGAGGATCCGATGACCGCACATACGCAGTCGAGTTCAATCACCGGTTCGCCTGGGGCGCGTGCCGCAATGTGGGTAGCACCGTTGTGTTGGATCGCTGTGCTTCTGGACGGATTCGACCTGGTCGTACTCGGCGCGGTCATTCCTTCGCTTCTCGACTACGACGCGTGGGGTTTGAGTACCGGCACGATCACGATGATCTCGACCTTCGGGCTCATCGGCATGACCATCGGCGCCCTCGTCATCGGCACTCTCACCGACGTCATCGGTCGACGCCGCGCGCTGCTGTACGCCGTTGCCGCATTCTCGATTCTGACTCTGTTGTGCGCAATTGCGCCCAATCCGTTCATCTTCGGGCTGCTGCGCTTCCTTGCCGGTGTGGGGCTGGGTGGCGCCCTACCGACGGCATTGGCTCTGGTCAACGAATTCTCGAAGAAACAAGGCGGTGGATCTGCGTCGACCATGCTGATGACCGGCTACCACGTCGGCGCCGTTGCCACCGCAGCGCTGGCGCTCGTCGTGATCGAACCTTTCGGTTGGCGAGCGATGTTCGTTGTGGGCGCACTTCCTGCCGTCGCCCTGATTCCACTCATGTTGCGGTATCTGCCGGAATCCCCGTCGTACCTTCTCGCTCACGGAAAGCGTGCCGAAGCCGAGGAAATCGCTGCCCGTTACGGAGTCGAACTCGAGATTGCGCCCACGTCCGAAGTTGAGCGCGCCGAAGCCGCCAATCCCGTTCGCGCACTGTTCTCTTCGAAGTTCCTGCGCAACAGCATCGCCATCTGGATCACCAGTTTCATGGGCTTGCTGCTCGTCTACGGATTGAACACGTGGCTTCCGACGATCATGCGTGAGGCCGGTTACAACCTCGGGGCGTCGTTGACGTTCCTTCTGATCCTCAATGCCGGCGCCGTCGTCGGGCTGTTGATCGCCGGGGGCGTCGCGAACAAGATCGGCCCGCGGACTGCAGCCATCGTGTGGTTCGCCGGAGCTGCACTGTTCCTGGCGCTTCTGAGTGTGAAGGTGTCGTTCGGAATCTACGTGATGGTCTTCCTCGCCGGATGCTTCGTATTCAGTGCGCAGGTACTGGTCTACGCCTTCACGAGCGCCAATCACCCACCTCAGATTCGCGCGACCGCGCTCGGATGGTCGGCAGGTGTCGGCCGGGTCGGTGCGATCTGTGGCCCGATCCTGGGCGGAGTCCTCCTGGGTGCGGGTTATGCCGTGCCGTGGGGCTTCTACGCTTTCGCGCTCGTCGGACTGCTCGGAGCAATTTCGATCTCCTGCACACGGGTGCGCATCTGAAATACCAGTTTCGCTGGTTGGCGTGCTACTGCTATCGTAAAACATGAGTATGAAGAGTAGCGCTATCGTTGCGCCGCAGGCACCGCTACCGATGCCATCGTCTCGATCCGGTTTGTGGTGGGGCTTGCTCGGTGTGCTGGCGTTTTCGTTCACCGTTCCGCTCACGAGGGTCGCCGTCGCGGATCTCGAACCCCTGTTCGTCGGTGCGGGCCGCGCTGTCGTTGCCGGGGCCCTTGCGATTGTGATGCTGTCGGTTACTCGCGCGACGCTTCCGACGCTTCGGCAGTGGTTGCGCATCGCATTCGTGACTGTTGGTGCGGTACTGGGGTTTTCACTGTTCACCACGTTTGCGTTGCAGACATCGCCGGCGAGTCACGCGGCAGTCGTGATCGGGCTACTTCCCGCTGCGACCGCGGTATTTGCGGTCGTCCGAGGAAAAGAGCGTCCCAGTAAGGGATTCTGGTGGGCAAGCGCCGCCGGCGCGGTATCGGTCGTAGGGTTCGTGGCGATTGCAAACGGCGGACTCGGCTCGTTTCATCTCGCTGATCTTCTTCTGTTCGCCGCGGTTGTGTGTGCAGCGCTGGCATATTCGGAAGGTGCGTTGCTGGCCCGCGAGATCGGGTCGTGGCAGACGATTGCCTGGGCATTGATTCTCGGACTGCCGGTCACGATTGCGTTGACGGTGGCGTCCATGGCCCAGGCTCCGGTCTCTGCCGATGTGAATTCGTGGCTTTCGTTTGCCTACCTGGGATGCGTGAGTATGTTTCTCGGGTTCTTTCCTTGGTACCGGGGTCTGGCGATCGGTCCCATTTCCACTGTGAGCCAAACACAGTTGGTTCAACCGGTGCTCAGCATTGCCTGGTCTGCGCTGATCCTCGGTGAGGCGTTGTCACCCTCGATCGTGGCCGGCGGTGTCGTCGTCATCGGGTGTGCCTGGCTTGCCCTGAAGGCGCGAGTGGCAGCGCCGCGTGCTGTGCCGGCACGCGACGCGACCACTGCTACTGATGAATCAGAAAAGCGGGCCGCCACCGAAGGCACTGCGGTGTGACGCCGGTTGTTTCCCGTTGGCGTCGGTGATTCCGTACTCGACGGCCGTCTCGGCGGTGATCAGTGTGTGACCGCTGCGCGCGTTCACTTCTGGATCGTTGGCCAATGCAGTGATGACTTGGCCGACGAATTCCGGGGTTTCGGCCTCGGCCAGTGAGAAGCCTTCGAAGCTCTCGATCCCACTCGCCTCCATCCGCTCGTTGCGGATCAACCCGAGCCAGAAGGAAAGTGCGGTGACGCCGGTCCCCTTCAATTCGACAGCCATGTCCGCGGCCATCTTGTCCAAACCTGCCTTCGACATCCCGTACAGGACAGAGTGCAGGTACCCGCGGGTGCCGAACGACGAGATGTTGCCGATCACTCCACTGCCCCGGGGGACCATCAACTTCGCCGCTTCCACCGAAGCAACGTAGTGGGCGCGCAGTCCGATTCCGATCAGCGAATCCCAATCGTCGATCGGCCTCTTCCAGAACGGATCGGCGAAGCCTGCATAACCCGCCGGGTTTGCCCAGACGTTGTTGACCAAAAGATCGAGGCGGCCTGACCGCTCTTCGGCGATGCGGGCAAACAGGTTGACGATCTGCTGATCGTCGCTGTGATCGCACTGCACGGCAATGCCGTGACCACCGCGCTCGGTGATCTCCGCCGCGGTGCGATCGAGTGGGCCGTCGGCGCCGACGGTTCCTCGTGCCGTCACGTACACCGTCCACCCGTCGCTTCCCAGAGCGAGGGCAATGCCCTTGCCGACGCTCCGGCTGGCACCGGTTACGAGCGCAACTTTTCCGTTCGTCGTCATCGCCGCCCACCCAACGAACCCTCGGCGATGTCAGCGTCCGGGGACAGGGGAGTGGTGATCGACCACGCCTCCGTGAAATGGCATTGACTCATTTTCCACATACCGTCCTCGATCACGTACTTGTCGTCGTATTCGCCGGTCATCAACTTCTCGGTGCGCCCGACGGTGTCGATCTGGCGGAACTGCAGAGCCCATCGCCCCACCGCCGACGTCTCCGAGGTCAGTGTGATGTCGGGATGCAATCCGTGATGCATGTCGAGGACCGCGTACCGGCCGTCGACCTTGCGAAGAGCGATCTTCTCGAAGATGTCCGCCATCGGCCCCGCGTCGTCGAAGGCGCCGAGGCGGCCGTAGTCGATCGACGCTCCGGAACGGATGAAGCTGTTGCGGAACCGAACTGGATCCTTGGCGTCACATGCTCGCCAGTAGCCGTGCTTGAGCTTCTTGATTTCCTCGATCTGTTCGAGCGCGTCGAGGCGTTGTGCGAGATCCAACGTCGGTCCTTTTCGTCTGGGTTTCCCGGAGACATGTCGGATCGACTGTAGGGTGTCCTCAGTCACATGTGTGTAGTTTTTCCCAGTGACCGGTCAGGAATCGGTGTCGGTTTCGCTCGAGGATTCGTCGCCGGTGAGCGTGATCGCAGTCGAGTCGCTGAAGACGCTGCCCCAGAGCTCGCCGAGGGCTGGATCTTCTTCGGCGTGTTCGGGCGCCATCATTGCGAGCAGATTGTTGATCAGCATCCCGTTCGCGATGAACAAACGCGCTTGCTCGGGTGTGCAACCGGTGCGCTCGCGCAGCAAGGTGTAGATGCCGGACATGGCGTTCCGGGAGACGGCGGCGACATCATCGGTGCTGGTGGCGAAGCCGTGCAACATGACAAGCAGTAGATCTCGGTCGAGAACCAGCTCGCCGTAGGCGGATCCGAGTTCGGCCCAGAACTGCGGATTGCTCGGATCGATCGTGACCGTATCCAATTTGTCGTTGAAGGTGCGGACGATTTCGTCGAGCGCGCGCGTGAACACTGCGTGGAACAAATCTGCCTTGGTTCCGAACATACGCACGACGTAGGGCTGCGAGACACCGGCTTCCTTGGCGACGGCGTCCGTACTGGTCCCCGAGTATCCACCCTTTGCGAAAGCTCGCGTTGCCGCGGCAAGGACCAACGCGCGACGTTCCGGTGCGCTCATCCTGCGGGTACGTGGTTCAGCTGCACCGATCGACATGTTGACACGTTATCACCGGATAGCTTAGTTTCGACTTAAGTAATCATCCGATGCCTTAAGGCACCTTCACTCGAGGAATCACGATGACCGTTTTGACGAAGTCCGGATCGGACGCCGCATCCGGGTCGGAAAGCAGTGGAGGACGTAAGGTTCCGATCGCGATAGCGATGGTTGCTGCCTCTCTGCCCATGTTCATGGCCACCCTCGACAACCTCGTGATGACGAGCGCGCTGCCGGTGATCGAGAAGGAGCTGAATGCGTCCGTCGGGCAACTTCAGTGGTTCATGAATGCGTACACGCTCTGCTTTGCGACGCTGATGCTTTCGGCGACGACGCTCGGCGATCGGTGGGGGCGCCGCAAGATGTTCGTGTTCGGGATCGGGCTGTTCACGGCGGCGTCGATTGCTTCGGCGTTGTCGACGACACCAAGCCTGCTCATCGCGGCCCGAGCCTTTCAGGGCGCCGGCGCTGCCGCGATCATGCCGCTCTCACTCACTCTCCTCGTGGCAGCGGTACCGGAAGCCAAGCGTGCCATGGCAATCGGCGTGTGGGGTGGCGTCTCCGGCCTGGGGATCGCGATGGGTCCCGTGGTCGGTGGAGCGGTAGTCGACGGGTTCTCGTGGCAGGGGATCTTCTGGATCAACGTGCCGGTTGCGATCGTCGCTGTTCCTCTCGCGTTGTATGCGTTGCGTGAATCGACCGGTCGCACACAGCCTCTCGACCTTCCCGGTGTCGCACTCGCCGGACTCAGTGTGTTCCTGGCGGTGTGGGGGATCGTTCACGGCAACGACGAGGGCTGGGGATCGCTTGGAGTAGTTGCGTCGTTGGTCGGTTCCGCAGTCGCGTTGGCACTGTTCGTTTTTCGCGAGATGAAGACCTCGCATCCGGTCATGCCCCTACGTCTGTTCCGCTCACGCAGCTTCTCGATGGCGAACGTCATCGGCTTGACCCTCTCGATCGGAATCTTCGGGGCGGTGTTCCTGCTCTCGCAGTACCTCCAGATCGTGATGGGCTACAGCCCGTTCCAAGCAGGCCTGCGGACGCTTCCGTGGACGGCAGCGCCGATGATCTTCGCGCCTCTCGCCGGTTTTCTGGCGCCGAAGGTCGGGCTCCGTTCGCTTCTGCTGACCGGTCTGTTGCTCCAGGCCGGAGCATTGTTCTGGTTGGCAGCGTTGATCGGTCCCGACGTGACGTACGGGTCGCTGGTTCCGGCTCTACTGATGGCGGGAATCGGTATGGGCCTGACCTTCGCGCCGAGCTCGACGGCGGTACTCGTCGACATGGACGAGCCTGATCACGGAACGGCCAGTTCGACCAACTCGACGCTTCGTGAGATCGGTGTTGCATTGGGAATCGCGGTTCTCACTGCGGTCTTCCTTGCCGCCGGCGGTGCCCTCACGCCACTCGGTTACGGAGATGCGCTGACACCTGCACTGCGCGTCGGCGGTTGCTTCGTGTTAGTGGCCGTGGTCGCGGCGTGGTTCGTGCCCTCGCATCGCAAGGCCTGAGCCGCTGTGCGCCTTTATTACCCGCCGGGGGTTAATAAAGGCGCACAGCAGTTACGAAGTCGGGTCCCCCGGGAACGCTGAGGTGGCCGGAGCGGTTCCCAGCGCGGACCGCCATCCGGCGCCGCGGATTGCCGCATCGGTCAGGCCGTCGATTCCGAATGTGCGGAGTTGGTCGGTATCGACCTGTTCGACGAATGCCCGGTAGGTCACGGCGGTGTCGGATTCGATCTGTGCTGCCAGTTGTGCCGCGGTAACGGCGTCCGTCACCGGAAACGGGATCTCGTACGCTGCCGCGGCTGTCGGCGGGGTTACGCCCGCGTCGGTCGACAGGGCAACCAGCGCATCACGTCGTGCGCGGTGCGCTGCTGTGTGCGTGGCAACCTCGTTGACACGGGCAGGATTCGAAAACGCGGCAACCACTCCGTAAGCGAAGATCGCGGCATTCTCTGATTCGATTGCGGTCAGCAAGGCAGAACTCTCGGATCGACGGGTGTGCGAAGTGATCACGGAAGCAACACCGCAACCTGAGTCGAGCACGACGCGCTGATCGAACCGAGCAGGCCCGCGCGATAGCCGGACATCGTCCGAGCGAGATCCGCGGCACTGCGCGCCGAATCGGCCAGCGAGGTACTCAAGGTTTCGACGCCCGTAGGAGCGTTTGCGACCGAGGTCGACGGGGGCGCTGTGGTCGCAGAGGCGCCGCTGCCCGCTGCTCGCGCAATCTCGGCGTCGAGTTCGAGTGCATGCGCTGTGCGTTCGGCGCTGATCGTGGTCAGTGATGCCGACTTGTCCGGCGCGAGAGCGATGGCGGCGGTTGCGGCTGCCGCGTCGGAGCGGGCTCGATCGGCTTGGGCCGTCAGCTGGTCGACTTCTGCAGCCGCCTCCGCTGTGCCGTTGTCGGTGCAGGCGGACAACGAGAAGGCCGCAGCGCCCAACGCTGCTGCGGTTCCCGTCATCTTGAGCGCACTCCGCCGGGAGAGTGGGGTAGTAGTCATGGGCGTCAGCACCAGTCCATCGTGCCAGGTGGTCGGCCGATCGTTCGAATCCGCGTGACGTGTTCAAGTGTGACGTGCGTCGGGCACTCTGGTCACGGAGACGCGCAATGAGCGGTACTCTTGGATGCTTGCAGCATGTGGCACCTGGTGTCTTTTCATGCTCGCAGCCGCCCACGTCGACAGTCGACACAAGTCGGACAATCGACGACAACTGAAATGAGGAGTTCGCGAGATGCCGGTGCCATCCAGGGAGAGGGTGATCGAGCTGATCTCCGAACTCGTGCACGCCCAGGGTTACGACGTCGAAGACGTTGTCGTGACCAGTGCGGGCAAGCACAGCGCGGTGCGCATCATGGTCGACAGCGATGCCGGGATCGAGCTCGATGCCGCCGCGGAGATCAGCAGACTCGTTTCGGAACTTTTCGACACCCTCGAGGAAATCGGTGAAACGCCGTACACCCTCGAGGTGACCTCTCCGGGAATCGATCGCCCACTGACGCTCGATCGTCACTGGCGTCGGGCTCGCGGACGTAAAGCGCGAATCGATCTGGCCGGCGAGACCGTGGTGGGCCGTATCGGAACGTTGAACGGCGATTCCGTGGCAGTTGTCATCGGTGGCCGTGGCGGACTGACCGTGCGCGAGATTGCACTGGGCGACGTCCAGAAGGCTGTAGTTCAGGTGGAGTTCTCGAAGCCCAGTGAGGCGGAGTTGGAACTCGCGGGCGGCATCCCGGAGGGGCGCGCAGTTCCCTCCGATGCGGTTGACCTCACCGAGGACTCGGGCGTGGACAGTGTCGAAGACGACGAAGCAGAATTAGAAGACGTAGGAAACGAAGAAGGGTTCGACAAGTGAATATCGACATTGCAGCGTTGCGAGCGATCGAAGCCGAAAAAGGTGTCTCGATCGAAACTGTGATCGCCACGATCCAGACCGCACTGCTGACGGCGTACCGCCACACCGAGGGGCACAAGCAGAACGCTCGGATCGATGTCAACATCAAGACCGGTTCGGTGCGAGTGATGGCGCACGACACCGATGCCGACGGCAACATGATCGGGGAGGAGTGGGACGACACTCCCGAGGGATTCGGACGCATCGCGGCGACCACCGCACGCCAGGTCATCCTGCAGCGTCTGCGCGACGCCGAGCACGAGCGCAGTTTCGGTGAGTTCTCGACCCATGAGGGTGAAATCGTCGGCGGTGTCATTCAGCGTGACACGCGTGCGAATTCCCGCGGAATGGTCGTCGTCCGAATCGGCAGCGAATCCAATGGCGCCGAAGGATTGTTGCCGCCTGCAGAACAGGTTCCCGGCGAGAACTACGAGCACGGTGAGCGCATCAAGTGCTACGTCGTCGGAGTTGCTCGCGGAGCCCGCGGCCCACAGATCACCCTCTCGCGGACCCACCCGAACCTGGTTCGCAAGTTGTTCGCACTCGAGGTTCCAGAGATCGCGGACGGGAGCGTCGAGATCATCAACGTCGCGCGCGAAGCGGGACATCGTTCCAAGATCGCCGTTGCCTCACGTGTGCAGGGGCTCAACGCAAAGGGTGCATGCATCGGCCCGATGGGTCAGCGCGTCCGCAACGTCATGAGCGAACTCGCGGGGGAGAAGATCGACATCATCGACTTCGACGAAGATCCCGCGACGTTTGTGGGCAACGCACTTTCCCCGTCGAAAGTGGTCTCCGTCACTGTCGTCGATCCCGAGGCTCGTGCGGCCCGTGTCATCGTGCCCGATTTCCAGCTTTCGTTGGCCATCGGAAAAGAGGGTCAAAATGCCCGCCTGGCTGCGCGGTTGACGGGTTGGCGTATCGACATTCGGAGCGATGCGGCACCCGTTGGCGACGCGTCCGACCGGCCCGCCACGTCCAACGGATAACAGTGGAATGCAGTGATCGAGACGGTTCGGCGGTAGAGTGGACAATGGTTCGACGTGAGTCCTCGGATTCTGCGCGCGTGAAACCCGGTTCGCCGGTCAGAACGTGTGTGGGATGCAGGGAACAAGGGTCGGCTGTCGATCTGTTGAGGGTCGTGGTTGGTGAGCAGGGGCCGGAGGGTTCCCCGCTCGTCCCCGACGTATCGCGAAGACTCCCCGGTCGAGGTGCATGGCTGCACCTGGATCCGAGTTGTCTGAGCCTGGCAGAGCGGCGCCGAGCATTCAGCAGAGCACTGCGAGTGTCCGGAAATCTGGACACGTCCGCTGTCGACCAGCTGGTCGACGCAGTTCACACAAAAGCAGTACCTCTCGAGAAGAACAGGCACAAGCACTCATGAGCACACCGTGAAGCACCAACGATGAACGTCCATCGGCGATAACCCGAGGTCGTGCGGGACCCACATCTGTGGGATGCCTCCTGCTCGACCTCATCAGTGAGGAGAGCAGTGGCAGGCAAGGCCCGCGTGCACGAGTTGGCTAAAGAACTCGGTGTCACCAGCAAGGAACTACTCGCAACGCTCAAGGAGCAAGGCGAGTTCGTGAAGTCTGCGTCATCCACAGTGGAGGCGCCCGTCGCCCGTCGTCTGCGGGAGTCATTCCCGTCGGCAGGCGGAGCAGAAACCAAGTCCGAGACCGGCGCAGCCGCTCCGGCGGCTCGCCCCGCGGCAAAGCCCGGCGCACCGTCGCCGTCGGCTGCAAAGCCTGGCGCACCGCGTCCCGGCCCCAAGCCGGCCGCACCCGCACCCGCACCGGCTGCTCCCGCAGCTCCGGCCCCGGCAGCCCCCGCGGCTCCCGCAGCCGCTGCTCCGGCAGCACCGTCAGCGCCGGTCCCCACCCCGACGTTCAACGCTCCGAAACCAGCACAGCCGGCACGTCCGGCTCCGGCTGCTCCCGCAGCGTCGGCACCGGCAGCCCCCGCGGCTCCGGCCGCACCGTCCACCGGCGCAAAGCCCGGCGGACCGCGTCCGGGACCGAAGGCACCTCGCGTCGGTAACAACCCGTACTCCTCGGCACCCGCCGAGCGTCCGGCACCTCGTCCGGCTCCCGGCGCACCGCGTCCGGGCGCAGGTCAGGGCGGTTCTCGTCCGGCTCCGGGTCAGGGCGGTCCCCGTCCGGCTCCCGGTCAGGGTGGACCTCGTCCGGCTCCGGGTCAGGGCGGTCCCCGTCCGGCTCCCGGTCAGGGTGGACCCCGTCCGCCGGCAGGTCAGGGCGGACCCCGTCCCAGCCCCGGCTCCATGCCTCCTCGCCCGAACCCGGGTGCAATGCCTGCTCGTTCCGCTCGTCCCGCGCCCGGTGGCGGCGGACGTCCGGGTCGTCCCGGTGGCGCTCCCGGTGGTCGTCCGGGTGGCGGCGGCGGTGGATACCGCGGTGGCGGCGCTCCCGGCGCCGGTGCCGGTGCAGGTGCTCCCGGTGGAGCAGCTCCGGCCGGTGGATTCCGCGGTCGTCCCGGCGGCGGTGGCCGTCCCGGTCAGCGCGGCGCAGCGGCAGGTGCATTCGGTCGTCCCGGCGGAGCAGTTCGCCGTGGACGTAAGTCGAAGCGGGCGAAGCGCGCCGAGTACGAAAGCATGCAGGCTCCCGCAGTCGGCGGCGTCAGGCTGCCACGCGGCAACGGCGAGACCATCCGTCTCGCTCGCGGCGCATCTCTGTCGGACTTCGCGGACAAGATCGATGCGAACCCCGCAGCACTCGTGCAGGCGTTGTTCAACCTCGGTGAGATGGTCACGGCAACTCAGTCGGTCAACGACGAGACGCTGGAGCTGCTCGGCGGCGAAATGAACTACGTCGTGCAGGTCGTCAGCCCGGAGGACGAGGATCGCGAGCTGCTCGACAGCTTCGACCTCACCTACGGCGAGGACGCCGGCGGAGAAGAGGACCTCGAGTCCCGTCCGCCTGTGGTCACCGTCATGGGCCACGTCGACCACGGTAAGACCCGTCTGCTCGACGTGATCCGTAAGGCGAATGTCCGTGAGGGCGAAGCCGGCGGCATCACGCAGCACATCGGTGCCTACCAGGTGCTGACCGAGCTCGAGGGCAACGAGCGTCTCGTGACGTTCATCGACACCCCCGGTCACGAGGCCTTCACGGCCATGCGTGCTCGTGGTGCCAAGGCCACCGACCTCGCGATCCTTGTTGTCGCAGCCGACGACGGCGTCATGCCGCAGACGGTGGAAGCGATCAACCACGCCCAGGCGGCCGACGTGCCGATCGTGGTCGCGGTGAACAAGATCGACAAGGAAGGCGCGAACCCGGACAAGATCCGGCAGCAGCTCACCGAGTACGGACTGGTGGCCGAGGAATACGGCGGAGACACCATGTTCGTCGACATCTCGGCGAAGCAGGGTCTCAACATCGACGCACTGCTCGAAGCAGTGCTGTTGACGGCCGACGCTTCCCTGGATCTGCGCGCCAACCCGGACATGGACGCGCAGGGTGTTGCCATCGAGGCGCACCTCGACCGTGGCCGCGGCCCCGTCGCTACCGTGCTCATTCAGCGCGGAACGCTGCGGGTCGGCGACTCGATCGTTGCCGGCGATGCTTACGGCCGCGTCCGCCGCATGGTGGACGAGCACGGTCAGGACGTCCACGAGGCACTGCCTTCACGTCCGGTCCAGGTCATCGGCTTCACGTCGGTCCCCGGTGCAGGCGACAACCTGCTCGTGGTCGACGAGGACCGTATCGCTCGTCAGATCGCGGACCGTCGCAACGCACGTAAGCGCAACGCGCTTGCAGCGAAGAGTCGTAAGCGCATCAGCCTCGACGATCTCGATGCAGCTCTGAAGGAACATTCACAGCTGAACTTGATCCTCAAGGGTGACAACTCGGGAACCGTGGAGGCCCTCGAAGAGGCTCTCCTCGGAATTCCGATCGACGACGAGGTGCAGTTGCGCGTCATCGACCGCGGTGTCGGTGGCATCACGGAGACCAACGTCAACCTGGCTGCTGCGTCCAACGCGATCATCATCGGCTTCAACGTCCGCGCCGAAGGCAAGGCAACGGAGCTGGCGAACCGCGAGGGCGTCGACATTCGCTACTACTCGGTGATCTACCAGGCCATCGACGAGGTCGAGAAGGCACTCAAGGGTCTGCTCAAGCCGGTGTACGAAGAGGTCGAGCTGGGCAAGGCAGAGATCCGCGCCATGTTCCGTTCGTCCAAGATCGGCAACATTGCCGGTTGCTTGGTCACGTCGGGCAGCATCCGTCGCAACGCCAAGGCACGTCTCATCCGCGACAGCAAGGTCATCGCCGAGACGGTCACCATCTCCTCGCTCAAGCGGGAGAAGGAAGACGCTACCGAGGTTCGCGAAGGCTACGAATGTGGTTTGACCGTCACCTATTCCGATATCAAGATCGGTGACGTTCTCGAGTGCTACGAGCTTCGCGAGAAGCCGCGCGACTGATTATGTCGACACGGGCGTTGGGGCGGACGCACGTGAGTACTAGCTGACATGGACTCTCTCGGACTTGAACATACAAGTCCGAGAGAGTCCATTCGGCTCTGTATAGGGGGAAAATGTTTGTAGGGGCACTGGAGTTCGACATCCTTTTCGGCGATGTCCACTCACTCAAGGAAAAGCGTTCGATGCTGTCGCCGATCCTGACGGAACTCCGTCGATTCGGTGTGAGTGCAGCGGAGGCGGGGGAGCAGGGACGCCTGCGTCGTGCGCTCGTGGGAGTCGGTGTGGTCAGTTCGTCCGTCGATCACCTGCACGACGTTCTCGATCATTGTGAGCGGGCGGTCGCCGAGCGTCCGGAGATTCAGTTGCTGGCTGTGCGAAGGCGAATCTTCGGCCCGGAAGACTGAGCGTCATCGGGCGGTGTCGATGAGCCACGCTTCCAGACGGCGTACCGAATCGAGTTCGTCGGCAAGGGATTCGGTGGCTTCGGGACCAACTGTGGCGGTGTTTGTGCTCACGCTCGACGCATGCGACAACTGTGGAGATCGACGACGGGCCTGGCGGCGGTGGCTCGTGGTCGAAGACCTCTACCGATGGTGATTTGGTTGCCGGGTAGCCGATGGACGAGACTGTTGTCGGTAATAATTCTTGTTAACCAGAACTTTGATCGATCGAGTCACCTCGATTCGAGTGGCCAGGTAGAGGAGACTGACAGTCATGGTAGATCCAGCCCGGGCACGCAAGTTGGCAAAGCGTATCGGAACCATCGTCGCGACCGCGATCGATCACGAGATCAAGGATCCGCGACTCGCATTTGTGACCATCACGGACACCAAGGTCACCAACGATCTGCACGACGCGACGGTGTACTACACAGTCATGGGCGAGAAGGTTGATTCCGCACCCGATGTGGAAGCCGCCGCCGCAGGTCTCGAGAAGGCCAAGGGTGTTCTCCGCTCGAAGGTCGGTGCCGGAACCGGAGTTCGCTTCACACCGACTCTGACGTTTGTCGCCGATACCGTTCCCGACACCGCGCGTCATATGGAAGAACTGCTGGCCCGTGCCAAGGCCGCCGACGACGAGGTCGCCAAGGCGCGTGAGAATGCACAACCGGCCGGAGATGCAGATCCGTACAAGGAGCCGCGAGTGGCTTCGGACGAAGACGAGGCGTCGCCAGATGTTCGTGAAGCCGACTGACGCGCACCGAGAATGACGATCACCGCACTTTCGGACGTCGACCCCTGCGAGGCGAAGTTCGCTCAGGTGGCCGAGGTTCTCGAATCGGCACACACGGTGACAATTCTCTGCCATGTGCAGCCGGATGCGGACACGATCGGCAGCGGACTTGCGCTCGGTCTCGTTCTCGAGCGTCGGGGCATTTCGGTGCAGGTCGCGTTCAGTCGGCCGTCGGCGCTGCCCGAGTCGATGCGCGATTTCCCCGGTCTCCACTTGCTCGTGGCGCCCACTGATGTTCGGGAAAGTGTCGATGTACTGGTGACGGTGGATGTCGGCAGCGAGGGCCGTCTCGGTGAGTTGTCGAGTCGACTCGCCGGCGCGAATCGCACGATCGTCCTTGATCACCATCGCTCCAATTCCGAATTCGGAAGTATCAACGTCGTCGACGAAGCCGCGGCTTCGACGACGGCGCTCATCGCACGATTCTTCGATGCGTGGGGAGTCGCGATCGATCGCGATATCGCGCACTGTCTCTATGCCGGACTGGTCACCGACACCGGCTCCTTCCGGTGGGGAGGTCCGCTTCCGCACGTGCTCGCGGCGCGTTTGCTGGCGACCGGCATCGACGGCGACGCGATTGCGCGAAAGCTGCTCGACACCCATCCGTTCGGGTGGTTGCCGATGCTGGCTTCGGTACTCGGGTCCGCGGTGCTGGTCCCGGAAGCCGCGGACGGCCGTGGGCTGGTGTACGCGGTCATCCGACGCAGTGACATCGGCGATCTTCGCTCCGAGGAGATCGAGAGCGTCGTCGATATCGTGCGAACCACTTCGGAAGCCGAAGTTGCCGCCGTACTCAAAGAGTCGGTTTCCGGAAGCTGGTCGATCTCGTTGCGTGCAAAGTCGGCGATCGACGTGTCGGCGGTCGCTGAAAGTCTTGGTGGCGGCGGGCACCGGCTGTCGGCCGGATACACGTCGACCAGTTCCAGCGACGAGATTGTTGCCGCGCTCGTCGCGGCACTCGGCTGAATCCGCGGCATTGAGCGAATCTGACGCCACCTCGGCAGGATCTTCGGCAGCTGATTTCGACGTCACTGGGCGTCGAATCTTTTCCCTGGCGTTTCCGGCACTCGGGGTACTGGCAGCCGAACCCCTATATCTGTTGTTCGACATCGCCGTGGTCGGCCGACTCGGGGCACTCCCGCTGGCCGGGTTGGCGGTCGGTGGTCTGATCCTGTCGTTGGTGAGTACGCAGCTGACCTTCTTGTCGTATGGGACGACGGCGCGCGCGGCACGGCTGCACGGAGCGGGGCGCGAGCGTGATGCGGTGGGCGAGGGTGTTCAGGCGACCTGGCTGGCGGCCGCGATCGGCCTGGCCTTGGTCGTGATCGTGCAGGTGATCGCCGGCCCGCTGACTTCGGCGGTGGCCGGGACTCCCGACATCGCCGCGGCTGCGGAAAGTTGGCTCCGGATAGCGGTGTTGGGTGTTCCACTCATCCTGGTGGCCCTGGCCGGCAACGGCTGGATGCGCGGGGTTCAGAACACGGTGCGACCGCTGCGGTTCGTCCTTGTCGGCCTGGGTATTTCGGCGGTGTTGTGTCCAATTCTGGTGCACGGCTTGCTCGGTGCTCCGCGTCTGGAACTCGAAGGATCAGCTGTTGCGAATCTGGTGGGCCAGAGTGTTTCGGGTGTGCTGTTCGCCTGGGCGCTCTTTCGTGAACCGGTTTCGGCTCGACCACATTTTGCGATCATGCGGGCGCAGATGCTGATGGGCCGTGACCTGATTCTGCGCAGCCTCGCATTCCAAGCGTGTTTCGTTTCCGCGGCTGCAGTGGCGTCGAGGTTCGGTGCGGCCGTAGTCGGTGCACACCAAGTCGTCCTCCAACTGTGGAACCTGGTTTCGCTCCTTCTCGATTCCTTGGCGATCGCAGCTCAGACGCTGATCGGAGCGGCGCTCGGCGGTGGATTCGCAGCCGCGGCGAAAAGGATGACCTGGCGGATCACCGCATGGTCGACGGTATTTGCCGTGGTGCTCGCGATCTTCTTCGCCGCCGGCCACTCCGTGATCCCCGGACTCTTCACGTCCGACGCCGAGGTGCTCGGTCAGATGTCGATCGCATGGTGGTTCTTCGTCGCGATCATGCCGGTGGCGGGAATCGTCTTCGCACTCGACGGTGTTCTACTCGGCGCCGGGGACGTGGTGTTTCTGCGCAACGCGACCATGCTGTGCGCAGTTCTCGGGTTTCTGCCCGCGATCTGGCTCTCTCTCGCCTACGACTGGGGGCTCGCCGGAATTTGGGCAGGGCTTACCGTGTTCGTAGTACTTCGGATGGTCGCGGTGTCGTGGCGAGCGTTTTCCGGCAAGTGGGCCGTGACAGGTCCGGCGACGGCGAAGCGCGGAAGTTCAACTGAGGAAGCAGAGGGATCGTGGCAGCAAAGCTGATGGCGGTGAGCGACATTCATGTCGGTCACAACGGCAACAAGCCGATGACGGAGGAACTGTTTCCGGATTCGCCTGACGACTGGCTCATTCTCGCCGGAGATGTTTCCGAGAAAACTGACGACATTCGGTGGGCGTTGAAGCTCCTTCGCAGCCGATTCGCAAAGGTCATCTGGATTCCTGGCAACCACGAACTGTGGACGACCGCCAAGGATCCGGTTCAGATTCACGGAGCGCCGCGCTACGAGTACCTGGTCAACATGTGCCGCGAACTCGACGTCATCACACCCGAGGACCCGTTCCCGGTGTGGGAGGGAGACGAGGGACCGGTCACGGTCGTCCCGATGTTTCTTCTCTACGACTACTCCTTCCTGCCGGAAGGTGCGCGAGACAAGGAACACGGGCTCGAGATCGCGCGTGACAAGAACGTCGTCGCCACCGACGAGTTCCTACTCTCATCGCAGCCGTATGCGACGCGCGACGCATGGTGCCGGGCGAGGATCGAGTACACCCAGGCGCGGTTGGATGCGCTTCCCGAAGGCACAAGAACCGTTCTCGTGAACCATTTCCCCATGGTCCGGCAGCCGACGGACGTGCTCATGTATCCGGAGTTCGCACTGTGGTGCGGAACCACCGCTACCGCCGACTGGCATGTGAAGTACAACGCGGTGTGCTCGGTGTACGGGCACCTGCACATCCCTCGAACCACGTACTACGACGGCGTCCGCTTCGAGGAAGTCTCACTCGGATACCCGCGCGAGTGGCGTCGGCGTGGACTGCCGGAGAAGTTGTTGCGTCAGATTCTTCCCGTTCCGGAGTACCCGCCGGGAACGCTCAACAAGTGGGGTGGCCACTTCAAGGTCACGCCGGAGCAGGAAGCCGAAGTCGAGCGCATGCGCGCCGGACGCTGAGAGGTATCGCTACGTGATCGAACAGATTCTTCCCGGTGGAGTTGCGACGGCCGAGGCCTTCGTGGATCCGCCCGGTCTGGTTCCGCACCCCAGTGAGGAGGCGTTGATCGGCCGCGCGGTCGAGAAGCGTCGTCGTGAGTTCGTGACCACCCGGCACCTTGCGCGTCAGGCGATGGGCAAGCTCGGTGTTCCGTCTGCCGCTGTCATGCGCGGTGAGCGTGGTGCGCCGCTCTGGCCGCAGGGATTGGTCGGGAGCCTCGCCCATTGCGACGGCTACCGCGGCGCTGTCCTGGCGTACTCCATGCAGGTCCGCTCACTCGGTATCGACGCCGAGCCGCACGGCCCGCTGCCGGACGGGGTATTGCCCGCGGTCAGCATCGAGGCGGAACGAACGTGGTTGGACACTCAGGAAACCGGCGGTCCGGTGCACTGGGATCGAGTGCTCTTCTGCGCGAAGGAAGCCACGTACAAGGCGTGGTTTCCGCTCACCGGGCGCTGGTTGGGTTTCGAGGACGCCCACATCACGTTCGAGGCGGAGTCGGAAACGTCCGGCACTTTCAACTCGCGTCTGCTGGTCCCCGGTGAGGCGACGTCCGGTCCGCCGCTCACCTCTTTCGACGGCAGGTGGTTGGTGTCGGACGGACTCATCCTGACGGCAATTTCGGTGCAGTGAGCGCGACTGGCAGAATCGGCACACGTGTCAGCTCGTGAAAAGCCTTCCTCCGGTCTTGTCGGCGCCGGAATTCTGATTGTCGACAAAGAGGCGGGTATCACCAGCCACGACGTGGTCGCTCGGTGCCGCAAGTTGTTGAACACCCGGAAGGTGGGACACGCCGGGACGCTGGATCCCATGGCGACCGGTGTTCTCGTTCTCGGCGTCGAGCGTGCGACCAAGTTGCTCGGACTCCTGGCGCTGACAACCAAGGCGTACTCGGCGACCATTCGCCTCGGGGCAGCGACGGACACGGACGATGCCGAGGGGGAGGTCCTGACCTCCGCAGACGCTTCGCAGGTGACGGACGCGGAGATCGCGGCGATCGTGGCCACGCTGACCGGGGACATCAAGCAGATCCCGGCAAGCGTGAGCGCTATCAAGGTGGACGGTCAGCGCGCACATGCTCTGGTGCGTGCGGGAGAAACCGTCGAGCTGGCGCCGCGTCCGGTAACGGTGTCGACTTTCGAGGTTCTGGCTCGGCGAGATGTCCCGGGTGGCTTCGTCGATCTGGACGTCGACGTGGAGTGCTCGTCCGGTACGTACATCCGCTCGCTTGCCCGCGACCTCGGTCGTGAATTGGGCGTCGGCGGTCATTTGACGGCACTGCGCCGCACCCGCGTCGGGCCGTTCACTCTCGAACATGCGCGCACGCTCGAAGATCTCGCGGATCAGCCGGGTGTGAGCCTCGACATCGATCAGGCCGCGCAGACGGCTTTTCCGCATCGGCAGATCACGGCGGAGGAAGCCGAGGCGATCAGCCAGGGGCGCTGGCTCGAGCCGATCGGGATGAAGGGGATCTGTGCGGCGATCGATCCCACCGGTCACACGATTGCGCTTCTGCAGGAGAAGGGTCGACGCGCCAGTTCGGTGATGGTCGTGCGACCGGCGACGCTTCGCGGGTGATCGTCCGCGAGCGTGTCGACGGCGACCTCGACGGTTGCGTCGATGCGCTGGTACAGGTCCACGAGTGCGACGGATATCCGAACACGTGGCCGCAACACCCGCGCCGCTGGCTCAGTTCGCCCACGGTGGTGAAGGCGTGGGTCGGTGAGAGTGACGGTCGTGTTGTCGGTCATGTGGCCGTCGACAGCGAGGTCGCAGGTGCGCCCACAACCGCGGGATCGATAGCCGTGTCGCGATTGTTCGTTCATCCCGGCTCACGTGGACACGGCCTCAGCGATGCGCTACTTGATGCCGTGACGGATTTCGCAGCCGAGAGTCGGTCGGAACTGGTGCTCGACGTCGTCGACGACGCTCTGCCGGCGATCGCGCTGTACGAGCGTCGAGGGTGGGTGTACGTCGACGAGAGGCTCGCCGACTGGACCCGGACCGACGGCGTCCGGCCCGTGGAACGCCGATACCGACTGCCGCTTTGACTACCTCGGCTAGACGAGCCAAATTGCTTGAGCGACTGGACTTCCCAAGTCGATGGTGTTGGGGCTGTCGCCGAGTCGAACGGACACTGTCCCGGCGAAATCGCGGCGCTCCTCGACGGTGATCTCGACATCGAGACTGACGCCGACGGAATCGAAGTACCGGAGCATTTCGGGATCGGAATCGGAGATCCGGGCAACGCGGCCCCGCTCACCGTTGGCGAAGTCGCTGAGCTGGCGGGCCGGGGGAGTCGGCACCGAACCGTCGGTGGCGGGAATGGGATCACCGTGCGGGTCACGTTCGGGGAAGCCCAGTTTGGCGTCCATCCGCGAGATCATCAGATCGGAAACGGCGTGTTCGAGGACTTCGGCCTCGTCGTGGACTTCGTCCCAGCCGTATCCGAGTTCCTGAACCAGATAGGTCTCGATCAACCGGTGGCGCCGGACCATGGAGACGGCGGCGGCGCGGCCGCTGTCGGTCAGGGCGATGGATCCGTAGCGGGCGTGATCGACCAGGCCCTGGTCCGAGAGTTTGCGGATCGCCTCGGACACCGTCGAGGCCGAGACGCTCATTTTCTCGGACAGGAGCTTGGTGGAAACCCGCTCGTGGGACCACTCCTGGATAGTCCAGATGACCTTGAGGTAGTCCTGGGCCACCGACGAGAGTGCGAGCGTGTCGATTGCCGCGTCGTGCGCCGAAGTGCTGTCGCCATCCGACGTCGATGATGCTTCCGAGGTTCCGGTCTTGTGAGCTGCCACAACGCTTAGCTTAGGCTACGAAATCCGGAACTTCCGTACGTGAGCGGCAGCACAGCGGTGATTCGCTGGGCGGGTCCGAACGTGACCCGCCGCCGGTGGACCCGTAGGCTGCCAATCGTGCTGAGATGGCGTGGTCTCGACGAAGTTCCGGCCGATTGGGGTCGTTGTGTGCTCACTATCGGTGTGTTCGACGGTGTGCATCGTGGGCATGCCCAATTGATAGCGAGAGCGGTTACCGCTGCCCGCAAACGTGGTGTTCCGAGCGTGTTGATGACGTTCGACCCGCATCCCATGGAGGTTGTGCGGCCGGGTAGTCATCCAGCCCAGTTGACGACGCTGCAACGGCGTGCGGAATTGGCTCAGGATCTGGGCATCGACGTGTTCTGCGTGATGCCGTTCACTGCTGATTTCATGAAGCTGACGCCGGAGCGCTACGTCCACGAGATTCTCGTCGAACGTCTACATGTCGCCGAGGTCGTGGTGGGGGACAACTTCACCTTCGGCAAGAAGGCGCTCGGCAATGTCGATCTTCTTCGTGAAATGGGCGCTCGCTTCGGCTTTGCCGTCGACGGCGTCCAGCTGCTCGCCGAGCATGCGGTGACGTTCTCGTCGACCTACATCCGCTCGTGCGTCGACGCAGGCGACATGGAAGCGGCTACCGAAGCTCTGGGCCGTCCACATCGTGTCGAAGGTGTGGTCGTCCACGGTGACAAGCGTGGACGCGAGTTGGGGTTCCCGACGGCCAACGTTGCACCGCCGATGTTTTCGGCGATTCCGGCCGACGGCGTGTACGCGGCGTGGTTCACGGTGCTCGGTGCCGGCGAGGAACTCGGAACCGTCGTTCCCGGTCGCCGATACCAAGCCGCGGTGTCTGTGGGTACCAATCCGACCTTCTCCGGCCGGACCCGAACCGTCGAGGCATACGTTCTCGACACCGAAGCAGACCTGTACGGACAACACGTCGCGGTCGACCTGGTTTCGCGGATTCGCGGTATGGAGAAGTTCGACTCGATCGAGTCGCTCATCACGGCGATGAACCGAGATGTCGAACGCGCACGCCGGATTCTGAGTGAGGATGCAGAACGTAGCGTCGGTTGAGTTCCTCCTGTGTCAGTGGCGGCCGCCACATTCGCTCCAGGTGGGCGAGAGCGCCTCATTGTTGCTGGTAGGATCTTCTCTCGGTGCGTGCTGCGGTTTGCGGTGGCCGCGCCCGATCTAGTTCCTTTCACGCAAACGTCATCACAGGAGTGAATCAAGTGGCATTGACCACGGAAGAAAAGAAGGCCGTTCTCGGCGAGTACGGCTTGCACGAGACCGACACGGGATCGCCTGAAGCTCAGGTGGCAATGCTCACCAAGCGCATCACCGATCTCACCGAGCACCTCAAGACCCACAAGCATGACCACCACTCGCGTCGTGGACTGCTCTTGATGGTCGGTCGCCGTCGTCGTCTGCTGAAGTACGTGGCAAAGACCGACGTCGCTCGCTACCGCACGCTCATCGAGCGTCTCGGCCTGCGTCGCTAGATTTTTCTCACGACGCTGATCGAAAGCAACACGGCATGCTTCGGTTTGCCGAACACTCCGTCAGCCGGCGAAGCCACGCATATACTTGGCTTCGCTGGCTTTCGGCGTTAGCTGCCGCAAGGCAGTTTCCGCTGTCGGCGCTATGCACAGTTGTCTAGGCGCAGTTGTGCAGTACGCAGCCAGCACACCGTATGCACCAGAGAACGTGGTGTCGGTTGTCGGTAGTGGTTCTCCGGACCGGGCAAGAGCCCGAAAGCTCCGGCGGACTTCGATCGACGGCCGCCCGAACGTCGTGACGTCCCGAAGCAGAAATCGCTCGCATCGCAAGGAGCGTCTGCAATTCAAGAGGGGGACGTCCCTCGGTGCGCAGTTTCCACCAGGAGGGTGGAAACGCCCGCGCGGGTACGGCGAAGACGAGAGGGAAGTGAAGAGAAAAGAATGACAGAGAATTCCGTAGTAGAGGTCGACGAAGGCGTGTTCGAATCCACCGCCGTGATCGACAACGGGTCCTTCGGTACCCGCACCATCCGTTTCGAGACCGGACGCCTTGCTCAGCAGGCCGCCGGCGCCGTCGTTGCTTACCTGGACGACGAGACCATGCTGCTGTCCGCCACGAGCGCCAGCAAGCACCCCAAGGAGCACTTCGACTTCTTCCCCCTGACGGTGGACGTCGAAGAGCGCATGTACGCAGCGGGCCGCATCCCCGGTTCGTTCTTCCGTCGTGAGGGACGCCCCTCCACCGACGCGATCCTGACCTGCCGCCTCATCGACCGGCCGCTGCGTCCGTCGTTCGTCGACGGTCTCCGTAACGAGATCCAGGTCGTCGTCACGGTCATGAGCCTCAACCCGCAGGATCTGTACGACGTCGTGGCTATCAACGCCGCTTCCGCGTCGACGCAGATCGCGGGCCTGCCGTTCTCCGGCCCCGTCGGTGGCGTGCGCGTTGCACTCATCGTCTCCGAGGACAACAAGGCCGGCCAGTGGGTTGCATTCCCGACGGTCGATCAGCTCGAGAACGCTGTCTTCGACATGGTCGTCGCCGGCCGCGTCGTGTCCGGCAGCGGTGACAACGCCGACGTCGCGATCATGATGGTCGAGGCCGAGGCCACCGACAACGTCATCGCGAAGATCGCCGACGGCGCTCAGGCACCGACCGAGGCCATCGTCGCCGAAGGCCTCGAGGCCGCCAAGCCGTTCATCGCACGTCTGTGCGCTGCACAGGCAGCACTGGCATCCAAGGCTGCAAAGCCCACGGGTGACTACCCGGTCTTCCCGGCGTACCAGGACGACGTTTTTGCTGCCGTCGAGGCCGCTGCGTCCGAAAAGCTCAATGCCGCACTGACAATCGCCGGCAAGCAGGAACGCGACGACAAGACCGACGAGGTCAAGGTCGAGGTTCTCGAGCAGGTTGCACCCAACTTCGAAGGCCGCGAGAAGGAACTGGGAGCAGCGTTCCGCTCGCTCACCAAGAAGCTGGTTCGCCAGCGCATCCTGCGCGATCAGTTCCGCATCGACGGCCGCGGCGTCACGGACATCCGTTCGCTGTCCGCCGAGGTCGCGATCATCCCGCGCGCACACGGCTCCGCACTGTTCGAGCGTGGCGAGACCCAGATCCTGGGTGTGACCACTCTCGACATGGTCAAGATGGCTCAGCAGGTCGACTCGCTCGGTCCCGAGACCACCAAGCGCTACATGCATCATTACAACTTCCCGCCGTACTCCACCGGTGAGACGGGCCGCGTCGGTTCGCCGAAGCGTCGCGAAATCGGTCACGGTGCACTCGCCGAGCGCGCCCTCATGCCGGTTCTGCCCAGCGTCGAAGAGTTCCCTTACGCGATTCGCCAGGTCTCCGAGGCTCTGAGCTCCAACGGTTCCACCTCGATGGGCTCGGTGTGCGCGTCCACGCTCGCACTGCTCAACGCCGGTGTGCCGCTTCGCGCTCCGGTTGCCGGTATCGCCATGGGTCTGGTTTCCGACCAGGTCGACGGCGAAACCCGTTACGTCGCGCTGACCGACATCCTCGGCGCCGAAGACGCCTTCGGCGACATGGACTTCAAGGTCGCAGGTACCAAGGACTTCGTCACGGCCCTGCAGCTGGACACGAAGCTCGACGGCATCCCGTCGCAGGTCCTCGCCGGTGCACTCTCGCAGGCCAAGGACGCACGGACCACGATCCTCGAGGTCATGGCGGAAGCCATCGACACCCCGGACGAGATGAGCCCGTTCGCTCCCCGCGTGACGGCCATCAAGGTCCCCGTCGACAAGATCGGTGAGGTCATCGGCCCCAAGGGCAAGATGATCAACTCCATCACCGAGCAGACCGGTGCCAACATCTCCATCGAAGACGACGGCACCGTGTTCGTCGGCGCCACCGATGGACCGTCTGCACAGGCCGCGATCGACATGATCAACGCCATTGCCAACCCGCAGCTCCCCAAGGTCGGCGAGCGGTTCCTGGGCACGGTCGTCAAGACCACCGCCTTCGGTGCCTTCGTTTCGCTCCTGCCGGGACGCGACGGACTGGTGCACATCTCGAAGCTGGGCAGCGGTAAGCGCATTGCCAAGGTCGAAGACGTGGTCAACGTCGGATCCAAGATCCGCGTCGAGATCGCCGACATCGATGCTCGCGGCAAGATCTCGCTGATCCCGGTCGAAGAGGGCAACGACGAGGCTGCCGCTCCGGCCGCCGACGAGGCTGCTTCCGAGTAGATCTCACTTCGTACTCTGATGCGGCCCCGCGCGGATTTCCGTGCGGGGCCGCATCTGTACTGTCTGTAGACACAGAGCCTGTAGATACCTGATTGACCACTTGCACCGAGGACTGCTGAACCTTTTCATGGCAAAGACCACTCCCAACACCACGCGCAGCCGCAGCGCTGTGCTGAAATCGCCGATCGATGCGACTCCCGAATCCGGAGTACAGCGCACGGTCCTTCCCGGCGGCCTGCGCGTCGTCACCGAGTTCATTCCCGGTGTGCGTTCCGCCTCCGTCGGTGTGTGGGTCGGAGTCGGCTCGCGCGACGAGCAGCCGAGTGTGGCCGGTGCCGCGCATTTTCTCGAGCACCTGCTGTTCAAGTCGACGCCGTCACGGACGGCGTTGGACATCGCGCAGGTCATGGATGGTGTGGGCGGCGAACTCAATGCATTCACGTCGAAGGAACACACCTGTTTCTACGCGCACGTGATCGACGACGACCTTCCGATGGCGGTTGACCTTGTCGCCGACGTCGTGCTGCGAGGGCGTTGCAGAACCGCGGACGTCGACGTCGAGCGGCAAGTAGTGCTCGAAGAGATCGCGATGCGTGACGACGATCCGGAAGACTTGCTCGGCGACGCGTTCCTGACCGCGTTGTTCGGCGATCATCCTGTCGGCCGTCCGATCATCGGTAGCGTCGAATCGATCGAGTCGATGTCGCGCAATCAGTTGCATTCCTTCCATGTTCGGCGTTACACACCGCAGCGGATGGTGCTGGCCGTAGCGGGAAACGTCGACCACAAGCAGGTAGTGACGCTCGCTCGCCGTGCATTTGCCGGACATCTCGAGCGCGGGGTCAAGCCGGCGCCGCGGCGCGAAGGCACTCTGCGGTTGCGCACGATGCCTGAACTGAGCTTGACCCACCGCGACAGCGAGCAGGTCCACCTTGCGCTCGGGGTACGCGCGTTCGGCCGGCATGAGGGCCATCGCTGGGCGCTGTCTGTGCTCAACGCCGCAGTGGGCGGTGGGCTGAGTTCTCGTCTGTTCCAAGAGATTCGGGAGAAGCGCGGGCTTGCGTACTCCGTCTATTCGGGCGTCGACACCTTCGCGGACACCGGAGCGTTCTCCGTGTATGCAGGTTGCCAGCCGGAGAACCTCGGGGAGGTTGCCACGGTGATCCGCGAGGTACTCGCGAACGTGGCGACGGACGGAATCACCGATGCCGAGATCGCCCGCGCCAAGGGATCGCTGCGCGGCGGATTGGTTCTGGCACTGGAAGATTCAGGCTCACGCATGAACCGTATCGGTCGCAGCGAACTGAACTACGGCAACCATCGCAGTGTTGCGCAGACGCTCGCGACCATCGACGCAGTCACCTCCGAAGAGGTGCTCGAGGTGGCGCAGGTGCTGTTGACGAGGCCGTTTGCAGCCGCCGTCGTGGGTCCGTACAAGCGGGTTCGTGACCTCCCCGCGTCGGTACGCGGGATCGTGGGCAAGTAGTTCGAACTATCGAAATCGGGGTGTGCAGTTGAAGATCCGTGGTGCAGTGCTCGAAGAGATCGGCCGGAAGCGTCCCTTCGCAGAGTCGACTCCGATTTCGATTTCGGAACTCGACCTCGAATCCCCGGGCCCGGGTGAGATCCTGGTCAAGATCGAAGCTGCCGGGCTTTGTCACTCCGACCTCTCCGTGGTCGACGGGAATCGGGTACGACCCGTCCCGATGTTGTTGGGCCATGAGGCGGCAGGTCGAATCATCGAACTCGGCGACGGAGTTGATTCGTTGTCGGTGGGCACCCGCGTCGTGATGACTTTTCTTCCGCGGTGCGGTGAATGTGCGGGATGCGCCACTGACGGCCGGATGCCTTGCACGGTGGGTAGCGCTGCCAACAACGACGGCAGTTTGCTCGGTGGCGCGCAACGACTGCGGCGCTCCGGCGAGAACGTCAAACATCATCTCGGTGTTTCGGGTTTCGCGACGCATGCTGTGGTCAACGCCAAGTCGGTTGTTCCCGTCGACGACGACATCCCGGCCGAAATTGCAGCCGTACTCGGTTGCGCGGTGTTGACCGGTGGGGGAGCGCTCCTCAACGCGGCGAAGCCTCGCCCGGCAGACACCGTGATGGTGGTCGGCTTGGGTGGCGTCGGGATGGCCGCAATCCTGACGGCGAGGGCACTCGGGGTCGAGAACGTCATCGGTGTCGACGCACTGGAATCCAAGCTGGCTCAGGCGCTGGAACTGGGCGCGACCGAGGTCTTCACACCGTCCGGCCTGTCCGAGAGTGGCGTTCGCGCAGACATCGTCGTCGAGGCCGCGGGAAATGCTCGGGCCTTCGAGACAGCGGTGGCTGCGACGGCAGCGGGTGGCACGACCGTCACGGTCGGGTTGCCGGCGCCTGACGCGCGCTCGTCGATCTCACCTCTCGGACTGGTCGCCGAAGCGCGGACCATTATCGGCAGCTACCTGGGATCTGCGGTCCCGTCCCGCGACATCCCGATCTACGCGCAGTTGTGGCGCGACGGGAAGCTGCCGGTCGAGAAGCTCATTTCCTCGCGAATCGAATTGGCCGACATCAATTCGGGTATGGACGAACTCGCCGACGGAAAAGCAATCCGACAGGTCATTATCTTCGACGCGGAGTAGGTGCACGTCGGTGTTATGCAGCGGAAATGAGGCGTTTGCGCTCCCGATTCCCTCCCGAGTCGCCACGGAAAATCGTTACCCGTTGTAACGCTCCTCTCGTACTGGACGACTACTCGAATGACGTTGCGTGACGCCCCGGGGGTCGGTCGTACGTTTTCCAAAAGTTGATTGGGGAGAAGATATGCCGGTTCGTGGGTTCTTTTCGCGACATCGAATACTGGCGGGTGCAGTAGCGCCCGCAGCGCTCGGCGTGGCCGCACTGGTCGCGGTTGCGGTCGCTGTGGACTCTCCGGAGTCACGCACGATCGAGACACAATTGACGTCGTCGGTCACCGAGTGTCACGACATGGTCAGCATCGCGGTTGCCGGTCGACACGACACACCGGACGCTTCGACGGTGAAGATGTTGCTGGGAGCCGACGGGAAGCCGCTGCCGGCCGCCCTGTCCGGTGACTACAAGAGTGAACGCGTCGACCAGGTGATCAACCCGGCAGGCTCCGTCAACGCGAACAAGCCTGGCTCGTACGCGGCTGTGTATATCGCGTACCCGGCCAACATGGCGTCCTACGAGGATGCCGTCGCTGCCGGCGCTGCAAATACGCAGTCCGTGATGAGTGCCATCGCCAAGGAATGCCCGAAGACTCAGTTCTCGATCGTCGGGTACAGCGAAGGCGCCGATGTGGTGCGTCGCGTCGCGATGGACATCGGTACGCAGGAGAACAACGAGTTCGGGGTCGACCCGGACAAGGTTGTCGGTGTGGTCATGCTGGCGGATGCAGGCCGTGAAGCGGGCGACGGCACGTTCCTCGGTGCCACGAATCCGTTCACGAACCCGGATAACTTCAATACGAAGTACCAGAACGGCACCTCCGCGACACCTGGCGAAGGTGTACTCCCCGGCACTGCCGGAGGTTTCGGCAAGCTGAACGGCAAGGTCGCGTCCTTCTGCTCGGACGGTGACTTCACCTGCTCGGCTCCCAGCAACATCTCTCTGTTGATCTTGGCGGCAAATGTCGGTCGGCAGTTGAACATCGACCAACTCGAAGCGCAGGGTCTGAACCCGGCCACCGGTCAGGACGTCGCGGTGGTGTTCGGCCAGATCGTCTTCGAGGCGTTCGCAGACATTTCGTCCAATCCCAACTGGATGCAGAGTGACGAGACATTCCTTCAGGTGATGCTCAAGGTCTCGGATCCGGAGTACAAGCCCGGAAAAACACCCGCGCCGGCGCCGGTAGCCGAGGGCGAGACGGTGTCCACCGACAAGGTGTCTCCGCTGGCATATCTGCCGCAGAAGCTTTTCAAGGAGATTGTCGGTCTGATTGCTACCAACCAGAACACGATTCCCGTGATCTTGAGCGACCCCTACCAGCAGACACTCGCTCCAGACGTCGGACACCACTTCGATTACTGGCGAGATGCGGATGCGGCCAACGGCAAGCCGTTGACTTCAGCTGAGTACGCAGCGGCCTGGCTCACCTACCTCGCCCAGCAGGCGAAGGAAGGAAAGCCCGTCGACACAACTGCGAAGCCGACCCCGGAACAGATCAGTGCCGCTGTCGATGCCTACATGGCTGACGGCAATGCTGAGGGCGACGCCGCGGTGGCTGAAGGCACCGGAACCGGTCAGGCACCGGCCGGGACCACTGGCTCCACGGGATCTGCTGGAGCGCCCGCAACCACGTCACAGGTGCCTGCGGCAGGATCGGCGTCGGTCACATCGGGAGCGGTTGCCACTCCGACGGGTTCGGCGGCAGTGACGCCGACGTCGACAGTTCCGACCACACCGGTAGCGGGAACGGATGCAACGACGGCCCCCCCGACTACGACAGTGACGTCGACGACCACGACGACGAAGGTGCCGGTTCCGAACCCGTAATCCTTCTCGCCGGCGTTCGTCACACGAATAACGCTGTCACAGGCTGCGATCCGCAATTAGTTGCGGATCGCAGCCTGTTTTCGTGTACGGGTTACGCACAACGACCGTTGGTGCTTATCGTGGAAGGGAGGTTTCCGGATCACGAATCGTGGGTTTCACCGTGCACGAGCTGTCCATTGCGCAGAGTGTGGTCGAAGCCGTGTGTGAGCGTGCCGGCGAGCGACGAGTATCGAGCGTGCGGCTTGAAGTAGGGCAACTCTGCGCGGTGGTTCCACACTCTCTGCTGTTCTGCTTCGACGTCGTCACCGCGGGTACTCACGCCGAAGGTGCCAGCTTGCACATCGATGAGATTGCAACCAGCGCGCGATGCAAAAGCTGCGGCGTGATGTTCTCGCCGCCCGACATGTTCTTGCTGTGTGAATGCGGCAGTGCTGATGTCGAGGTGCTTGCCGGCCGAGAGTTACGGATCCTGTCGATGGAAGTGAGCTGAGCATGTGCGCGACGTGTGGGTGCGGGGACACCACAGGACCTCGGGTGTCGGTAGTCGCAGACGGAGAACACGAGCAGGAACACGACGATCATGGGCACGGTCACGGGCACGGTCACGAGCATGACCATGAGCACGGCCACCCCGACCACACCGTGATTCTCGAGCAACAGGTGCTCGCCAAGAACGACGGCATTGCGGTTCACAATCGTCAGTGGATGCGGAGCCGCCGAATCACGGCGCTCAACATCATGAGTTCCCCCGGCGCGGGGAAGACGACATTGCTGGCGCGAACCATCCGGGAGCTCGGATGTCAGCGACCGATAGCCGTGATCGAAGGTGACCAGGAAACCCGGCTCGACGCCGAGCGGATCCGAGAGACCGGCGCGTCGGTGGTGCAGGTGAATACCGGGGCCGGATGTCACCTCGATGCCGCGATGATCGACCGCGCACTGCGCGCCTTGGATCCCGCTGAAGAATCGCTGCTTCTGATCGAAAACGTCGGAAACCTGGTGTGCCCCGCGCTCTTCGACCTCGGCGAGGAAGGCAAGGTTGTCCTAATTTCGACGCCGGAGGGGGCAGACAAGCCGAAAAAGTACCCACACATCTTCGCTGTCGCGGACCTCGTGGTGATCAACAAGATCGACTTGCTCCCATACGTCGAGTTCGACGTCGATGCCTGCGTCGAGCAGGCGAGAATACTCAATCCTGCTGTGCGCGTTGTTGTTTTGTCTGCCACGACAGGTGAGGGCATGGACGAGTGGTACGAGTGGATCGGTAGTCGTTCGGCGATTTCTCCGGTGGCCGTTGACAACTGATCTGCTCGGGTAGTTAATGAAATGAGTGGGTGCCACGCAAGTGGGCCGAGGTTCGACTCCGGTGGCGTCAGCGTTTCGGTGCCGCGGCAATTCGAGGCCACAGAGTCTTGAGGCCATAGCGTGTCAGGCCAGTCGCGGCGCTGAGAGTCAAGGCGCAAGTGCACCCGTGAAAGCGGCTGACATGGACACACAAAAATCGACTGCTGGCACCACGGCGGAACCTGCCTCCGAAAGCGCAGCTACCCCCGCAAGCGCAGCGGCCAAAGCGGAAGAAACTCTGATCCACGTGCTGTGGATCAATGCCGGTCTCAGTTGCGACGGAGATTCGGTGGCGCTCACTGCAGCCACGCAACCCAGTATCGAGGAGATCGCGCTCGGTGCGTTGCCCGGCCTGCCTCAGGTGGCGGTTCATTGGCCGCTCATCGACTTCGAATGTGGACCGCAGGGTGGCGCTGACGATTTCCTGGAGTGGTTTTGGAAAGCCGACCGGGGAGAACTGGAACCCTTTGTTCTTGTTGTCGAAGGATCGATACCGAACGAGAAACTTCACGACGAAGGGTACTGGTGTGGTTTCGGGAACAATCGCGAAACCGGCCAACCGGTCACCACGAGCGAATGGCTCGACAAGCTGGCACCGAAAGCGACTGCGGTAGTTGCGGTCGGTACGTGTGCGACCTACGGCGGCATACATGCGATGGCCGGCAATCCGACCGGTGCGATGGGTGTGCCGGACTATCTCGGGTGGACCTGGAAATCGAAGGCGGGCATCCCGATCGTCTGCGTTCCCGGGTGTCCCATTCAGCCGGACAACCTCTCCGAGACCCTGACTTATCTTCTGTACATGGCCACTGACCAGGCGCCGATGATTCCCTTGGACGAATCCCTGCGCCCGCAGTGGCTTTTCGGTGCCACCGTACACGAGGGCTGTGACCGTGGTGGGTACTACGAGCAGGGTGAGTTCGCGACGGAGTACGGGTCACCGAAGTGCATCGTCAAACTCGGATGTTGGGGACCGGTCGTGAAATGCAATGTCCCCAAACGTGGTTGGATCAACGGAGTCGGCGGGTGTCCCAACGTCGGCGGGATCTGCATCGGGTGCACGATGCCGGGGTTCCCCGACAAGTTCATGCCGTTCATGGATGAACCACCTGGCGGCAAACTCTCCACCAATGCGGTGGGAATGTACGGGTCCGTGATTCACAGTCTGCGCCGGATCACCGGAAACACGTTGGACAAGGAACCGCACTGGCGCGAGCGCGGGTCGAAATTACTCACTGGTGCGACGCGTACGTGGTGACCGACCGGATACATTCAAATCAGTTCGTGAGCAACGTCTCTGGGAGGCACTGCAATGACGGCCATCGTTCCCGAACCCACCTCGACTGCAGACCGCGACGGTCTTGTCGAGATGGCGTGGGACCCCATCACCCGAATCGTCGGCAGTCTGGGTATCTACACCAAGATCGACTTCGCCAATCGCGAAGTGGTGGAGTGTCACAGCACGTCGTCGATCTTTCGCGGGTATTCCCTGTTCATGAAGGGGAAGGACCCGCGCGACGCGCATTTCATCACCAGTCGTATCTGCGGCATCTGCGGTGACAATCACGCCACATGCTCGTGCTACGCACAGAACATGGCGTACGGCGTCAAGCCGCCGCATCTGGGCGAGTGGATCGTCAATCTCGGCGAGGCCGCCGAGTACATGTTCGACCACAACATCTTTCAAGAGAATCTTGTCGCCGTCGACTACTGCGAGAAGATGGTCTCCGAGACGAATCCCGGTGTGCTGGCGCAGGCAGAGAACACGCGCTGCCCGCACGAGGAGCAGCACGGGTATCGCACGATCGCGGACATCATGCGGACTCTCAATCCGTTCACGGGTGAGTTCTATCGCGAAGCGTTGCAAGTCTCGCGTTCGACTCGCGAAATGTTCTGCTTGATGGAGGGCAGGCACGTTCACCCGTCGACGCTCTATCCCGGCGGCGTCGGCACCGTCGCGACGATCGAACTGATGACGGACTACATGTCGCGGCTGATGCGGTACGTCGAATTCATGAAGAAGGTCGTGCCGATGCACGACGACCTGTTCGACTTCTTCTACCAGGCGATGCCTGGTTACGAAAAGGTTGGCCTGCGGCGGACCCTGCTGGGTTGTTGGGGATCGTTCCAAGACCCCGAGTACTGCAATTTCTCCTACAAGGACATGACCGACTGGGGCCGGAAGATGTTTGTCACTCCCGGTGTGGTTGTCGACGGAAAGTTGGTCACCACGGATCTGGTGGACATCAACCTCGGTATCCGAATCATGCTGGGCTCCTCGTATTACGAGGACTGGAGTGATCAGGAGATGTTCGTCAAAACCGATCCGCTGGGTAACCCGGTCGATCGCAGGCACCCGTGGAATCAGCACACCAACCCTCACCCGCAGAAGCGGAACCTCGAGGACAAGTACAGCTGGGTCATGTCACCGCGATGGTTCGACGGAAAAGACAACCTTGCTCTGGATACGGGCGGGGGAGCATTGGCTCGCCTGTGGAGCACCGCTCTGGCCGGCCTGGTCGACATCGGATACCTGGAGTCGACCGGACACAGTGTGAAGATCAATCTTCCGAAAACAGCTCTGAAGGCTCCTGTCTCGCTCGAGTGGAAGATTCCCGAACATGGCAGCAATACCCTCGAAAGAAACCGCGCGCGAACGTATTTCCAGGCATACGCAGCCGCGGCTGCCCTTCATTTCGCCGAGAAGGCGCTTGTCGAGATCCGGGCCGGCCGGACCAAGACGTGGGAGTCGTTCGAGGTCCCGGACGAGGGTATCGGTTGCGGATTCACCGAAGCCGTCCGCGGAGTTCTCTCACATCACATGGTGATTCGTGACGGAAAAATCGCGAACTATCACCCGTACCCACCGACACCGTGGAATGCGAGCCCGCGCGACAGCTACGGAACCCCCGGTCCGTACGAGGATGCCGTGCAGGGTCAGCCGATCTTCGAGGAGAACGATCGCGACCACTTCAAGGGCATCGACATCATGCGGACCGTGCGTAGTTTCGATCCCTGCCTGCCGTGTGGTGTTCACATGTATCTCGGCGGTGGCAAGACCCTGGAGAAGTTGCACTCTCCGGCGCAGTCCGTGACCGGGGAGTGATCGATGGAGCAATCGGCCGACTACTGGCGCGGAGCAGGTGAGCGCATCGAGACGTTGTTGCAGGCCAACGTCGGCGCAGGCCCGGTGGCGAGAGATCGCGCCGAGCAACTGGTGCGTGAGGTCGTGCAGTTGTACGGCGCAGCACTCGAACGCACCGTCGCTCTGGCAGATCCGGCCACGATGGATGCGATGGTTCGCGACGATCTGGTGTCCAGCCTGCTACTGGTGCACGGACTTCACCCGCACGACGTGGAGACCCGCGTCCGCACTGCGCTCGACAGCGTGCGTCCGTACCTCGGTTCGCACGGAGGCGACGTCGAACTGATCGAGGTGGCGGACGGCGTAGTGCGACTACGGCTTCTCGGAAGCTGTAACAGTTGCCCTTCGTCCTCGGTGACCCTCGAAACCGCGGTCCAGGACGCGGTGCAGGCGGCGGCGCCCGAGACCACCGGAATCGACGTCGAAACACCGGATCCGCACGAGGTGAAGTCGGGTGTGATCTCGGTCGAGTCCCTGTTCTCGCACGTTCACGCCGACGGGGGAGGTACGCACTGGGTGGAGGTCCCCGAATTCGCCGAAGTCGAGGTGGGAGAGGTCGCGGGCTTCCGCGTGTCGGGCTCCGATCTGTTGGTCTGCCGCTCCGGTGACGATCTGTACGCGTATCGCGACCATTGCCCGGTGTGTGAGCACTCGATGGCGGGGGCTGTGCTCGAACGCATGATGGGCCGTCCTGCCCGAGACGCCGCTGTCCTCACCTGTCCGACGTGCTCTGCCCACTTCAGTGTGTACGGGGCGGGAGCGCGGGTGGGCACCGGGACCGAGCACCTGGCGCCTGTGCCGGTGCTGATTCGCGACGGAGTGCTCTCGGTCGCGCTTGCTGACGAGTCTGTGATATCGGTGACCTAGCCGTGAACGCAGCCGGGTCATGAAAGTCACTGTGGGAGAGGTGCTCACACGAATCGCCTCGTCGCGTGTCGTTCCGGCCGGACCGAGGTGTGAGATGTGTGCGGCGGGCATAGGCGACGAACACCAGCACGTCGTGGACGTACAGGTCCGGAGCCTGATGTGCGTGTGCCGACCGTGCTATCTACTCTTTGCACCGGTCGACGCGGACCTTCGATACAAAGCGGTTCCCGATCGGTACCTCGAGTTTCCGGACTTCGACCTCGGCCCTGGCCGGTGGGAGTCTCTGGAAATCCCCGTCGGCCTGGCATTCTTCTTCCGCAACTCACTCCTCGACAAGTACATAGTCTTCTATCCGGGACCGGCCGGAGCTACCGAATCCGAGTTGCCTATCGACTCGTTCGAGACTGTGCTCGAGGAGAATCCGGGGCTCTCGCAGATGCGGGCTGACGTCGAGGCGTTGATCGTGTCGGTGCCCACGTCAGGACAATCGCCGAGATGCTTCGTTGTTCCCATCGACGCCTGTTACGAACTGGTGGGACGATTGCGCACCGTGTGGCGCGGATTCGACGGTGGCCAGGATGCCGCACGCGCAGTGGACGAGTTCTTCGGGCGCGTCGAGGCGCGAAGCAGGTCGGCATGACTGTTCTCGACTTCTCGGTCGACAACATAGAGGTGGAACCGTACGCGGTTACGCCGAATCTGACGGTGAGATTGAGAATGTCGGAATCCACCGGCACGACCGTCCGTGCGGTGGCTCTGCGCGCGCAGGTACGAATCGAACCACACCGCCGACCGTACTCCGACGCCGAAGGCGAAGGTCTGCGCGATCTCTTCGGTCCGCGGGAGCGTTGGTCGAGTACGCTGCGCACCTTCCTGTGGATGGAATGTTCCACGGTCGTTCAAGGATTCACCGGAACAACGGTCGCGGCCTTGCCCATGGCGTGTACGTACGACTTCTCGGTGACGGCGTCGAAGTACATGCACGCACTCGGAGACGGAACGATTCCGATCGTGGTTCTACTCAGCGGCACGGTATTCACCGACGGACCGCGTGGTTTCTCCGTGCAGCAGATCCCGTGGGACAGATCTGCTGCCTACGAATTGCCGGTCGACGTGTGGAAACAGCTGATGGCTGCGCATTATCCGGCGTCTGGTTGGGTACGCCTCGACCATGAGACGATTGCCGATCTCGTGCGGTTCAAGGCAGCGCACGGCCTCACGGACCTCGATTCAGCCGTGCGGCAGTTGCTGACGGCGAGCCAGGTGCCGCGATGACTCGAACGGGGATGGATCACGACGTTCGGGCCGTGGCCGACGCCGTCCTGTACGAGGGATATCTTCTCTATCCCTACCGGGCCGGCTCGGCGAAGAATCAATCCCGTTGGCAGTTCGGGGTTCTCGGACCGCCCGGCGCCGCCGAGGTCGGAGTCGGTGAGGAACCGTCGATGTCCGCGCAATGTCTGCTCGGCGAATTCGAGCGGAACGGCGTCGAAGTTTCTGCGACTGTGAGATTTCTGCACCACCAGTCGCGGACGGTTGAACGACTCGGCGCCGGCGGGGCGTGGATCCCGGTCGATCGGTTGGTTGTCGGCGAGCGGGAGTCGATCTCGTGGGACGAAGCCACCGAGTCCGAGATCGTGTTGGGTCCGTGGGGTCTGGACGAACTCGAGGCCGGCGTCGAAGAAACCTTCTGTGCGGCCGGAGTTGTCGAAGGAGAGACTTTGTCGGACTCTCGGGGCAGGGTGGTCGGACGGATCGTTCGGACACGGCTTCCGGTGAATGGCCTCTTGGCAGTGAGCGCCTCCGCCGGGGACGGACGCACGGTGATTTCCGTGACGATCATGAACGCCACGAGCGTCGACGCACGGGACAAGGGCACGGCCACCGCGCAATCGATGCTGGGGACTCACGTCATTGTGAACTGCACAGGCTCGAGGTTCCTGTCGTTGTTCGAAGAAGCAGATCACTCGGAGCAGTTGCGGCAAAATCGCTGTTATCCGGTGCTTGCGGGGACCGAGGACCCCACTCACCCTGGCACATCTCCCACCGTTCTGGTGTCACCGATCATCCTGTACGACTTTCCCGAGATTGCGCCGCAGAGCGAGGGATCTCTCTTCGACTCGACCGAGATCGACGAAATTCTCACCCTGAGAATCCTTGCCATGACCGACGAGGAAAAGGCGCGGGCGCGAGCTACCGACTCCAGAGCTGCCGACATCATCGACCGATGTGAGCGATTGACGGACGACGATCTAGCCGGCCTGCACGGCGTGCTGCGAGATTCGAATGCCGGTTCTGATCTGATACCCGAGGTGCCTGACGGTGTGGACTGGTGGACCCCGGAAGCCGACACCAGTGTCCAACCACGCACCGACGCAGTTCTGATCAACGGCGTCCGTGTCTCTGGTGGAAGTACGGTTCGGCTCCACCCCTCACGCCGCGCTGATGCTCAGGACCTGTTCTTCGACGGCCGGATCGCCCACGTCGCCACCATTCATGAAGACGTGGACGGCGACATTCATGTTGGGGTGACACTGTTGGACGATCCGGCCGCCGATCTACACAACTGGTACGGCCGCTACCTGTACTTCGCGCCGGACGAGATAGAGCCGATGCCGCGCGACAGCGCGTGACGTACTCACAGGTATCGAACTTCACAGCTATCGAGAGGAGAACTCGCCATGAGGAGCATGGGATTGCTGTCGACGGCACTTCTCGGCGCCACCGCGATCGCAGCCGCGATCGTCCTGGTGGTGTCGATGCCGGACATCCAGCGCTATCTGCGAATGCGAAAGATGTAAAGCGCTGTGCGCGTGCTGATTGCAGGTGTCGGGAACATATTTCTCGAAGACGACGGATTCGGCCCCGAAGTTGTTCGGGCGCTGCAGCATGAGAATCTCCCATCGGGAGCTCGCCTGGTCGACTACGGGATTCGGGGCGTGCATCTGGCGTACGACTTGTTGGAGTCGTGGGACGCCCTGGTCCTGATCGATGCCTTACCGGCGACCGGAGTCCCGGGCAAGCTCGCGATCATCGAAGTGGACCCCGAAAGTGAAGGCCCGCAAGGAGGTTTCGACGCGCACTCGATGCATCCGAGTTCGGTGTTTGCCAGCCTGCAGGCCCTCGGCGGAACACTCCCGCGGACGTTCGTGGTGGGGGCACATGCGAAATCGATCGGCGACGGAATCGGATTGAGTGCGGAGATGCGTGATTCGGTAAGGCAAGCCGCTTCGGCGGTGCTGGCACTCGTCCGGTCCATCGACGTGGACTGTGATGCCACCACACTGGGGCCGGAGGTGTGAGTCATGTGTCTGGGGATTCCGGGACGGGTACGCGAACTACTGGACGGATACGGCGGTCAACTCGCTCTCGTCGACGTGGAGGGGGCACCACGCAAGGTCAACATCGGAATGCTCGACGAAGGCACCGTCACTGCAGGTGACTGGGTGGTGATCCACATGGGCTTTGCAGTCGAGAAGGTCGACGAGCAGGAAGCTCGCCACGCTCGGGCCGGCCTCGAACTGATGGGCCGTGGTGGCCACGACGGTGAGATAGTCGACTCCGATACTGGTAACGGCGAGGTCGGGACATGAAGATCGCCTGCCGTGTCATCGTTCGTGGCGTAGTCCAGGGGGTGGGCTTCCGGCCGTTCGTCCATGCGACCGCCACCGAACTGGGACTGTCGGGTTCGGTGGGAAATTCTGCTCTCGGTGTCGTGATCGACGTCGAAGGCGACGGAGAGACAATCGATGCATTTGTCGCTCGGGTGCGAAACCACCCCCCACCGCTGGCACGGGTGGAGTCGGTAGAGCGCGAGGACTCGCGGCCGGTTGGTCGTGAGGGGTTTTGCATAGTCGAGACGGATGCGGGGTCGGTCGGGCGAACCTTGGCGCCGGCGGATGTCGGGATCTGCGACGACTGCCTCCGGGAACTGACTGATCCGAGCGATCGGCGATATCGTCATCCATTCATCACCTGCACCAACTGCGGTCCGCGATTCACGATCATCGAATCGCTGCCCTACGACCGGGCCGCTACGACGATGAAGCGATTCCCGTTGTGCGCGAACTGTGCGGCGGAGTACGTGGATCCCTCCGACCGCCGGTTTCATGCGCAACCGATTGCCTGCCCGCAGTGCGGTCCAACGCTATCGTTCGTGGAAGGGGACGCGCCCGCCGTGACCGGTGAGGGTGCACTGCTACGAGCCCGATCCCTACTGCGAGACGGGAAGATTCTTGCTGTCAAGGGAATCGGAGGATTTCACCTGGCTTGTGATGCCCGCGACGACCGCGCGGTTCACGAGTTGCGTGAACGCAAGCATCGAGCAAGCAAGCCGTTGGCGGTGATGGTGCGCGATGTGCCAGAAGCCAGAGAGTTGGGTGTGGTCGGTGATGCCGAGGCTGATGCCATGTCCTCGCGCGAGCGCCCGATTGTGCTGGTTGCCAAAGCGTCTGGATACGCGCTTTCCCCCTTGATTGCCCCCGGCATTCCGGATATCGGAATCATGCTGGCCTACAACCCGATTCAGCATCTTCTTCTGGGTTTGGCCGGAGAAGAGGCGGGCCCAGCGGTGTTGGTCATGACATCGGCGAACATCGGCGGTGAGCCGATTCTGTACTCCGACAACGATCTCGAACGATTGGGTGACCTGGCCGACGGGGTATTGACCCACAACCGTCCGATCTTGATGCCGTGTGACGACTCGGTGATGCGAATAGTCGGCAGTGGAAGACAGTTGCTTCGTCGCTCGCGCGGATATGCTCCGCTGCCCGTCACCGCGCCGTTCGACGTACCGCCTACCTTGGCGGTCGGGGCCGACCTGAAGAACACCTTCTGTCTTGCCGAGGACGGATATGTGTGGCCGAGTCAGCACATCGGAGACATGGGCGACCTCGCTGTCATCGACAGTTTTGCTGCGTCGGAGAGTCACTTCGAATCGATCACGGGGGTGGTGCCGCACCAGATCGCCTGTGACGAGCATCCTCGGTATCGCTCGTCCTCGTGGGCTCGCAGTCGTAGTGGTGACCGACCGGTGCGCATCGTCGGGCATCACCACGCACATGTGGCTTCCGTGATGGGGGAGAACGGCCGGGACGGGAGCGAACCAGTTCTCGGAATAGCGTTCGACGGCACCGGCTACGGGGCGGACGGCGCAGTGTGGGGAGGGGAACTACTGCTGGCGACGTACAAGGGTTATCGCCGTCTCGCGCATCTGGGATACGTACTGCTGCCCGGTGGCGATGCCGGAGTGGAACGGCCGTACCGAATGGCGCTCGCCCACCTGTGGCATGCCGGGTTGGACTGGGAATCCGACCTCGCGCCCGTGGCAGCCTGTCCGCCCCGAGAGCAGTCGGTCCTACTTCACCAGATGGAAACCGGTTTCGGGTGCGTGGACACCTCGAGCATGGGGCGGTTGTTCGACGCAGTCTCCTCGCTGACCGGGGTCCGTCAGAGGGTCGACTACGAAGCGCAGGCTGCCATCGAGTTGGAGGGGGTGTCGAGGGGAGTCGACAGCGCCGGTTCGCGGTACACCTTCGATTGGACGCAGTCGGACGACGATTCGTGGACAGCAGATCCGCGGTCGGTCATTCGGGCTGTTGTCCGCGATCTCCGGGAGAAGTTGCCCGCTGAAGTGATCGGCGCCCGTTTCCACGAATCCGTAGCGCACCTGGTGCTCGAGTGGGCAATTCGTGGCCGGGAACTGGCGGGAGTGGACGAGGTAGTACTCACCGGAGGTGTCTTTCAGAACCCTCTACTGCTCGTTCGGGCGTGTGCTCTGCTCTCAGACGCTGGATTCACGCCGTTGACAGGACTGGAGTTGCCGCCGAACGACGGCGGTCTCGCCTACGGCCAAGTGCTGGTGGGGAGTTCGTCATGAGGTCAGGAGTTGTGTCATGTGCCTAGCCGTACCGGGACGTATCGAGTCCCTGGAGGAACGCGACGGAACGACGATGTCGGTGGTGAACTTCGGTGGCGTCCGAAAAGAAGTGTGCCTCGAGTACATTCCGGGCGCCCAAGTCGGCGAGTACGTCGTGGTGCACGTCGGATTTGCCATCCAGCGACTCGACGAGGAATCCGCTCGCAGCACGCTGGCGGAATTCGAGCACCTCGGCGTACTCGAAGAGGAATTCGGTGACGGGTTCGAAAGGGCTGCCCGGGCCGCGGGGATCGAACCGAAGGAGACGGAATCATGAAATATCTGGACGAGTTCTCCGATCCGGAACTGGCCGGCAAACTGCTGGATCAGATCCGTGCGCTGGCCACACGGCGATGGGCGATCATGGAAGTGTGTGGTGGTCAGACACATTCGATCATCAGACACGGCATCGATCAATTACTTCCCCAACAGATCGAGATGATCCACGGACCCGGATGCCCGGTCTGTGTCACCCCGCTCGAGATCATCGACAAAGCTCTCGAAATCGCGGCACGACCCGATGTCATTTTCTGCTCCTTCGGGGACATGTTGCGAGTTCCGGGGAGTTCGTCGGATCTGTTCCGCATCAAGAGCGCCGGCGGTGACGTGCGGGTGGTGTACTCACCGTTGGATGCACTGACTATCGCCAAGGAGAATCCGGGCCGGCAAGTGGTGTTCTTCGGGATCGGATTCGAGACCACCGCGCCGGCCAACGCCATGACCGTCTATCAGGCCAATCGCCTGGGTATCGAGAACTTCTCGCTACTCGTCTCGCACGTTCTGGTCCCGCCGGCGATGGCCGCGATCATGGATTCGCCAGAGTGCCGCGTGCAGGCATTTCTGGCGGCCGGGCATGTGTGCAGTGTGATGGGAACGTCGGAGTACCCGGCGCTGGCCGAGAAGTACAAGGTCCCGATCGTCGTCACCGGATTCGAGCCGCTGGATCTGCTGGAGGGCATCCGAAAGACGGTGCTGCAGTTGGAATCGGGTCGATACGAGGTCGAAAATGCCTACGCCCGTGCCGTCACCGCGCAGGGCAACACCGCAGCGAAAGCGATGCTCGAGGATGTGTTCGCCGTGTCGGACCGGACGTGGCGCGGCATCGGATCGATCCCGGACAGCGGTTGGCAGCTGGCACCGAAGTATGCGTATTTTGATGCCGAAGAGCGTTTTTCGGTGACCGATATCCATACTGACGAGTCGAGCGTCTGCCGTTCCGGAGAAGTGTTGCAAGGTTTGATCAAGCCACACGAGTGCAGTGCCTTCGGGAAGGAATGCACTCCTCGGAATCCACTCGGTGCCACGATGGTGTCGTCCGAGGGGGCGTGCGCCGCGTACTACCTGTACCGGCGCCTGGAACTTCAGGAGGCGGGTCATGCCGGCTGAGGAGACCGCTGTCGTGGACTTGTCGGCGTGGGTCTGCCCACTGCCGCTGCGTGATTCGCCGAACATCGTCATGGGGCACGGTGGTGGAGGAGCGATGTCCGCCGAGCTCATCGAGCACCTGTTCCTGCCCTCGTTCGGAAGCGCTGCCGATGCAGAACTCGGTGACTCGGCCGTATTCGACGTCGGCGGGGTGCGGCTCGCGTTCTCGACCGACTCGTATGTCGTCAAACCCATGGTGTTTCCCGGCGGAACTATCGGCGATCTCGCTGTCAACGGAACGGTGAACGACCTGGCGATGGCGGGAGCGCAGCCATTGGTGATGTCGACGGCATTCATCCTGGAAGAAGGGACGGCGCTGACCGACATCGCGGGAATCGCGAAGGCGCTCGGTGAGGCCGCGCACGTTGCCGGCGTTCGGCTGGTGACAGGTGATACCAAGGTCGTCGATGCCGGTCACGGCGACGGAGTCTTCATCAACACCGCAGGAATCGGGATTGTCGCAGACGGGGTGGACATCAGCCCCACTCGCGCACAAGTGGGTGACGTCGTGATCGTCAGCGGCGACATCGGCGTTCACGGCGTGGCCGTGATGAGTTGTCGCGAAGGTCTCGAATTCGGGACCGAAGTGCGCAGTGATTGTGCGGCCCTGAACGGCGTGGTGGCCGACATGATTGCCACCGGTGTCGACATCCACGTCCTGCGCGACCCTACGCGGGGCGGAGTCGCCGCGACCCTCAACGAGATCGCTCAGGCGTCGAACATCGGGGTTGCGCTGGTGGAGCGAGATCTGCCGATTCCCGCTGACGTGCGCGACGCCTGTGGGCTACTCGGCTTGGATCCGTTGTACGTCGCAAACGAGGGCAAGTTGATCGCTTTCGTTCCACGCGAAGATGCCGCCCTGGTTCTGGAAGCGATGCACGGCAATCCACTGAGTGTGGGAGCCGCCGTGATCGGGGAGTGCGTGGCCGAACATCGCACAATGGTGGTGGCGCGTACGGCATTGGGAGGCAATCGGGTAGTGGATTTGCCGGCAGGTGAACAACTTCCTCGGATCTGCTGATGACTGCCGTCGGTATGAACGGGCCGGCATTGTTTGCCCGCTACGCGTATCCGCCGAACGAGTTGGGTTACTGCGGACCCGACGATCCTTCAGTGCTGCTTCGTCTGGCCAGCGGCAACTCGGGCAGCGGCGACCGTGATCACGCTCGTCAATTCGACGGTGCGTGGCCGTACCTCGAGGCATTGGCTGTAGGAGCGGGCATCGACGACCCCCTGGATCCGCGAGTGATCGAAGCCTATTGGGTGGGAGGTGATCTCCTCGACTCTCTCGATTCGGGGAAGTTGTTACAGCACTTGAGGGGGGCATTCGGTGAACGCGAGAACACCGGGTTCCTCCCCGTCCTCGGGGGTCGGGACCGCGCGCTCGCGCACCACAGTTTTCACGTATTTCTGGTGTATCCGTGGGTCAAGCTTCTTCGGAAGCGCGGTGCGGTCCCACTGTCCGTCCTCCAGAACTGCCGGATCAGATGGGGAGTGGTCGAGGACGTCGGCGAGGAGCATGCATTGGTGGTTTCGTCCCCGCTCGAGTTCGACGGTGAGCAACTCGCACGCGGCCGACCGGCAACGCAGAGAGTGCGGTGGAGGGTCGAGGGCAACGCGCTTGCGGCGATGCCCGTCCCCGGCGCTGTGGTGACGATGCACTGGGATTGGGTGTGCGACAGGATAACGGCAGAGCAATCACGTGCATTGGATGCCGCGGAAGACTCGGGATTGCGGATCGCGAACCGAATGCTGTCGACCGATATGTGATCGTCAGTTCCCCTCCAGGACGGAGGCTACGGTGAATTGGGGTAGCGCGGTAACGGACAGCGCACTGTGGTTGGCAGAGGCATATGCGATCACGGTAGTGGTTCTCGTCGTCACCGCGCTGCTGCTTGCTCGGTATACCTTCTGGGGCAACCAGTTTCGGCGAATGGCTTGGCCCTACTTCGATCCCCGGCGCACCGTCATTCCGCTGTCGATTCTCGCGTTACTGCTGCTGCTCACGATATTCGGTGTCCGCGTGACGGTGTTGTTCTCGTACTGGTACAAGGATTTCTACGACGCCATTCAGAACCTCGACGAAACCGCTTTCTGGCACTACCTGCGAGTGTTCGCGATATTGGCCGCAGTCCACGTCGCTAGCTCACTCGTCGTCTACCTGGTAGGCCAAACACTCGATATCAATTGGCGCAGTTGGCTCAATGACACATTGACCGACGATTGGCTCGACGGCCGCGCCTACTATCGCGGAAACTTCCTGGAGAACCCGGTCGACAATCCGGACCAACGTATTCAGGCAGACATCACCGCATTCGCGACGTCGTCCCGCACGTTGTCCATGGGCGCCGTCGCCGCAATGGTCTCGATCGTCAGCTTCACCAAGATCCTGTGGGATCTGTCCGGTCCCTTGACTGTTTTCGGTGCCGAGATTCCGCGAGCGATGATCTTTCTCGTCTACACCTACGTGTTGGTGACCACGGCACTCGCATTCTGGATCGGCCGGCCTTTGATCATGCTGAACTTCTTGAACGAGAAACTCGGCGCCAGCTTCCGGTACGCGTTGGTTCGACTACGGGAGTACGGCGAAAGCATCGCCTTCTATCGCGGAGAGAACGTCGAACGACGCACGCTCGGACTACGTTTTGCTGCAGTGATCCGCAATATGTGGGCGATCGTCTTCCGGACGCTCAAGTTCAGTGGCTTCAATCTGGCAGTGGATCAGACAGCGGTGGTGTTTCCGTTTCTGGTCCAGGGATCTCGATTGTTCAGCGGGCAGATCACTTTCGGCGACGTGATGCAAACTGCTCAAGCATTCGGCCAGGTGCACAATTCGTTGTCGTTCTTTCGAGAGTCTTATGCCGATTTTGCAAGTTTCCGGGCCACACTGATCCGTTTGACCGGGCTCGCCGATGCCAATCGACGTGCCCGCGCACTTCCCGTGCTCGACGCGTTCTCCGCTGGCAGTCATTTGGTTGTTCGGGGACTCGACGTGCGCACGCCGGTTGGTGAGGCGTTGATCTCCGAACTCGACATGTCACTGGGGCCCGGCGATGCACTGCTGGTGAAGGGTCCGTCGGGTAGCGGCAAAACCACGCTGCTCCGCAGCATCGCGCAGTTGTGGCCGTACACAAACGGTTCCGTGACCACCCCGGTCGGAGACGTCCTGTTCCTCTCACAACGGCCATACCTACCATTGGGTTCTCTGCGCGCGGGTTTGGCATATCCGGACCAGTTGCCCTCAGGTCAGCCGAACACCGGGCGCTCGAACTTCGACGACCGCAGGCTCCACGACGCGCTCGCCGAGGTGCATCTCGCACATTTGATCGGTCGGCTCGACGAGCCGGCTGATTGGACTCGAATTCTGTCGCCGGGCGAACAACAACGGTTGGCGTTCGCCCGAGTCCTCCTGATCCGACCGCGAACCGCATTTCTCGACGAGGCGACATCCGGAATCGACGAAGGCCTCGAGTACACGCTCTACGACATCCTTCGCCGTGAACTGCCCGACAGCATCATTGTCAGCGTCGGGCATCGCAGCACTCTCGACGTTTTTCACAATCGACAACTCGAACTGCGCGGTGCAGGACACTGGACTCTCGCTGATCACGAAGGCTGAGAAAACTTTCGACGGTCGGATTCTTGCGACAGGATTCGGCCGGGTTACCCGCCGCGCCGCGATCGATCGAAGACACCGACCGTCACGAGGTCGAAGGGTTGCGGAAGTCGTTTGTGCGCTGGAGCACCCAGGCCGCAATCCTGGTGCGCGAGCCGTACCCCAGTTTGTTCAGTATGTGATCGACGTGGCCGTCGACAGTGCGCTGAGAAATGACCAGCTTGTCCGCGATTGCTCGGTTTGTCAGGCCCTGTGCGACGAGTTCGGCCACCTGCTGCTCCCGCGGAGTCAGCACTTCGTCGGCCGCCGATTTCGGTGATCCACCGGGCGGTTGCCCTCTCAGCGCGCGGGCCGCTGCGTCGTCGAGAGTCAGAGCTCGTCCATGATCGAATGCTGTTTGAAACACCCTGTCTCCGAGCCGGTTACGAGCCTCGGTCACGCTGTTTTCGTGGTACGGGACCATGCTCCTGAAGGTGTCCATCGGGCTGCCCGTGGCGGTGAACAGCGTGTTGGCAGCTCCCATCAGTGTGGCTGCCAGCTTTGCGTCCCGGTCGACAAGCGTCCACGCGATTTCCTCGAGGCACCATGCACATCCGAACTGGTTACCCAGCCCTCGCAGCAATCGGAGAGAATCTTCGAGTAGCTCGATACCGCGAGCGTGGTTGCCATGACGCCATAGGGCGGATCCGTAGTCCGACATCGTCATCGACCGCCACAAGATTTCGCCGCGCGATTCGGTGAGGGCCAACTCCTCCTCGTAAATACTTGCAGCCCGGTCAGTTTCGCCGAGTGCGTCGACGACGAAGGCGAACCAGTAGAGCGCGGGTACCAGACGGGCGATGTCGTCGTTTGCCCGGAATGCTGCGACAGCCTGCTCCAGGTACTCGGCGCCGCGCACGAGATCGCCGTCGGCGACCGCGACGAATCCGAGCGTGTACCGCGCCAGTATGCGACCGTCGTCGTTCCGCTGCATCTCGGCCTGTCGCCGAGCCTCTTCGGCAATGCTTGTCGCCGAAGCGATATCTCGTTGGAGGGCTGCCAGCAGTGCGCCTGTCGCGGCGGCCTCGACTACCGCCTCACCGAGAGTGCCCTCGGTCAGTTCGGGCACCTCGGCCAGGGCGCGACCCAACCAGTAGCGACCTTCGTTGAATCGACCACGTGCAAGCCAGTAATCATGCAAGGCACTTGCGGTACGCAATGTGGCTTCGACCGAGTCGGGTTCGGTCAGACCGAATTCCAACGCGGTGCGCACGTTGGGTAAGTCGCGGTCGATCCGCGTCATCCAGTCGATTTGGTGCGGCCCCGTCCAGTCGACTCCGGCGCGGAAGACGAGTTGCCTGAACCACTCACTGTGCCTGCGCTGCAGCGAGACCCACTCGTCGACTGACACCAGTTCACGCCCGTAGTCGCGAAGAGTCTCGAGTAGGCGGTAGCGGACGTACGAGCCGTTTTGTTCACGGATGAGGATCGACTTGTCGACAAGGGACATCACGAGATCGCCCAAGTCGTCGTTCTGTGCTTCGTCGGCGAGAATTCCTTCGACGGACCCGAGATCGAAGCTACCCGCAAATACGCTCGAGTTCGCCCACAACGACTTCTCCGGCGGCGTACACAGATCGAAGCTCCAGTCGATACTCTGTGCAAGCGTTTGTTGACGCGCTGGAGCGTTCCGGCTGCCCCGCGTCAGCAGTTGGAAGCGGTCGTCGAGTTTTTGCAGGATCTGATCGACCGACATCGCCCTCAGTCGGGCAGCCGCCAACTCGATCGGCAGCGGTAGTCCTTCCAACCGGCGGACGATCTTCTCCACAGCCGCGCTGTTCTCGCTGGTGATGCGGAAGTCCGTCACGGAGGAACGTGCCCGCTGCTCGAACAGCATCATCGCATCACCATCACGGGTGTCGGTTGGCGACGGCGCCTCGGTGGGAAATCGCAGAGGCGGCACCCGTAATACCATCTCGCCGGGAATGTCGAGCGGTTCTCGGCTGGTCGCCAGAAGTGCCAATCGGGCACAGCACCGGAGGAGTTCGGCGGCGGTGTCGGCCACCCAGCCGATGAGGTGTTCGCAATTGTCCAGAACAAGCAGGACCCGTTCGTCGACGAGACGGCCGATCAGTACCGATCGCGGTGACCGCGTAGATCGGTCTTGTACTCCGAGTGCGGCAAGAATCGTCTGATCGAGAAGTGCCGGCTCCCGCAGTTCGCTGAAGTCGACGAACCAGACGCCCCCGGGGAACGCACGAGAGGAATCATCGGCGGCACGGAGCGCCAAGCGGGTTTTGCCGACCCCACCCAGGCCCGTAAGGGTCACGAGCCGGTAGTCCGACAGCAGGCGTCGGACTTCTTTGGCCTCGGACCGGCGACCGACGAAACTGCTCAGTTCGATCGGTAGGTTTCCTCGTTTTGCCGCCATGAGAATCGCGCCGAATTTGTACGTGCTGAGTGGATTGACCCCACACAGTGTACGCGGACTCGCGTGTGTGAAATCTGTCAACGCACCACCGGTGTTTGTCCGTGATTGCCGTTGGGTCGAAGCTTTTCGGTGCATGACGCGGAATAGCGAACACTTTCCACCGACGTAGTTCGCGCCTCATTCGAAAGGGATGAGAGGCGCATTTCATCTTTCTGGCGCACTTACGATTCGGGCATGAAACGTGTGTGGGAAGGTGTGCGGCGCTACGGCAAGACGCTGCACTCGGTCGGGTTGTCGTTCGGTCTGGTGTTTTTCGTCCTCTCGATGAGCCCGTCCCTCTTACCGCGCGCGTGGTACCTGCAGGGCGTGGCAACCGGTATTTCCGTCGCCACCGGGTACGGCATCGGTGTGAGCGTGGCGTGGATGATCCGCAAATGCGGAGTCGAACCGAGATGGTCGGACCGGACCAAGCGGATCGGTTGGGCCGTACTCGCCGTACTGGCAGTGATATTGGTGCCTCTGTTTCTGATCTTGGGTTCGTGGTGGCAGCAGATCGTCCGTGATCTGGTCGAGGCGCCTCGCGTGAACCGGGCGAACTATCTTCTGGTGCTGCTGATTTCGCTGGTGGTGTGGTTGACCTTGTTGGAGGTGGGTCGTGGTCTGCGGTATCTCACCAGAGGGCTCGCTGCCGTTGCTCTGCGGTTTGTTCCCAAGGAAGCAGCGAAAGTCGCGAGCTTGGTCGTCGTCTTCGCGTTGGCGATCTTCGTCGTCAACGGTGCCCTCTACAACGGGCTCATCGCTTTTGCGAACTGGAGTTTCTCCGGCGCGGACAACGACACGCCCGATGGTATCGACCAGCCTCTGATCGCCGAACGCAGTGGTTCACCCATGTCTGCCGAGGCATGGGATTCGCTGGGCAAGGAGGGTCGCACTTTCATGGGTAGCGGGCCGTCTGCGGTGCAGATTTCCGCGCTGACCGGCCGGGACGCGAAGCAACCCATCCGCGTGTACGCCGGCCGTGAGTCGTCGGATTCCGTCGACGGTGTCGCGCAGCGGGTCGTCAACGAACTCGAGCGCACCGGCGGCTTCGACCGTGCCGTCCTGGCAGTAGTGACCACCACCGGCCGCGGCTGGGTGAACGACGACGTGGCGTCCGCTTTCGAATACGTCCAGGGCGGCGACACCGCCATCGCGGCGATGCAGTACTCGTTCCTTCCCAGCCCTTTGGCATTCATCGCCGATCGCGAAACCCCGATGGCCGCAGGCCGGGCGCTGTTCAACTCTGTCTATGCGAAGTGGATCGATCTGCCGCTCGACAAGCGCCCCAAGCTTGTCGTTTTCGGCGAGAGCCTCGGATCGTACGGGGGACAGGCCGCGTTCGCGGGAGCACAGGACATGGCGACGCGGGTGGATGGGGCGTTGTGGTCGGGGACTCCGAACTTCACCGCTCAATGGCAGGAGATCACCAGCAGTCGTGACTCCGGCTCACGGGAAGCCGTGCCGGTGATCGACGACGGGCAGTCGATTCGTTTCGCTGCCTATCCGGAGGATCTCGAACTGGATGCGCCGTGGAACGACTCACGCGTCGTGTACTGGCAGCACGCCAGCGACCCAATTGTCTGGTGGTCTTTCGACCTGCTTCTGAACAAGCCGGACTGGCTTGCCGAGCCTCTCGGCCGTGATGTCGATCCGGGAATGACGTGGATACCGTTCGTGACATTCTGGCAGGTGACACTCGACATGGTCTTCTCGGCGGACGTTCCGCCAGGTCACGGGCACAACTACGGTGCCGAGGCGGCGGACATGTGGGCGCGGATCCTGCACCCCGACAACTGGTCTCAGTCGGACACCGACGCGATTCGCGGCGCTCTGACGAACGACTTTCAACCCACCAAGTAGTAGTGCGGAGTGCGGACCTCGTGACGGTCTCTCGTCGTTGGACCGGGAGTACTCGCTCTAGATCGTTCTATCACTGTTTGTCAGCTATCTAACAAGGAGCGCGATGCATTCATCAAGAACACTCGTAGCTGCGGTGGCGCTGAGTGCGATCACTGTATTTGCCGGGGCTGGGTCCGCGGTTGCCGCGCCGGCGGTCGGATCTGTCGATTTCGGCTCGTCGAGCGGATCCGGATCAGGAACCGGTTCGGCTAGCGGATCCGAATCTGGTTCTGTCGATTTCGGATCCGGCGGACCGGACGTCGAGCATCCGGTGTCGACCTGCTTCTGGTCCGTGCCGATCAATCCCGAGCGCGCGGACCCACAGCTCAACTACGCCTTTCCTGACACCGCGGCGATTTACTGGGCTGCGCAGTTCACAATCCCCGAGAACGCCGAGTTGGTTATCCGAGGGCAGTATGCGCATGCGCGCTATCAGTCGTTGAACTCGTACAACGCAGCAACCGCGATGCCGACCGCCGTCCTCAATGACATTTCGACAGCTCCCGACGCAGGTTCGCGCAACACCTATCTTCCCGGTGCCGATCGATCGAACGAAAGTGCCAGGTCGTACACGGCTTCCGTCCTCAACGAGGCCTCGCCTGCTGAGCCGAAACCCAACACCTTGTATGCCGGTGTGCCAGGTCAGGACCGGATAAGCCTGCTTTATCGCATCTACCTGCCGGACAACGGGCGTGATCTCACCGGCGGCGTTGGACTGCCGGAGCCAGAGCTGCACCTTTCCGGTGGTCAGGTGTTGCGCGGGCAGGATCTGTGTTCAGCGGTCGGTGCGGACAACGGAATCTTGAAGCCGGCTTCGCTGCCGCTGGACACGTACAAGGCATTGCGTGACCAACCGGGCAAGCCTGCGACATTCCCTTCCGAGCAGACACCAGTCTGGCGGGCGTACTACAGCGCCGAGTTCACGCTCGGCTGTACCTATCTCGGCAAATGCGATGGCACACCCCAGCGGGTGGGCGGGCAGTACTCCAACATCGACAACAGCTACGTCACCGCTGAAGTCAACCGTGGGTTCGGCGAAGTTCTAGTACTTCGGGGAGAGTTGCCGAGGACTCCGAAGACGACAGGCGGCGCAAAGAATCTCGACAGCGCAGCCGACATGCGGTTCTGGTCGATGTGCAGCAATGAATCGCTGGCAACGACGAAGGTAGCGACGTGTCTGTTCGACGAGCAGATGGCCACTGATGCGGATGGTCGCTACACGATTGTCGCGTCGCTCCCTGAAGACCGACCCGCAAACGCTACGAAGGAATGTGGGGTGTCATGGCTTTCGCTCTCGCCGGCCGGTGACGGCGCAGGGCACCCCGACGATTCCCTCTTGATCATGCGGAACATGCTGCCGTCCAAGGACTTCAGCCACGCTGCACACGACACCAAGACGCCCGGTGACGAGAAGGCAGTGATGGGAGAGTATCTGCCGGACGGGCAATATACGTCCAAGCTCGCGTTCGAGGGCAGTGGCTGCGCGAAGTAACCCGTCTTTACGCGTGAGGTCACTACTCGAGATTGTGTCTGGTGATCCTCCTCGATGATGTTGGCTGCGCTCTGCTGCGAGCGCAGCCGACACACCGTTGACCAAGTCTTTTCGCGATCTTCGGTGGGGAATCGGGGCCTGCGGTTCAGGCACTCATCCCTTTCGAATGAGGCATCAACTACGCAGGCGCTCGCAGTGTCAGCATTGTCGCGCAGCGGTATCGGCTGTGCTCTGTTGTCCGTCGTGGCGGACAGGGGCGGCTTTTCTCGCCTACCGCCTATCCTGCTTGCCGCAATCAGAAATGAGTTTTGACATGGGTTCCGTTGTCGGAGAACTTCTCCCGTTGGCCGTCGGTGTCGCCGTGTCGCCGGTGGCCGTCATCGCCACCATCTTGATGTTGCTCTCCAAGCGAGCGGGTAGCACCAGCGCCGGGTTCGCGGTGGGCTGGTTACTCGGAATCTTCATCGCTACAGTTTTTTTCGTCATCTTGTCCAGTGCCGTCAGCACGTCAGACGACGGACCGTCCGCCACGGTTTCGTGGATCAAACTAGCTCTCGGTGTCCTCCTGTTGGCCGTCGGGGTCAAGCAGTGGCGGGGGCGCAGCGGCGAGCACGAAACACCGAAGTGGATGCAAGCCGTCGACGAGATGACCGCGGTCAAGGGATTGGGCCTTGGATTCGCGCTCGCCGCGATCAACCCGAAGAACCTGCTCATGTGCATCGCGGCCGGAGTGTCGATCGGCTCGGCGTCGTTGGCGACCAGCGGAGCGATCACCTCGATTCTCGTCTTCACGGTCATCGCCAGTTCAACTGTCGCGATCCCGGTCATCGGATACGTGGTGGCTGCTGATCGCCTGCGAAAGCCGTTGGCCAATCTCAAAGTCTGGCTCCAGGACAACAACACCACGGTGATGAGTGTGTTGATCTTGGTCGTCGGAGTTGTTCTGATCGGCAAGGGAATTGGCGGAATCTTCTGATACCCGCTCTTTCGCGTGGTGTGAAGGCGCGATTCCCGGATGATCGTTCGATCAGGCGCGCTTGACCGCGTAGTCGCCGTCGGCGTGGCCGATCAGTTGCCATCCGCCCTCGATCGGGGACAGTCGGACGTCGGAGAGATTCGTGGTCTCGAGCTGTGGCCGGTCGGTGCCGGGGTACCAGGCCTCGACCCGTCCGGTGCCGCTCCCGTCAAACCCGTCACGCGATACCTCCGTCAGCGTGCCGGGCGCTGCCCGCGGATACGCTCGCGAGAGTGGCGCGGCGAATCCCTCTACGAGCCCGAGTGATTCACCGGACGGGCAGTCGATGCGATTCAGATTTCCCTGTGGCTGGTGGGTATTGCCGTCGCGAACCGGGTGGGGGTCACCGCACGCTTGTGTCCACGACCACCACGCGCCGCCCATCCGGTACTTGTCGGTGGCATCGACGAAGCGGTCGACGTCTGCTCTCTGCTCGTCGGCGTCGCCGAACCAACCCCATTCACCTGTCCACAACGGTGCGTCGTACCAGGCGGCAGCGAGGTCGGCGATCTTGAATCCGTCTTCGATTCCGGGGAATTCGCTACTGACCGTTATCGATTCGCTGTAGAGATGGGGCGAGAAGACCACCAGGGGATCGGTCAGGTAATGGCGTGGAGGCAGCGCGTCGAGGCCGAAAGCCGACCAGATCGCGCTGGGCTCGAAGAACACGAGGTGTGGAAATCCTCCTGCTTCGGCCTGTCTGATGGCGTCGGTGGCCCGCTTGTAGAACTGCCCGATCTGATCAGCTGCCGTGAATGGATCGCGCAGGCCGGGGTTCGGTTCGTTCAACAGGTCGTATCCGGCTACAGCTGGTTCGTCTTTGAACTCGGCAGCCAACCGCGCCCACGTCGCGACGAGGCGACTCTGGATTCCTTGCTCGTCGTCGTAGAACGCCTGGAAGGCATGGGCGATCGCGGGTGCGGCTTCCCTGAGTCCACCGATGTTGCAGGTTGTCCATCCGCCGGTCAGGGTTGCCCACTCGGGTGCGCCGTCCCAGCCGACTCCCGGCTCCATGAAAGACGGGCACGACTGGTCGCTCGGGGTGCCGACGTACGGGCCCCATGCATCCTGATGCATGTCGAGAACGGTGTAGATGCCGTGGTCTTTTGCATCCTGGACCGCTACTCGGATGCGGTCGACGTACGCAGTGTCGAATGCACCGCGGGTCGGTTCCAGGAGGGACCACGCGACGTTGAGCCGGACGACGTTGAAGCCCAGCGCTGCCATCTGCGCGAAGTCCGTTCTTCCCAGCGGCGTAACGGTGGGTAGACCGGTGCCGTTGGTTGCGTAGTCATTGAGACCGTTGGCGTTCACGCCGCGGAGCAACACCGTTCGTCCGTCGACGTCCTTGATCGTTCGATCTGCGACGGTCAGTTGGGGGAGAGTCCAGCCCGGATCCGGTGGTGCAGCGTTCGCCGCCGGAGTTGCAATCTGGAGGACCAGGATTGCGAGGGTGGCAAGCAACAGCGCACGCATCCATCGACCTTTCTAGACAAACGTCCAATTCCGAGTCGAGGCTAGCGTGAGAAGACCTCTTTCCGGCGCGGTTTGCTCATACCTGTCACGGCCCCGCGTTGCCGAGAACACGTCGGACACGTGCTCCTGCTGGAGGTGTCATCATTGTCGACAAGTCTCGACCCGAGGGAGCCCTGGTGAAGCTTGCATTGACTGATCTGATCGAACAAATGCCTCGTGACGATTTGGCGAGTACGCGAGCGTTCTATGCGTCGCGGCCTGCCGGTGTCGGTCCGAGTTCCCTGCAGGAACTGCTTGTGGTGCGAGCATCCAGGGTGGTTGATCCCACGGCGAGCCGGGCTGTTGAACACGCACTCGACATCGAGGGCCGATCCGTTTCGGTGCGCGTAGTCACTCCGAAAGACGGCGATGTCAACGGGGTCTATCTGTATCTTCCGGGTGGGGGTTTCTACATGAGTTCAGCGGCCAGCGCTGACGCCCGAAGCATGAGACTTGCCGACGAGGTCGGGGTGGTAGTGGTTACCGTCGATTACCGGCTTGCACCGGAATTCCCTTGGCCGGCAGCGCCGGACGATTGTGAGGCAGTCGCCTTGTGGCTGCTTGAGGTCGCTGCCGAACGGTTCGGGACGACCAGGCTCGCCATCGGTGGCATGTCGGCGGGAGCAACCTTGGTGACGACGACGTTGCTGCGCCTTCGTGATCGAGGTCTGGCCAAGGCATTTTCGGGTGCGGTGCTGGAAGCGGGCACGTACGACGTCAGTGCCCAGACTCCCGCGGGCCGCACCATCAGCGACGAATACTTCATCGAAGCCTACGTCGGCCATGTCGATGATCGCACTCTCCCGGATATTTCTCCGACATTCGGCGACCTCAGCGGCCTGCCGCCGACCCTCGTTGTCGTTGGATCAGAAGACGTGGTCCTGGCAGAGAACCTTGCCATGGTGGCGCGACTGTCGGCGGCCGGAAACGACGTCGACTTGCGTCTCTATCCTGATGTCCCGCATGGATTTACAAACCATCCAACGCCTGTTGCCCGCCGCGCTGCGTCGGATATGGGTGCCTGGCTTGGGCAATGTCTCGACGGCGAGTCGGAGTGACAAGCACGGGCGCGGCCGCGGTCTGTCGTTCGAACGGGCCCGGCGTGGTCGATGGCGACGCAATGACGGGCAAGAGTTTCTTCCTGCAGGATGACGGCTGGCCGGGCACCTGAACACATGTCCGGTTTCTGGAGCAAAGTCGGGACGAGGAGCGCGCCACCCTTGTAATCTCGCACGGGAGTTTGCGGGGCGCGGGGTATCCCGCACAGCGAATGAGAGGATGAAGGTGACAACTGTCTACACGCGCCGCCGAGGGGCGCGCCCTTTCGGAATCGCCCTCGCTGCGCTGGTCGCCATGGGTGCGGCCCTGACAGGCCCCACACTCGCCTCCGCCTCGAGCGGCGACCTGCAATTGGGTTCGAGTCAGTTCGGATCGTCCGGGGAGCAACCGCCGCTGCCGGAGATCCCACCGCCGTCCGCGGCCGAGATCAGGCTCGACGAGGCGCGGAACTTCCGCGACATCGGCGGCTATCGGACTACTGACGGCAGGACCGTCCGGACAGGAGTGGTGTTCCGTTCCAACAAGCTCAGCTCGCTCAATGAGACTGATCTGGCAAAACTCACCGCCGCGAACCTGACCCTCGACGTCGACCTGCGCAACGCCTCCGAACGTGCGGAGGATCCTGATCGGATCCCAGCCGGGGTCACCTACCAGGTCGCCGACGTCGTCAGTATCGAACACGGCATCGCGTTCCACGAGTTCGTTCCCCTGACCCTCGGTCGCGCGTTGATCGACGGCGCAGTCAAGGGAACCTCGAACATCGGCCAGAGCATCGGCTACCCGTTCATGGTCAACTACCGGGGTTCCGATGTCGCCTTTCGTGACCTGCTGACTGCGATCGCGAACAACTCCGACGGCGCAACCGTCTACCACTGCAGTGCAGGGAAGGACCGCACCGGTTGGGGTACCGCGATCCTGCTGACCATTCTGGGTGTCCCGCGTGAGTTCATCAGTGCCGATTTCATGGCGTCGAACACGTACCTGGGCCGGGACGACGCGGTGGACCTGTCGTGGCTCGATGCGGCGTATGCACAGGTGGACCGGCTCTACGGCGGTATGGATACTTACGTACGGGAGGGCCTCGGCGTCGACCAGGGCACTGTCGACTCTCTGCGCGCCAAGCTTCTCCTCTAAGCGGAGCTCCACGCCCGGCTTCTTGCCTACTCGGACCTTCTTCTGTCCCAGTGCGACCTGTGGTTGCGGGAGCGCGCGATTGTGTGGCGCCGCTCCTGGGGTGGGCCCGAGGTTTCTTGGCCGTGTGCGATCACCAAGTGGCGCAAGAACTTGGCGCGCAAGAATCACGCCTGGTCATGGACTCGACGCTGGCCAATTGGTCAGCATCGAATCGAGAGCCTCGAGGATTCTTGCCCAGCTTTCGGCGCTGTCCGGTGCACTGTGGCTGAACGATCCACCCAGCTCGAGGCTGGCGTACCCATGAAAAACGCTGCCGAGCAACCGAACTGCGTGGGTCTGATCGAGATCGGTGAGGTTGTACCCGCGCAGAATCGATCGCAACATCTGCGAGTGTCTGAAACCCGCGCTCGCGGCCGCGGCCTCCGGGGTGAGGCGCATCTGTGACGCGGCGTACCGACCAGGGTGTGACCTCGCGTAGTTGCGGTACACGTTCGCGAAGGCGGTCAAGGCGTCGCGGCCGGACCGACCGGCCACGGCGTCGGCAGCCTGGTCGGCCATCTCTTCCAAGGCAAGCAGCGCGATTCTGGTTTTGAGGTCGTTCGAACTTTTCACGTGCGAGTACAGGCTTGCGACCTTGACGTCGAACGCTCTGGCGACCGCCGATACGGTCACCTGCTCGAAGCCCACCTCGTCGGCCAATTCGGCGCCCGCCACGGCGAGGCGTTCGGGTGTCAGTCCTGCGCGAGGCATGTCCGTTGGTCCTGTTCGTCGAGAAGTGAAACCGCTTGCCTAAATAGTATAGGCAAATTACTGTGTGCTGTAGTTAAAACCTTCGCAACTTATCTACAGGTGAATGAGATGAACAGCCAGAGCAGCTGGATTACTACCGCAATTTCCGAGGACATCGTGCGCGGAGCCCTCGAGCTCGAGCGGACCGAACGCGGTGTGCTGACACACCGTCTGCCTGCCAGAGCTCGCACGCAATTCGCTGACGGGCAGATGGCAACGGCGCAATCACAACCGTCCGGAGTGCGGCTGGTGTTCCGAACCAGCGCTACGGCCATCGAACTCGACACTCTGCCCACGAAAATGATCTACATCGGTGCTCCGCCGAGGCCGCAAGGGGTGTACGACCTGATCGTCGACGGCGAACCAACCGGGCACGCAATCGCTGAGGGTGGCAACACGGTGACGATCGACATGGCGACCGGTACCGCTCAGAGACAATCCGGACCCGTCAGCACCATCCGCTTCGCGGACTTGCCCGCGCGATCCAAGACCGTCGAGATCTGGTTGCCGCACAACGAAACCACCGAACTTGTCGCATTGCGAACCGACGCCCCGCTCGAACTCGCAGTCGGCACGAAGCGTGATGTGTGGCTCCATCACGGAAGCTCGATCAGTCAAGGCTCCGGCGCTGAAAGTCCCTCCCGCACTTGGCCTGCTCTCGCAGCCTCCCTCGGCGGCGTGGATCTGATCAACCTCGGGTTCAGCGGCAGCGCTCTGCTGGACCAGTACGTCGCCCGCGCTATGCGAGACACTCCTGCCGACCTCATCAGCATCAAGATGGGCATCAATCTGGTCAACTCCGACGTGATGCGCCTGCGGGCCTTCACGTCGGCAATGCACGGCTTCCTCGACACGGTCCGCGACGGCCATCCAGTGGCTCCACTGCTGGTCGTCTCGCCTGTCTATTGCCCGATTCACGAAGACACGCCTGGACCTGGTGCATTCGATTTCGACGCGCTTGCCAGAGGCGAAATGCGATTCGTTGCTACCGGCGATCCCGCCGAGCGCGCAGCCGGAAAGCTGACGCTGCGCTCTATTCGGGAAGAGTTGGCGCGCATCGTAACCCAGCGATCGGCGGATGATCCCAATCTGCATTACGTCGACGGGTGCGATCTCTATGGTGCGGCCGAGAACGAAGAGTTGCCGCTTCCCGATCAGCTCCATCCGGACGCTGCGACGCACCGTCTCATCGGCGAACGCTTTGCCCAACGGGTATTCGCAGACGACGGCGCATTCGCACGCTCGGTGTGATCGCGCAATCTGGTTCGATCGGATTTCACACGATTTGACCCTGACGTAGCGTGAGGGCTCACGATGACTTCATGACCGATACTTACCCAGCATTCGACATCAGCCCCGTCCCTGTCCCCGCTATAGACGCCGTGCCTCCGGAACAGTTCCGAGGTCTCTACGGAATGCCCATGTTCGTGTCGGTTCCGACATCGGATCTGGCCGAATCGGCCGACTTCTGGATCCGTGGGCTCGGTTTCTTCGACCTCTTTTCGGTACCGGATCGACTGACGCACCTGCGACGCTGGGCATTTCAAGACGTTCTGCTCGTGCCCGGCGAATGTGCAGATTCACCACCGTCCGTCAGTGTGAGCTTTGCGTGTGTGCTGAGTCAGATGGACCAGATAGCACAGGCGTGTGAGGAATTGCGGCCCGGATGCACCAGCGGTCCACATCTGAAGCCGTGGAATTCACTGGAGTTGGAGATTGTGACACCGGAGAACGCGCGCGTGATCATGACGGCCGCTCGTCCGTACGACCCGAACAGTGCCGAGGCCGAGCATCTGCGAGGGATGGGAATTGACGGACCCGACGACTGAACCGAGGTCTGACGCTGTGGCCTCCCGAACCGCGTCTGTCAGACTGGATCACGTGACGGACCAACTCTTCGGAGACGAGGCAGACAGTGCTCTCACTGTCGGTGCTGCCGCATCACGACTAGGCATAACCGTACGTACCCTTCATCATTGGGACGCAATCGGTTTGGTGCGCCCGTCCGGGCGCAGTGACGGGGGCTACCGGCTGTACACCGACGCGGACCTCGGCCGCATCGGCCGGGTGCTTGTCTACCGTGACGTGGGTTTGTCGCTCGACGAGATCGGGATATTGCTCGATGCGCCCGCAGCCCACGTGGACGAGACGCTGCGTGGGCAGCGCGCCGAGTTGCGGCAACGGATAGCCGACTTGGAGGAACTGGGCGAGTCCTTGGATCGCATCATCGATGCCAGGAAGTCGGGTGTGCTGTTGCCGGCACACGAGCAGGTCTCGATCTTCGGCCGACACTGGCAGCCGTCATGGGGACCTGAGGCGCACGAGCGTTGGGGTGACAGTGCGCAGTGGGCGCAGCACGCGGAACGGTCGGCGGGTAGGACCGCTGAGGATTGGCAGAAGATTGCCGACTGCGTCGAGATGCTCAACGAAGACCTGGCGCTGGCGTGCCGGTCCGGAGTCGAACCGGGAAGCGCCGAGGCGAATTCGCTGGCAGAACGGCACCGAGCGTCGATCGGGGTTTACTTCGACTGCACACATTCGATGCAGGTGTGTCTGGGACGGATGTACGTGGCCGATCCGAGATTCACCGCGTTCTACGAGCAGGTCGAGACCGGTCTGACACTGTGGCTCCGCGCTGTCATCGATGCGAATGCTCGGGCCAACGGGGTTGTCCCCGAATCGGCGACGTGGGTGTGAGTGAACTGGTGGTCGCTCGTCAGTCCAAAGACGCACACGCAGTGCACCACGGTCGGCCGTCGACTCCGGGCGCACGATGGGACACTGCGATGCGCGCGGCCAAAATGCAGCTTTCGTTGTCGTGATAGACGTCGAGATCCGAAGGAACCGTCGAGTGGAACGCCGGGACCTTCATGTCTACCTCCGTTGTGGCTCGCCAGGGAGTTGGCTCGTTGCGGCAATCCTCCCACCACAGAGATCATCTCGCCTGTCGGCAGAAGCAGGGCCGTTGCTCGGCCAAATTGCCAGGGGTCGACACGTGCGGTCCCGTCCGCGCGATTATGCAGCCCCGCAGCGACTTACAGGTGTGGTTACTTGGTCGCCCTGCCTTCCGAACAGATGCGCACTGCGCGCGCGGTGTGATCTTCGACGGCGCTCACCGCAGAGAATCCCGCAGGGATAGGCTGGACGGATGCGTGGAGAGTACAAGGTTCCTGGTGGAAAACTGGTCGCGGTCGACGTCGAGGTGGCGGACGGTCGGCTGTCCGAAGTCGCAGTCTCGGGGGACTTCTTCCTCGAGCCCGACAGCGCGCTCGACGACATCAACGCGGCGTTGCGCGGAATGCCCGCCGACTCGGATGCAGAACAGTTGGCGCATGCCATCTCCACTGCGCTCGACGAGTCCGTCTCGATGATCGGCTTCACGCCGCAGTCGGTCGGCATCGCGATCCGGCGCGCACTCGGCCACGCCACGAGCTGGGCGGATCACACCTTCGACCTCATCCCGCCGGTGGTTCTCGATCCCGCGATGCACGTCGCGCTGGACGAGGTCATCGCGCGTGAGGTCGCATCGGGTGAGCGTCCGCCGACATTGCGTTTCTGGGACTGGGACTCGCCCTTGGTCGTGATCGGATCGTTCCAGTCCGTGCGTAACGAGGTCGACTCCGAGGCGGCTGCGCGGTACGGCATCGGGGTGGTGCGCCGAATCTCCGGTGGCGGCGCGATGTTCATGGAACCGGGCAACTGCATCACGTACTCGTTGGCAGTACCGGCGTCATTGGTCGAGGGTTTGAGTTTCGAGCAGTCCTACGCGTTTCTCGATCAGTGGGTCATGGGAGCGCTTGCCGAGGTCGGTATCAACGCTCGGTATGTGCCGCTCAACGACATCGCCTCGGACAAGGGCAAGATCGCCGGCGCCGCTCAGAAGCGATTCGCGTCCGGCACTGTGCTCCATCACGTGACCATGGCCTACGACATCGACGCTGAGAAGATGACGCAGGTGTTGCGAATCGGACGAGAGAAGATGTCGGACAAGGGAACCAAGAGTGCGGCCAAGCGCGTCGATCCGCTGCGTTCGCAGACCGGAATGACGCGTGCAGCAATCCTGGAGTCGTTTGCGCAGCACTTCCGAGGTCAATACGACACCCACGACAGCGATTACACGGACCCGGAGTTGGAGCAGGCGCGCAAGCTGGTGGACACGAAGTTCAGAACCGAAGAGTGGACTCACCGCGTCCCGTGAAACCGAGAAACCGGGACGAGACCCGAGCGGTCTCGTCCCGGTCGCCTAGGTAGCCGGAGTCGCTGAGTTTGCCCCGAGAAGCTCGGCGTCGGCCGTCCCGGAGTTCCGCTTCGGAATGGTGAAAGTTGCGCTCACGCACAGGATTGCGATGACGAAGCACGCCACTGTGTACCAGAGGTTCCCGATGGGATCTCCAGCGCTGGTGGAACCGTCGACCGCGTCGAAGAAGTCGGGAAGCGCACTCGCCCACAGGACGGCCATGACAACCAGGTACACCACGCTGTAGATCTGCACGAACCTGTTGGTGTGTTCAGGAGTGTTCGATTCTGCCGAGCGCAGGTGCGTCCATTGGCGGACGAGAACCACGATCGCGACCACTGTGAGGACTGCAAGTTCAGCGGCGTAGAGGAACCCGCGGACAGTGTCGCTTCCCATACCGAAGACCGTCGCCGGGAGCGGGAGAATGAACGTACCCAGCGAGGCCAGCAGGCCGATCACGATGGTGCGCCATACCAATTGAAGTCCGGAGAAGTGCTTGCCGGCATCGACGTGCCGTCCGACGAAGTACTGGACGCAGAATGCCAACGACATCGGCCACAGCGCGGCGAAGACGACCACGCTGGGAAGTGGAACCGCGTCGAACATGGGTTGGTTGATCGGGTTCGACGTCGACCACTCCCACCACCGCAACTGGGGCCCCAGGTGGTCGAAGATTTCGTAGAACGCATGGTGGACGAAGCCGACGCAGACAGCGCCCAGTAGTGGACCGTATTTGCGGAAAACGCCGAGCATTCTGACTATTTCGAAGGCCAACGTCGCCATCAGTGGATAGATGGCAACGATGTACAGCGGCAGTCGACCCCACATGAAGTCGACGGTGAACACGTTGTGCGCGAACATCGTGTCCACTTGTTCTTCGATGCCGAACGCCGCCGGGAAGTACAGCGGCGGCTCGATGATGAACAGGTAGGCGGTGGCGCCGAACCAGAGAACCAGATTGGTGGGGTCGCCGTTGCGGCGCAACCGCACGATCGCCAGGACCAGTGCGAGCACCGAGCCGACGATGATGGTCCATTCGAGGACGGGCAGGGTCCAGTTCTCCAGCGCCGCCGGGTTACGGAACTCGACGAGTCCACCTGCTTCCTGACAGGAGAAACCGAGTTCTGTTGCGAGCTGGGAGAACGTGGGGGAGCAGTGTTCTGCCATCAGTTGGCCCCTGACGTGATCGACTCGGCTTGTGCCTGAGATTCGGCGGTGTACCAGCGTGTGCAGTCGTAGCCGTCGTCGTAACGCTTGAACCACTGGTCGGCGAGTGCGGGGAGTTTCTCGTGGTCCGGGTTGTGATTGGGCATCTGGCTGCGGAAGACACCGCCGAGTGCGACGAGTTGTTCTCCGAGTCGAAGGTGATCGAAGGCGCGAGGCATCGTGCCCTTGGTCAGATACGGAGCGAACGACGTCAGAATCTTCTGCTTGGTGCGGTGGGTGGCGAACATCGACAGTGAGTCGACTTGCCGCTCGGAGAGCGGAACGTGCTGGTTGAAGCCTGCGCAGGCGATACGAATCACCTTCATGACGTGTGCGAAGATCGACGGCGCCATTCGCATCCGGTAAAGCTCGCTTCCGACAACGGAATTGAAGATGATCAGTGCCGAGCTGCGATGCTCGACCTCCTCGACGAAGTGCCAGATGAACAGCGACGCGACGCGGTCGTCTCCCGGACGGAACAAGGTCGCCTCGTTGTCGAGCATCAGTTTGAACACCGGAGTGAAGGTCGCCTCCAGGTCCGCGGTGTATGCAAGCCGGTAGTTCAGCGAGGTCGCCTCGGTCAGTAGATCGAATTCACCGATCACAGCGTCGAGCGTGTTCTGTAGTCCGGGGTAGCGCCTGATCAGAGCCTTCACATGCTGGCGGTGCGCGGTCGAGTGATGGCCTTCCTGACGCATGAACGCCACGGCTTCCTCGGCCACTTCAGGATCGCTGATCCGCGACTTGGTCTGCATGATCATCTTCACGATCATCTTCTCGAAACCGATGGCCAGGAACGAGACCGCGTTGGACATGCTCGACCAGGCCGGATTCTCCGGGTTCCACAGGAAGGGAACGTCCTGATCCTCGAATCCGAAGTCCATTTTTCGGGGTTGAAGGTTGGTCACTTGTCGAACCTCGTCTTTCGGAGGGGCTGGTCAGGTGGCCGCTCTGGCACTCGAAGCCACGTGTGGCGGTAATCATACATATTGGTGTGCAGTTGTATGTTCACTTTCGGCGAGGGGAGTGAATTCGAGGGGCGCAGATGCAAAACCTGCCTGTGTTAGCCTGTGGCTCTTGGACTTCGAGCGCAAAGACATGGTTCGAGCCTCGTTCGAGCGAGGAAGTGGGCAGTGGCACGAAGGCGTGGGTGGGGCGGCAATCCACCGGACAGTGACGAAGATGCGTCTCGTCGCATTGTCGAGGCCGCGGTCGAGTTGATCGCACGGACGAGTTCGGAAATCAGCATCGGCGACGTCGCCGAGTCACTGGGCGTGATCCGGCAGACCGTGTATCGATACTTTCCCAGCGCCGACGCTCTGATGAGGGCAGCGGCGATCGCGTCGGTCGACGGCTATCTCGATCGACTCACCACACACGTGAGCGGCATCGAAGATCCCGTCGAGGCGATGACCGAGGGTGTCGTCTACACCCTGACCCAGGTCCACCGAACGCCGCATCTCGGCATTCTGCTCACCAGCACGAATTCGAGTCTTCATCCCGAGGGTCTGACCTCTCAGGAGGCGCAGGCCTTCGGAATGGCGATGATCACCCGCTTCGACGTGGACTGGGTGCGTTTCGGATACGACGACGCATCACTTCAGGAACTGGTCGAATACGTCCTGCGGACGATGCAGTCGTTTTTCCTCGCGCCCGGCGACCCGAAGCGGAGCGACGAGGAACTGCGGCGATACCTACGGCGCTGGATGGGTTCTGCGATCATCGCCCAGGGAAATTCTGTCAGCGGTGACCCGATCAGCGCAGAACCAGAGTCAAAACTACCGCGCTGACGCACGCGGCGATGACGACGGTCAGTGCGAACAGGTCGGCGAGCTGAGGGCGCTTGGGGTACGCCGCGATCAAACCGGTGCCCCCGCGAGCGGAGATCGCTTCACCCATCTCGGCAGAGCGCCGAATTGCCACCGACATGGTCGTGGTGATCAGATCGACTATCGAATTGTCCGCAGCGCTGTTCACCACAGCTTTCGGGCGTAGTCGTCGCGCCGCCACCAGGGTGAGCATCTCGTCGATCAAGAGCGGAAGTGAACGAATGCAGAGGGCCGTCGCGATCGCCCACTCGTCGACCGGGATCTTGAGGAATCGCAGCGGTCTACCGAGCGTTGCCAGTGCCGGCGCCACATCGCTCATCGACGTGGTCCATGCCAACATCAGTGAGACGCAGAGCAATACAAGACCGAACGTCACAGCTTGCAGGTAGATGAACACTGCGTCGAGGCCGATCGGAAGATTGATCAACGCGCCGAGCAGGATCAGCGCCCACAACCACCACGGAGGTCGCGGAACTGCAGTCGGGGGGATGCGTCCGATCACCGCGGTCAGCAACAACAATCCGAGTACGACGCCGATCGCCGGCCAGGACGGAGCGGTCACGACCACGATGCTGACGAGAACGACGGCAACGATCTTCGTTCCGGCCCACAATCGGTGGATCGGCGATGAAGTCGGGACTTCGCGCAGAAGTGTTGTCACGTCGTCGATCCTTCCAAGGCGCTGCTGGCGGCAGGGTCGAGGATGCGACCCTCCGACAGTCGAATTGTTCTGCTGCACACGGCGTCCATGCCGTCGACATCGTGGGAGATGACGACTACCGCGGTTCCGTTCCGACGAATCCACCTGAGTACGTTCAGGATTTCGTGTCGACCGGGTGGATCGAGACCGGCCAGCGGTTCGTCGAGGATGAGTACCCGCGGTTGGCGCACGAGGAGACCGGCCAGGACGACGCGTCGCATCTGTCCGCCGCTCAACTCGTCGATGCTGCGGCCGGCGATGTGACGGTCGAGTCCGACGGCGTCGAGCGCCCACGAGACTTGCACCGATCCGATCTCCGGACCTCCGGCGGCCTCGATGTCTTCGGCGACGGTTCGGCGTTGCAGCTGCAGTCGCGAATGCTGGAACGTGAGACCGACGGTGCCGAGTTGGCGTGAGACGGGTTTGCCGTCGAAGACTGCGGTTCCCTTGCTCGGTGCGATCAAGCCCGCCATGATCCAGGCCAGAGTCGATTTACCGGAACCGTTGCCGCCCAGAACCAGCAGCCCGTCGCCGTCGCCGATTGTGAGATTGACGTCCGACAAGGCGCGCCGCGACCACGGAGTCCGGTCGTTGTACGTGTGGGTGACATCGGTGAGTTGGAGGACAGCTCGAGTGCTGACCGGCCACGGCGCAGACGGAGGACCCCCGAACGTCGACGTCATCCAACCTGGTTGGTGATCGATCTGCCGTCCGCGTTGTAGTTGAATCACCCGATCTGCGTTGCGGGTGTCGGCGTGGTGATGGGTGACCAGTACCACGGCCATCGGGTGGCGTCGCGGAAGTTCGGCAAGGAGCGAGACCAATTCCTCCCGGCCGGCCTGATCGACCATCGCGGTGGCTTCGTCCGCGATCAGCAGAGCGGGGCGCCGCGCCAGCGCGGCTGCAACAGCCAGACGTTGCATCTCGCCACCGGACAGCCCGGAGGTCTCACGCATACCCATGCCCGCGAGTCCCACCTCGGCCAGCAGTGCATCGACGTCGGGATGCGACTCGGGGGGGAGCCCCCAGACGACGTCGTCCGCGACGCGGGTTCCGAGGATCTGGCTTTCGGGTCGTTGGAGGACGACGGCGGTTCCGCCGTGTCGGCCGAGACCGGCGGACCCGGGTCTCGTCAGCGTCCCGACAGTCGGCGCGCGACCGGCGAGCAACCGGGTGAGTGTGGACTTGCCCGAGCCGTTGTGGCCGACGACGGTGACGAACTCTCCTCGTCGCACGGTGAAGTTGACGTCGACGAGGGCCGGTGTCGTTGCACCCGGATAGGTGAAGCCCACGTGATCGAAAGTGACCGGCAGCGGATCGATCGGACGGTCGTCGGGTGCTGTCTGGAGCGGGTCGGCCGAAGGGAGTGCAGCCAATCGGTCGAGGACGGCGCCGAGGACGAAATAGGAGACGACGGTACTGAGGACGATTCCGGAGATGATGGACACGCCGATCCACAACCACCAGTAGTCGATGATCGAGCCGATGCTGTTCTCGATCCATTCGGCTGCGCCGACCAGTGTGGGGGCACGCTTCAAGATCTCGGCCACGCCCAACGCGGTGTTCTCGAGCGAGGTCAACAACAAGGTGCGCAGCGGAGCGAGAACAAGCAACAGGACTATGGAGAACAACGCCAGCGCGGGCCCGATGACCAATGACGACAGCAACGCGGAGACGAAGCCGAGACCGCGCCGCTTGACCGTACCGATGATTCCGCCGAGGAGAGCGCTCAATGCGACCGCCGCCGCAGATCCCGAACCCGCCGCGACAAAGGCGACTGCCGTGGCCGAGATACCGGCCGTCGTCACGGCGCGGACTCGGAAGCGCTGGGCAACAATTCCCATCGGAACGGCGGCCACGAGGTTGAGGGCGCTGGCCATGGGGATGACCGTGGCAATGACGGACAACGCGACCGTGAATCCGGCCATGACGGCACCCGTTGCCAACTCGAGTGGTCGAAGGTTGCCGGTTTCGCGGACTTGCGGACGGTTGCTCACTACGTCCAGTGTGCCAGTGGTGACATAACTCCCGCCCGACTGATGGTGAGCGCATCGGGGTGATTGCGTAGGCTTCACCTCAAACAATGCATCGGACGGAGCGTGGAAGACGTGAGTGCAGCACCCATCAGGGTCGGGGTTCTGGGAGCCAAGGGCAAGGTCGGTCGAGCGATCTGCGAGGCAGTGGAAGCTGCTCCCGATCTGGAACTCGTCGCTCAGGTCGACACCGGTGATCGCATCGAGACGTTTGTCGACACCCGCACTCAGGTAGTGGTCGATTTCACGCACCCCGACGTCGTCATGGGAAATCTGGAATTTCTCGTGGCCAACGGAATTCACGCAGTGATCGGCACCACCGGTTTCGACGAGTCCAGGCTTGCGACTGTGCAGTCCTGGCTTGACGCCCAGCCGGCAACGGGTGTTCTGATCGCCCCGAACTTCGCCATCGGTGCTGTGTTGTTGATGCGCTTCTCGGCTGCCGCGGCGCGCTTCTTCGATTCCGTCGAGGTTATCGAACTTCACCACCCCAACAAGGCAGATGCTCCCTCGGGCACCGCATACCGAACGGCCGCCATGATCGCCGAGGCTCGCGCGGAAGCAGGCGTCGGACGTAGCCCTGACGCCACCACGACCGAGCTCGAGGGTGCGCGTGGAGCCGACGTCGACGGCGTCCGGGTTCACTCCGTGCGGATGGCCGGACTGGTTGCGCATCAGGAAGTGATTCTCGGAACTCAGGGCGAGACGCTGACCATTCGCCACGACTCGATCGACCGGAATTCGTTCGCGCCGGGCGTTCTGCTCGGTGTCCGCCAGATCGGCTCGCGTCCGGGTCTGACGGTCGGTATCGATTCCTTTCTCGATCTATGAACAAGACCACCCGCACCGTCGCACTGATCGTCGCGATTTGCATCGCGCTCGCGGTGTACTTCGTGCTGCTCGGTCAGCGCGGAATCCAGCTCATCCAGGACGGTGGCGGCGCCGCGATCGGTCTAGGGATCGGCGTGCTGATCCTGCCGTTCCTGGGGCTGTGGCTCGTCATCGCCACGCTCCGTGCCGGCTTCACGCACCAGCGCCTCGCGCAGCAGATTCACGACGAGGGCCTCGCTGTCGACGCGTCTGCGCTTCCGAAATTGCCTTCGGGCCGGATCGAGCGAGCGGCTGCCGACGAGTTGTTCGCCCAGATCAAGGTCGACTGGGAAGCAGACCCGGACAACTGGAAGCAGAACTTCCGACTTGCTCGCGCCTACGACTATGCCGGTGACCGAAGCCGGGCTCGGGAAACCATGCGACGGGCAGTCGAACTGGAACGCCGTTCACGAGGCAAGTAGGTGTCTACGCCGCGAAGCGGGGCCTGCTGAGACGCTACCGCTCCGGAACGGTTGTGGGAGATGACGGATCCGGAGTGGTGGGGTCGAATGGCGGCGGGTTGTTCGGGTCGAAGCTCGTCACCGGCACCGAACAGGTCGCGCCCACTTCGGGATACGTGTTCGGGTTGACGCGCAGAGCCGAGACGAACTGATCGATGCGCGCGTCCGCGGCGTTGTCGAGCTTGAGCTGACGGCCCCAAGACTGCAGCGAGATCGGCGAATCCAGGGTCGGATACGGCGACATCAACGTGTAGCTCATGCCCTCGACTCGCTGTGCCAAGCGAGCCTGATCCTCGCTCGAGACGAGGTCGGGGTTGTACGTGATCCACACGGCCCCGTGCTCGAGAGAATGGACCGCATTCTCGGTCCGAATCGCTTGTGGATAAACAACTCCGGTGCAGTTTGCCCAGACCGAGTCATGACGGCCGCCGAAGGGCGGTGAATATGTGTACGCCACGCGTTCGTTCGGGCGTACGTGTTGTGCCGCTGGGTAGTCGACCGTGACAACTCCGTCGATGGCTTCGGACGGATCCGGGTTGTCGATGCTCGGAACAAACGCATCCGGGCGCGGTGATCCTTCGAGGGAATTCGCACACGAAGCCAGTGCGAGAACTGCCGAGACCACCACTGTCGCTCGAAGTTGTTTGTTCACTCGGCCATGATAGCGGCGCCTGTCCGCTTTCCCGGGGACGCGAATCGACTACGACCCGAGAGAGCCGCTCGCTCCGTCCGACAGTGCGATGTCGCTGGCGCCGCGAAGAATTCGGATTGGTGGTAATGGCCCTCGGTATGCCTCGGAGCCACTGATCAGATCACCGGCAGCGTCGAACGCGATCGCCTCACCTTGTGGCTCGTCGGGAAGGGAGACGCGAATCGGGTTGGTGTTCAACGCTTTCACGATATCGCCGTCGGGAGCTGCGTACAGGTAAGCGTCGGTATACGTGCGGAGCGCTACCACCGTGCCGTCCTTGCTCACGGCGCCGCCGGTGACAGCCATCGTTCCGGCGTGGGGGACGGGCCCACCGGGTGTGAGGGTGGGAGTAAATCTGAGCTGACCTACTTTGGCCAACATGGTCGGCGAGCCCGTACTCAGATCCTGAACCTGCTGTCGCTCAGCGGTTGTGTAGACCACGCTTGCACCCAGGTAGTCCTTGGTGACGATGACGGGAACCCCGTCGCTCTGGATCAGTAGTGTCTCGGCGTCGTGCGCGCCGTCGGGATAGACCAGGGGGTAGGAGGTCGCCGCACCTGAAGCCGGATCGAGTTCGATCAGCCCGACCGACGTTCGTACCGCGTTGTTGTCGCCGATGTCTGCCAGCCACAGGTGGCCGTCGGGAGTCGACGACAGATCCTCGACGTCGACACGAGGGGTGCCCACGCTGATCCAGCGCTGCACGTGGCAGTTCGAATCGAGTTCGGCGACCCGATCGTCGGAGCCGCTGTCGCCGATTGCGTACATCCCGGCCGCGGTGACGGTGAGTCCGGACAGCTCGGAAAGGCCTGCATCGGTGGGTGTGCACAGTACGTCGAAGACGCGGGCCTGTTGCGCCGCCGCAGGAACGGTGTGAACGCCGACAATCGCGGCGGCGAGAACAACCGATCCGGCAGCCCAAGCAACTGAGTGGGCGAGCGGTCGATTCCAGATCACTATGCAGTCCTCCGGGCCGAAGAATCGGGACTTAGTACCCAGAGAATACTGGACGTCCGTCTCACTTTGACCGAAACTGCAAGAAATCGCATCTGCCGAGACGCCGTGATGCGTCAGTGATTCACCGAGTGAATCCGCGTGCAGGAGGGGATACTCGACTCACCGGAGATCGGCGGCGACGAGCAGGAAGTGACGAAGCGATGGCGAAGAGTGAGTCCGACAAGCAAGGCGCAGATTCCCCGTCTCGGTTGATCGACCAGCGAATCGAGGAACTCGGAGACTGGCGGGGCGAGATGCTCGCCCGGATACGAACTCTGATCAAAGAAGTGGATCCGGATGTGGTGGAGGAATGGAAGTGGCGAGGTGTTCCCGTGTGGTACCACGCCGGAATGATCTGTACCGGTGAGACTTACAAGAGCGCAGTGAAGGTGACCTTTGCCAAAGGCGCATCACTCGACGACGCTTCAGGACTCTTCAACTCCAGCCTCGAGGGCAATACGCGACGGGCGATCGATTTCCACGAGGGCGAAGCCGTCGACGAAAAGGCGTTCAAGGCACTCGTTCACGCCGCGATTGCCCTGAACACCTCGAAGAAGTGACGCCCTGTCAGAGCTGATGTTCAGCGAGGTCGAACGCACTGAGTAGCGTGCGGAATTTTGTACTGGTCTCTCTCAATTCGATTTCCGGGTCGGAAGTAGCGACGATGCCGCCGCCGGCGTAGGCCCGCGCCGAGAGGCCGTCTGCTGCGATCTCGGCGCAACGAATAGCAACCATCCACTCGCCGTCTCCAGTCCGGTCGCACCAGCCCACGGCACCGGCATAGAACCCACGATCGGCTTCGGTTGCGGTGATGTGCTCGCGTGCGGCGACCGTCGGTGTGCCGCAGACAGCGGGAGTCGGATGCAGCGCCATTGCGAGTTCGAGCGAGGTCAGGCTCGGGTCGATCAGGACACCTTCGATCTTGGTCCCGAGATGCCACAGTTGCGGTGTCCGAAGGATTTCCGGTGCGCTGGGTGCATTGAAGGACGTGCACAGTGGTCCGAGTATCGCGCTGATGGAGTCGACGACAAACGCGTGTTCGGCCAGATCTTTAGTCGACGCGCGGAGTTGCTCGGCATTCGCCTCGTCCTGATCCGAATTCGGGTGGCGTGCAATCGAGCCCGCCAGCGGGTGGCAGGTGACGACGCCGCCTCGCCTTTCGATCAGAACCTCGGGCGTCGAACCGACCAGCGAACGACCGCGGTACTTTCCTCCGGCGGGGGACAGGTCGACGCAGAAACCGTTGTGCGCGTGATCGAGTGCAATCAGTTTCTCGGCCAGAGCGGCGGGGAAGATCGTGGACTCGGCCTCGATGGTCAGGGAGCGTGCGAGGACAACTTTGTCGAGTTCGCCTGCTCGAAGTCGCTCGATGGCTCCGCGGACCCTGTCGGTGTGGATCTGCGGGCTGGGTTCGAATCCGGCTACCCGCGAAGTGGGTAGTGACGGGATGTTCGAGTGATATAGATCACCGCGGACTCGTGTGAAACTCAGTGGCGCGGTGAGGGCGGACGGCGACTCCGGGGAGAACGGCAGGGCGCCGACGACCGAGTCGATGCGCCCGGTCTTGAGGGCTTCGGCAGCGTCGAAGGCCGAGTCGAATTCTTCGACTGCTCCCGAAGTGCGGATCGACGTTTGCCTACGTGAGAGCAGGAAAACGGAGTCCGTTTCATCGTCAGTCCGGTTGTTGCGCAACGGGAATTCGGAGACTTCGGCGAGTGCTGACATGGACACCCTTCCAGTTCGGCAGATTGCTTGTTATGTTGAGGCTAGCCTTAGTTTGGGTGAATTTGTGTTGCGAGCGCCCGGGTTGTGTACTTCCGTACCGTTATGGTTAGGCTGGCCTAAAGTCAAGGCGTGCGGACGGGGTCGACACGAGGGTTGGGTTGGCTCGATCTGAGCGCGTCGACCACTACTCGAGGAGACCGATGAGCAACACCGTGGACCGTGACCAGATCGTGCGCGACGTCGCCGAGGTTCTGTCGATGAGGGCAGAACAACTCGGCGACGACGCGGACCTGGGTGACGAAGGCCTTGACTCGGTTCGCTTGATGACGCTCGTCGAACGGTGGCGGGGAGCGGGCGCGGATGCCGACTTCGCGGAGTTGGCAGAAGAGCCCACGATCAATGCCTGGGTTCAGGTCCTGTGCCCGCAGTGAGCGAGCGCCGAATCGCCGTGGTCACCGGTGCTGCGGCGGGGATCGGCGCCGCAGTGGCCCGTACGCTTGCGCGCGACGGGTATTCGCTGGCGTTGCTCGATCGCGACGACGTCGAATTGAAGCGGGTAACTGCGGAATTGGCAGAAACAATCGTCGAAGGCGCCGATATCGAGAGTCACGTCGTGGACGTGACCGATCGGCAGGCAGTCGACGCTGCAGTGGCCTCGACGATGGACACGTTCGGCCGGATCGACGCGCTCGCGCACGTCGCCGGAATTCTCGACACCGGATCGGTGCTGGACTCCGATCCGGACCAGTGGCGGAAGATATTCGGCGTCAACGTCTTCGGATTGCTGAACGTGCTGCAAAGCGTGGGACTGGAAATGCGTCGCCGTCGGGCCGGGGCGATCGTGGTCGTCTCGTCGAACGCGGCCGGTGTCCCACGTATCGGGATGGGTGCTTACGGTTCGTCCAAAGCTGCTGCCACCATGTTGGTTCGAACCGCTGGACTGGAGCTGGCTACTGACGGCATTCGTGTCAACGTGGTCGCTCCGGGATCCACCGACACAGCGATGCAGCGGTCATTGTGGTCGGACCCTTCCGACGATTCGGGTGCCGACGCGGTCATCGAAGGCAATCTGGCGAGCTATCGCCTGGGTATTCCGCTCGGAAAACTGGCCACCGCAGACGATATCGCGGACTCGGTGCACTTCCTGCTGTCCGACCGGGCGGCCCACATCACCATGCAGGCGCTGTACGTCGACGGTGGAGCGACGCTCAAAGCGTGAGACGTATTTGCTGACAGTACTTTCGAACAGGAGTCACTTGCATGACCTCGAGGATCGCTCGCGAGCCCTTGGCACCCGTCGCACAGTATCCACCCGATTTGGTGACGCATTATCGGGAACGAGGCTATTGGACTGACGAGACGCTGGCCGGATTCGTCACGGCCGCGGCCGCACGGCATCCCGACAACGAAGCGGTGGTCGGCAGCGATGCCTCTGGCACACAGACACGGCTGACATATTCCGACCTCGATCGTCGCAGCTCGGCCGTGGCCGGAGGCCTGTCCGGCTTGGGTGTTCGCGCCGGTGACCGGGTGCTTCTGCAGCTGCCGAACATCGTGGAATACGTCGAAGCATTGTTCGGTGTGTTGAAGCTCGGCGCCCTGCCGGTATTCGGGTTGCCGGCGCATCGCCGAACCGAAATCGGATACTTCTGCCAGTTCGCTGATGTCGCTGCCTATATCGTCGCTGACCGTCATGGCGGGTTCGACTACCGCGCGCTGGCGCGTGAGGTGAACGAAGGCCTCGAGACTCCGCCTGTTGTGATCGTGGCCGGTGACCCCGAAGAGTTTGTCGGTTTCGATTCGCTGCGCGGATACGAGGTTCCCGTTCTTGCCGACGTCGATCCGTTGTCGGTCGCCTTTCTTCAGCTTTCCGGTGGCACGACCGGTGTTCCGAAGCTGATTCCGCGAACGCACGCCGACTACCTCTACTCGGTGCGAGCGTCCAACCCGATCTGCGGCGTCGACGACTCGACGCGCATGTTGGTGGTTCTTCCTGCAGCGCATAATTTTCCGATGAGTTCGCCGGGCATCCTGGGTGTTCTCCACGCGGGCGGCTCCGTGGTTCTGGCGCCGGACACCATGCCCTCCACAGCTTTCGGTCTGATCGAATCAGAGCGAGTCACGCACGCTTCCTTGGTCCCACCGATCGCGTTGGCCTGGATGGCCGCCCCCAGTAAGGCAGATCACGATCTGTCGAGCTTGCGGGTTCTCGGCGTCGGCGGAGCGAAGTTCAGCGCCGAAGCCGCTGCACGCGTACCCACGGAGCTGGGCTGCACCCTCCAGCAGGTGTTCGGGATGGCCGAGGGGCTGGTCAACTACACCCGCCTCGACGACACGCAAGAATTGATCGTCAGCACTCAGGGCCGGCCCATTTCACCCGACGACGAGGTTCGTGTGGTCGACGACGAAGGCGCGCTCGTCGCGCCCGGAACCACGGGGCACTTACTGACTCGGGGTCCGTATACGATCCGTGGCTATTACCGGGCGGATGCGCACAATGCCGAGGTCTTCGACGCCGAAGGTTTCTATCGCACCGGCGATCTGGTCAGCGTCACCGATTCAGGACATCTGATAGTCGAGGGGCGCGCAAAAGACCAGATCAACCGCGGCGGTGAGAAGGTTGCGGCCGAGGAGATCGAGAACCACCTGCTCTCGCATCCGGCTGTCCACGATGCGGCCGTCGTCGCCGTTCCCGACGAGTACCTGGGCGAACGAACCTGTGCTGTTCTGGTGATTTCCGGAGATGCACCGACCGTCGGCGAGATCAAGCGATACATACGAGGCCGAGGCGTTGCGGCGTACAAGGTTCCGGATCGAGTGGAGTTCGTGACCGAGTTCCCCGTCACCGGCGTCGGAAAGACCAGCAAGGCGGCCTTGCGCCGTGTTCTCAGCGAATCGATTGCCGCACAGACTCTGTCGAGTTGATCGGTTCCCACCCCCACATTTTCGAGGAGATTCATCATGGCGCTACCCACAGCAGTGCGATACGAGATGCCCACCGAGTTTCCGCAGAATCGGGTCGACTGGACTCTCGATCCTTCCCGAGCGGTGTTGCTTCTGCACGACATGCAGGAATATTTCGTGAACGCGTACGACCGAAGCGTCGACCCGCTCCAAACCGTGGTTCCGAACATCGACCGGCTTCGTTCGTCGGCGCGAGCTGCCGGAATCCCGATCGTCTACACCGCCCAACCCGGTGATCAGGATCCCGAGGAGCGTGCGTTGCTGTCGGATTTCTGGGGACCGGGTCTGAAGGCAGATCCCGCTCACACCGACGTGATCGCCGAGTTGGCTCCGCATTCGGACGACGTGATGCTCACAAAATGGCGCTACAGCGCCTTCATCAAGACGGATCTGCGTGAGCGGCTGCGCGAGAGTGGGCGTGACCAGCTGATCATCACCGGAATCTATGCCCACATCGGTTGCCTGACTACCGCTTTGGACGGGTTCATGCAAGACGTGCAGATCTTCTTCGTGGGCGACGCGGTAGCCGACTTCTCCCTGGACGAGCATGTCGGTGCGCTCGAGTACGCGGCCGGGCGCTGCGCCTCGGTCACCCGAACCGACGACCTGGTCAAGGCGATGAGCGCGGAAACCGTTTCGGCGTAGGCGTGAACGGCGACGGGTGCGCCACCCGTCGCCGTATTGTCAGATGTGTGAAGACTCTGTTGGTGGTTCACCACTCGCCCTCGCCGACAACCCACGAATTGTTGGATGCAGTCCTGGCCGGGGCTCGCGATCCCGAGATCGAGGGCGTCGAGGTGAAGGTGATGCCGGCGTTGGCGGCGACGGTGCCCGACGTCCTCGCTGCTGACGGCTATCTTTTCGGAACCACCGCCAATTTCGGTTACATGTCGGGCGCGCTGAAATACTTCTTCGACACCACGTACTACCAATGCCTCGGCGCGGTTTCGGATCGACCGTACGGCCTGTGGGTTCACGGCAACAACGACACTGCCGGTGCAGTGTCCTCGGTGCGCAAACTCGCCACCGGGCTCGGATTGGTCGCGGTGGCGGATCCGCTCGAAGTGACTGTGAGCGTGGACAAATCTGTCCGCGATGGTTGTTATGAACTGGGCGGAACCGTCGCGGCAACGCTGATGGACTAGCCTTCACTTTCTCGTTTCGATTCACGAAAGAGACTGTCCCGCAAGCGGTTGTAGAAGCGCGTGTCCTCTGATTAACGCGTCGGGAGCCGTCGGTTCTCGGGTCACCGGCGAGGCGGATTCCCCGATTCATTGACATTTAGTTTAGGCTACCCAAAACGACGTTAGGTCACCCTTGGGTGACGTGTGTCCACAGACGAGGGGATCAGTGTGAGCGTTCTTCCAGGTTCGAACTCCGGAGCGGCGAGCGAAGCTACGTTTGCTCTCACAGGAGCTCAACTCGGGATTTGGAACGCACAGAGGCTTGATCCCGAATCTCGGAGCTACCTCGTCGGCGAGGTGCTCGAAATCTCGGGTGACGAACCGATCGACACCGAACTGCTGACAGCCGCCATCACGGCGACGATCGGTGAAGCCGAAACCATGCGGCTGCGGATGATCGAGACGGCGGACGGCCCGCGTCAGTACATCTCCGACGAGCCGGTTGGCATCATCCCGATCACCGACGTCCGTGACGAGCGCGATCCCGTAGCCGTGGCGCACGCACTGGTCGACGCCGAGCGCAGCCGGGCGTCCGAGTACTGCCGCCTGATGGTGGAGCGTCCGCTGTACACGTACTCGCTGATCAGGCTCTCCGATCGCGAGATCTGGTGCATCCAGCTCTATCACCACTTGATCGTCGACGGCTACAGCGCAGCCATGATTTCGCGTCGTGTCGCCGCGCACTACACGGCCGCGAAGAAGGGAACCGACGTCGCACCAACGCGATTCGGTTCTATGACAGATCTGGTCAGCGAGGACGAGGCGTACCGGGCTGGCGAGCAGTTCGCGGAAGATCGTGACTACTGGCGTGATGTCCTGACGCCGTTGCCCGCGTTGGACGGACGCGGCCAGCAGGTCACCGGTCCGGCGGAACGAACGATCCAGGTTCGCGAGATCATTACCGCCGACGCCCTCAACCGCCTCAAAGACGTGGCAGACGCGACGGGAACAACGTGGGCCGAGGCACTGATCGCCTGCTACGGCGCGTTTCTCCACCGACTGCTCGGCGAGACGGATGTTGTCATCGCGATGCCACTCATGGCGCGCGTAGGTCGCACGGCACTCAAGACGCCGGCCATGGCAGTCAACGTTCTGCCTCTCCGGTTGACGATTCGCAGCCACGATCGACTCGGTGACCTGAGCAAGCAGGTGGCCGCCACGATGAAAAGCCTGCGCGCACACCAGCGCTACCGCGGTGAGAATCTTGCTCGGGACCTGGGCGTCGCCGGAACCGGCGCACTGCTTCACGGGATCGGAATCAATCTCAAGGCTTTCGACTTCGCCCTCGATTTCGCCGGCGCTGTGGGTGTACTGCGAAACGTCGCCGGGGGACCGCCGGAGGACCTGGGTTTGACGGTGACGCCCATTGCGGACGGCGAAGTTCTACTCGGATTCGAAGTGGACGCGCGTACCAATACTCGGGAATCGGTTCAGCGTCGCCTCGCCGGTTTCGTCAGCATCGTCAACGCGATGGTCGGGGAGGGAGATCCTGCCGTCGGTCAGGTGGAGATGATGCCTGCGGCCGAAGCCGCGCGGATTCTCGCCGGCCGCGAAACTGCACCGCTGCCCGGCTCGGTCGAACTCGTTCCCGACGTGTTCGACCGCATCGTTGTCGAGCACGCGCTTGACACAGTCCTCGTGTGCGGTGACGAACGTTTGACAGGCGCAGAACTCGGTGGCCGCGTCCACAAGCTCGCCCGGTTGCTTCGGGCCCGCGATGTCGGCCCGGACGACATTGTCGGACTTGCGCTTCCGCGTACTTCCGAGATGGTGGTGGCTCTGCTCGCGACATTGAACGCGGGCGCAGCGTACGTGGCCCTGGATCCGCAGCACCCGGCCGAGCGGTTGCGAGATCTGATCGACGACGCGCAGCCGAAGGTCGTGATCACCACTTCCACTCTGGCCGAGCAACTCGTCGGAGGTTCTCGGCCCGACCCCCTCGTCATCGATTCCGACGCAGTCCGCGAAGAACTCCGTGCTAATTCCGAGCTTCCACTCGAACTCGGTGAACTGGCGACAGCACGGCATGGTGATCACCTGGCGTATGTCATCTACACCTCGGGATCGACAGGCAAGCCCAAGGGTGTGCTGGTCAGAGGCGGTGGATTGGCGCACCTGCTTCACCACCATCGCGCCACCATCTACCGGGACACCGCCGAGCGCGTCGGGAACCGCCAACTGCACACCGCGCACACAGCGTCGTTCGCCTTCGATGCGTCTCTCGATCAACTGTTGTGGCTGCTGTGTGGTCATCGTGTGCACGTATACGACGAGGAACTGCAGAAGGACGCGGTTGCTCTGGTCGCGGCGTTCGAGCGAGATTGCGTCGACGTGGTCGACACGACGCCGTCGATGGCGGCAGCGATGGTGGACAACGGGTTGCTGCGTACGCATCGGTTGCAGCTCCTCGTCGTGGGTGGCGAGGCGGCACCGCCCGCACTGTGGGACGCGATCATCGAATCCGGTGTTCCGGCTCGAAACCTGTACGGCCCCACCGAAACGACGGTCGACGCGATCGCGACCACGGTCGAAGGTGCCGGACCGCGTATCGGGTACCCCCTCGCGGGTACCCGTGCGTACCTGCTCGACAGCGCGCTCGAGCCGGTCGCCGACGGTGAACGAGGTGAGCTCTACCTGGCGGGACCGCAAATGGCCAGGGGCTACCTCGGCCGCGCCGGCGCGACCTCCGAGCGTTTTGTCGCAGATCCTTTCGGGGCTCCGGGAGATCTGATGTACCGCGCCGGGGACGTGGCGCGGTGGGTGCCGGGGCGGGGCTACGACTTCATCGGTCGCAGCGACAAGCAGGTGAAGATTCGCGGACATCGAGTCGAGTTGAGCGAGGTCGAGGCTGTTCTCGGATCGGTACCCGGAATCGGCGCGGCTGCTGCGTTGATCCGCACGGATGGGGGACGGCCCAGCCTCGTCGGCTACGTTGTAGCCGCCGCCGGCGCGGCGCTTCCGCCGCAGGAAGAATTGCGCCGTGACCTCGCCGGTCGCGTACCGGATCATCTCGTTCCCGCCGCAATCGTCGTTCTGGACGAACTACCCGTCACGGTGAACGGAAAGCTCGATCGTGCGGCACTACCAGCCCCGGCTGCCGAATCGGCAGGTCGCGCCGCATCCACACCGAGCGAGGAAATCCTCTGTGACGTGGTGGCCGAGGTGCTCGGCCGCGAACGCGTCGGCGTGGACGAGGACTTCTTCGGCCTCGGTGGTGACAGCATCACGGCAATCAGTGTCAGCAGTCGCCTGCGGGTGCGCGGACTAATCGTTGCTCCCAAAGAACTACTGGCACAGCGAGATCTGGGAACCATCGCCGCTGCGGCACGTGAGATTGCCGATGACGCCGACGCCGTAGCCTCGGTTGCGGACGTGGCCACCGGCACCGTGATCGCCCCGCCGATCGTTCGAGCACTGATCGAAAAAAATTCGGCAGACGAGGCAATCGCGGGCTATGCGCAGTGGACCGCAGTGCGCATCGACGACAGCCTTTCACTGGGTGACCTGCAGTCCGGCGTGCAGACGATCCTCGATCACCATGACGCTCTACGCCTGCTCCTGCGCCGTGACAACGACAGCGGCACTACCGAATTGATCGTCCGGGACGCCGGTGCAGTGCGCAGCGAGGGACTCGTTCGCGAGGTGTCCGACACCTCCGAGCCGTCCCGGATCAGAGAGCTCGCGGAGGCGTCGGCGGCGAGTCTCGACCCACGCGCCGGTGAACTCCTGCGAGTCGTACTGGTCAATACCGAGGCCGGTCGACCCGACCAATTGATCGTCGTGGCTCACCATTTGATCGTCGACGGTGTGTCCTGGCGAATTCTGCTTCCAGACCTCCGCGAAGCTACCGATGCAGCGCGCGAGCGTAGGTCGGCCCGGTTGGCTGCAGGCGGAAGTTCGTGGCGTCGATACGCAGGGTTGCTCGCGGAATTCGGGGCCTCTGGCAGCAGGGCGTCAGAGCTCGAGTACTGGAAGTCCGCGTCGGTACAGGCGGACGACGAGGCGATCGGCAGTCGTCGTCTCGACCCGAAGATCGACGTGACCGCAACCGCCACTCGCACGACAACTGTTGCGCCCCCGGCCGTCACGGACGCGCTGTTGACCACGCTTCCGGCGGCGTATCGAGCCAAGACCGACGAAGTGCTTCTCGCGGGATTGATGCTTGCCTTGCGCTCATGGCAGCACAGTCGCGGCCTCATCGGGCTGCCCGCGCAGACAGTTACCGTCGAAGGTCATGGCCGCGACGCGCTCACCAGCGACACCGACTTCGCCGGAACCATCGGGTGGTTCACCAGTGAGTTCCCCGTCCGGGTTCCCACCGATGCACTGCTCACCGCAGACGATCTTGCCGACGCACTGAGCGGCGGAGCAGCTGCGGGACATCTCCTTCGTGCGGTGAAGGAGGCAAAACGCGCCGTACCCGGAGGCGGAGTCGGCTATGGAGTTCTGCGGCATCTGGATCCCGACACCGCACCTGACCTTTCCGCGTGCGCTACACCCGAACTGCTGCTCAACTATCTGGGCCGCTTCCCGTCCTTGCCCGGAACCGGATGGCGATTGCCGGAGCAGGATCCATTCGCGGTCATCGAGCCGGCGACGAAGGTTATGTCGGAAGTGCTGGCGCTCAACGCATTTGTCCGAGAGGATGACTCGACGACGCTGGCAGTCGAATGGACTGCGGCGGGTTCAGTGCTCGACGGCGCGACGATCGTCGAGCTGCAAGAGCATTGGGAACGTGCGCTCGCTGCCCTGACCGCGCATGCCGCGCTCTTCGAGGGTGGTTTGACGCCTTCCGATTGCTCGGCGACGATCTTCGGCCAGGGCGCGGTGGTCGATCAGGCAGGGATCAACGAACTCGAAGCCGTCCACGGACCGCTTGCCGACGTCCTTCCGCTCTCGCCGCTACAAGAAGGTCTCCTGTTCCATGCGGTCCGTGACGGAGCCGCAGACGTCTACACGCTCACTGCACGCTTCGACCTCTCCGGGCCACTGGACGAGGCGAAGTTGGCCGACGCGTTCGAGACCGTGATCGACAGGCACCCGAACCTTCGCGCAGCTTTTCACTACGAGCAGTTCGAACGGCCCGTTCAGATCATTCCGCGCGGCGCAAAAGTCGAGTGGCGTTCGGTCGATCTGACCTCCGTTCCAGCTGACACTGCATTCCGCTCTGCAGATCAGCTCGAGGACGAGGCCGCCAAGCATGTCTTCGACGTCAGTACACCGCCTCTGCTGCGTGCACTACTGGTTCGGCTGCCCGGCGGGGTGCACCGTTTGGTCCTCAACGCGCACCACCTGCTCACCGACGGTTGGTCGACTCCGATCGTCCTGCGCGAGCTGATGAACGTCTACCACGACGGCGACAGCCGCCTCCCTGCGCCGACGCCGTATCGCGACTACTTGGCATGGATCGCCGGCCGTGATCAGGACTCTGCCCGCGCAGCGTGGAGCGAGCGTTTGCGTGGGCTCACCGCGCCGACTCTCGTTGCCGATGCCGGAGCGCCGCGAAGTGTGCCCGTCGCGCTCGAGGTTCCTCTCGCGACATCGGACGCCGAAGCGCTGATCGAACTCGGCCGTGCGCGAGCGCTGACGGTCAACACCCTGGTTCAGGGTGCGTGGGCAGCAGCGCTCGCCGAAGCGACAGGACAGTGGGACGTCGTGTTCGGGGCCACGGTGTCCGGCCGACCTGCCGAACTCTCGGGGGTGGAGGGAATGGTCGGGTTGTTCAGCAACACGATTCCGGCCCGCCTCGACATCGTCGCGGACCGGCCTTTGCTCGATCAGTTCGTCGATCTCCAGAACGCCCAATTCGACATCGTGGACGTCGAACACACCAGTTTGGCCGAGATCGAACGCATCGCCGGAATCGGGCAACTGTTCGACACGCTCCTGGTGTTCGAGAACTTCCCGAACTCCGGTGCAGGACAGCCTGCATCGCACACACTGCGGGTCGAGGGATTCACCAACCGCGGAGTCACGCACTATCCGATGACGTTGATGGCGCCGCCGAGCACCGGTCTGGATCTGGTTCTGTACCACGATCCGGCAGTTGTCTCCGACGCCACGGCGGAGCGAATGGTCACACGGCTCGCGGAGATCCTGCGTGGGTTGCTGACCGAGCCGACAGCTCCCGCATCCGCGGTGCTCACGGTAGTCCGACAGGCAGCGTCCGTTGCCGATGCGGTGTCTGCCGCGAAAAATGTCGCTGTCACGAAAAAGGTGGCCGCGTCCGATCCTGCGATCGATGTCGATCCCGCGGTCGTGGATGCAGTGTGCGCCTGTGTCGAAACGGTGTTGGAGATTCCCGACGTCGATCCGGGCGACAATTTCTTCACTCTCGGCGGTCACTCGCTCACTGCGATGCGGTTGGTGGGAAGCCTGCGCAAGCTGGGAATTCGCGTCGTCGTCTCGGATGTCTTCGACACCCCGACCCCCCTCGGTCTTGCCGTGGCCGCACGCGTCGATCGGACGAAGTTCTCGCCGGATTCGGTCGTTGGCGTCGATCGACCCGTTGTGACCGTGGCGACGTTCCGCGCCCCGGCGGTGGCGGGAAATCCTGATCACGAGCGTTACTGGGTTCGCACGCTCGCGGACCTGCCCCTCGAAACGGACCTTCCGTATGACCGCCCGCGCGGCGAAGAGTACCGCCCGCACACCTACCTCCGTCAGCTACGCGATGCCCGGTTCGGTGACGAACCAGGATTCGACGCGGTGCTGTTGGCTGCCGTGGCGGCGACGCTGAACAGCTTCGGCGGTGGTCGGGACCTTGCGGTCGGACTGGTCTCGGAAGGGACTGACACCCTGATTCGGGTCGACCTGTCCGGTCGGCCGAGAATTGCCGATGTCGTTCGGCGAGTCGAAAACGCTGTCTCCGAGGCACTTGCGCATTCCGATGTCAGCCTCGACCGAATCGCCGATCTACTCGGGCGTCCGACGAGCAGCCTGTTCGCTGCCCGTGTCGGTCACTCGCCCGGAAAGAGCGTCGACCTCGAATTCGTCCGAACCGCAACAGAACTTCGATTGACGGTTGATGCCGGGCTGTTCGACGCCGCGACTGCGGACGCATTGCTCGACGGTGTGATCGCGGTCCTCGGTCACGAAATCAGCACTGTCGTCGCGGATCTGCGACTGGCAGAAAACAAGCCGGATCGCGACCCGGGCCGACGCGCGACGCCGCCGTCGGGGATCTCGCAGTTGTTCGCTCGACACGTCAGCCGCCACCCCGACGACATCGCGGTGATCTCCGGCGAGGTCGGAATTACCTACGGGGAACTGTCGGCGCGCGTCGACGAGCTGGCCCGCGAACTTCTCGCGGTCGGCGCCGGACCCGAGAAGGTAGTCGCCGTCGCGCTGGATCGAAATGCGGATCTGGTGGCCGGACTGCTCGCGGTACTGCGCATCGGCGCTGCGTACCTGCCACTCGACGTCGATTACCCGTCTGAGCGGCTCGAGTTCATGATCGAGGACGCGGCTCCGGTGTGTGTCCTGACCAGTATCGACAGCGCCGGGCAACTTCCGTCCACGGTCGCCACGAGTGTCTTCGTGGACGGTGAGTTCACCAACTCGGGTGTCGTGCTTCCTCCGCCGCCCGCGGCGGGTGATCACCTCGCCTACATGATCCACACCTCCGGTTCGACGGGTCGCCCCAAGGGCGTGATGGTCTCGACGGGCAACCTCGCAGCCTTCGCGGACACGGTACTCGAGGATTGCTGGATCAGGCCGGGCGATCGCATCGTCGCGGTGACAACGGTGTCGTTCGACATCGCGGCACTCGAGTTGCTGTGCCCGCTCGCGGCGGGCGCGACTGTCGTGATCGCAGACCGCAGGACGGTTCGCGACCCGGATGCGTTGTCGGCGTTGATCATCGCAAGCGATGCGACAGTGATGCAGGCAACGCCGGCGCTGTGGCGAGTGGTCACCGAACACGAGAACGCAGTCGGACTCGCGATGGTGCGAGCCCTGGTGGGAGGGGAAGCCCTCCCGCAGGATCTGGCCGACGATCTGGTGGCCAACGCTGCTTCGGTCCGGAATGTCTATGGACCCACCGAGGCCACGGTGTGGGCGACATCTTCGGTGATCACGACCGGCGACCGAGTCACGATCGGTCAGCCCTGGACCGATGTGCACGTGCGAATCCTCGACGACGACCTGCGTGAGGTTCCGGAAGGCGTTGCGGGCGAGCTGTATCTGGGCGGTGCGCAGGTGGTACGCGGATACCTGAACCGCCCCGATCTGACCGTCGCTCGGTTCGTCGCCGATCCTTCTCTGCCGGGGGCACGCCTCTACCGCACCGGCGATCTGGTCCGACGCCGGCGAGGGGTTTTGCACTTCCTTCGTCGTGCGGACGATCAGGTGAAGGTTCGCGGTTTCCGCATCGAGCTCGGCGAAGTCGAAGGCGCGCTCGGATCGGTGGCAGGTGTGTTCCGCGCGGCAGCCACCGTTCGCGTCGATGCGGCGGGTACCGGAAGTTTGCACGGGTATGTGGTTCCCGAAGGTGCAACCACGCTCGATTCGGTACTGGTGCGCAAGGAGATTGCGCAGCTCCTACCCGAACACATGGTGCCGCAGACCATCACGGTGCTCGAGGCACTACCACTCACCCTCAACGGGAAGGTGGACCGGAAGGCATTGCCCGACACCGCGCCGGATCGCGTGCAGAGTCCGCTCGTGGCCGTCGATGCGGATCGTCGGGCACGGCTCGAGTCGCTGAGCCCGGGCTGGCAGGACGTGCTACCACTCGGTCCCTTGCAGGAAGGCATGTACTTCCAGTCGGTTCTCGACGGCGCCGGCGGCACGGATGTCTATCACATGCAGCCGCGATTCGAGTTCTCCGCCGATGCCGCCGTCGACGTTCGCTCACTCCGCGCAGCGGGGGATGCGCTCTTGCGACGCTATCCGAACTTGCGGGCCGGTTTCACACACGCCGGGTTCGACGCTCCGGTGCAGTTCGTGCCCAGGGAAGCCGAAATGCCTTTCCGTGAGGTCGATCTGAGCGCAGTCGCACCCGAGAACTTGGATATCGAGGTCCGCGGCGTCGACGAGGCCGAATTCGGCAGGCTGTTCGACTTGAGTGCGCCGCCACTCATTCGAATGGTGTTGGTCTGGTTGCCAGGTGGGGGAGCGCACCTCGTCTTCACTCAGCACCACCTGCTGACCGACGGTTGGTCGCAGACCTTGATGTACGCGGAGTTGTTTGCGCTCTACGAGTTTGCTCGCACACACGGCACGGACCCGGTTGGACTCGACGGCGCGCTCGACAAGCCTGCGGACTTCCGTGATCACCTGCGATGGATCGCCGAAGCGGATCGCACGGACGCCATCTCGTCCTGGAAGGACTACCTCGCGGATCTCGAGCAACCCACACTCGTGGGTGGTACGGGATCAGGCGGGCGCGCTCCGTTGCCGGTGTTCACCCGGGTTCAGCTCGAACAGAGCATCACCGAGCACGTACGCGAGTTGGCCAGACGTAGCGGAGTGACGCTGTCCACCGTGGTTTCTGCGGCGTGGGGCCTGGCATTGCGCGCCGTGACGGGCCGTGACGACGTGGTCTTCGGATCGACGGTTTCGGGACGTTCACCCGAGGTCGAGGGCGCCGACCGCATGGTGGGCTTGGCGCTCAACACCATTCCGGTACGTGTCCGGGTCCGGCCAGGCGAGGAGATTTCGGCGTTGCTCGGACGCCTGTTCCGTGAACAAGGTTCGCTGCTGGGGCATCACCAGCTCGGGCTCGGCGACGTGCAGCGAAGCGCTGGGTTCGCAACACTGTTCGACACGCTCTACGTCTTCCGCAACACGCCTCGTGACGAACAGGCACGTCGAGACACGTTCGGGCGCAGTGGAATCGTCGGGTTCGACGCAGTGGACGGCACCCACTATGCGCTCACGCTCGACGTGGATCCGGGTGTCGGGGACGCGGCGATGGCGCTCACACTCGAAAACCGTCCTGACCTGATTCCGCACGACGTGGCTCAGGACATCCTGTCCCGCACCATCACGATTCTCGAAGTGATGGCGAATTCCGATACCGCCACGGTGGCGGACACGGCGGTTCCGCTTTCGCGCACCCCCGCGGAATTCGCTTCGGAGCACGTCGTGATGCCACGGCCGGACCAGGCCGGCGGTAGCGTGGACGCACTACTGCGCGAAAGGGCAGCGGCAACTCCGGACGAGACGGCGCTGGTCTTCGGAGACGTCACACTGAGCGCAGCCGAGATGAACTCTCGGGTGGACAGACTGGCACGGATACTCGCTTCGGCGCTGGGGCAGTCGGTACCAGGCGGGGGACCGACCCGTGTTGTCGCGCTCGCACTTCCGCGTACTGCCGATCACGTCGTCGCAATCTTCGCCGTCATGAGAACCGGAGCGGCCTACCTTCCCTTGGATCTGGCTCACCCGCCGGCACGCCTGCGCGAACTCATCCTCGACAGCGATGCGGCGCTGGTAGTCACCACGACTCAGACGCGTGACCTCGTAGTTCCCGATGGACAGGCATGTCTGGTACTCGACGACCCGGACGTGGCCGGGGTACTCGACGGGCAGTCTTCGGCACCAGTTGTCGACGAGGCTGCGGTCTGCGGGCCGACCTCACCGGACCAGCCTGCCTACGTCATCTACACCTCGGGCAGTACCGGAAAACCCAAGGGCGTCGTGGTGGGTCACCGCGGGTTGACGACGATGTATCACAATCACAAGGCCGAGATATTCACTCCGACCGAAAACAGTGTGGGTGGCCGACGTCTGCGCATCGCGCATACAGTCTCGTTCTCGTTCGACATGTCGTGGGAGGAACTGTTCTGGTTGCTCGCGGGGCACGAAGTTCACGTGATCGACGAGCAGGCGCGACTGGACCCCGCGTCTCTGGTGAAGCATTACCGCGAAGTCGGTATCGACGTCGTGAATGTAACCCCCTCGTATGCACGGGAACTGATGGCCGCCGGTCTCCTCGACGGTGAGCGGACGCCGGTGTTGGTGATGCTCGGCGGAGAAGCTGTACCTGCCGAGTTGTGGTCGCGATTGCGCGATCAGGACGGTGTCGACGGGTACGACCTTTACGGGCCGACGGAGTTCACGATCAACGCGATGGGATCCCCGGTTCAGGGGAGCGAGACACCCTGCTTGGGTCGTCCGATTCTGAACGCGTCTGCGCGGGTACTCGATTCGGGTCTGCGGGAGGTACCGATCGGAGCGGCGGGCGAGCTGTACATGTCCGGAGACGGAACGGCGATGGGTTACCTTCACCGGACCGCGTTGACCTCCGCTGTGTTCGTTGCTGATCCCTACTCCGTCGGCAAGCGCATGTACCGCACGGGCGATGTCGTACTGCGTCGTCGCGACGGTGAACTCGAATACCTGGGTCGCGCGGACCATCAGGTCAAGATCCGAGGCATTCGGATCGAATTGGGTGAAGTGGAATCCGCGTTGGCGTCGTTGCCGGGAGTGTTGCGAGCGGCAGCGTCCGTCCGTAGCGAAGGCGGCGCGCCGCCGAGACTGGTCGGCTACGTCATCGAAGAACCCGGTGCCGATTCAACCGATCTGCGAGCTGCGTTGCGGGAACGCGTACCGGCACACCTGGTTCCGTCGGACATCGTCGTCGTGGATTCGATCCCGTTGACGCCCAACGGAAAACTGGACCGCGGTGCGTTGCCGGCACCCCCCGCCCGAGTAGCGGCCCGAGCACCGCGAACCGAGATGGAAAGGCAACTGTGCCAAGTCTTTGCGCGGGTACTCGGCGTCGAGGCAGTCGATCCCGAAGAGAGTTTCTTCGATCTCGGCGGCGACTCGCTTCGAGCAATGCGACTGGTGGGGGAGATGGAGCACGACCTGTCGGTGAGCGTCGGTGTGGCAACGCTGATGGCCCGTCCGACAGTCGCTGAGCTCGCAGCACACCTTGACGAGTCGGCGTCCGAAATCGATCTGAGTCGCGATCGCCTCCTGACACTGCGAGCCGACGGCAGCGGAGAACCACTGTTCTGCGTGCATCCGGCCGGTGGATTCGCTTGGCCCTTTGCGCCTTTGACCGGTGTTCTCGAGGCCGACCGTCCACTGTTCGGCCTGCAACTGCCCACAGTTGCCGGTGAGCCACTCGAACCGACGAACGTGGACCAACTGGCAGCGATGTACGTCGACACGATTCGCGGCGTGCAACCGAGCGGGCCGTACCACCTGCTCGGCTACTCGTTCGGTGGCAACGTCGTTGCCGCGATGGCGGCTCAGCTGGTCGATATCGGCGAGACAGTGGAGTTCGCCGGTCTGATCGATACTCATCCACTGGGAGATCGTGACGATCACGGTCGCGACGATGCCGACGACCGAGATCTGGCCGCCGCCCTGCCACCCGAGATCCTCACTCAGGCACCGGGACTGGTCGACGCTGTTCGGGCGGGTTTTGATGCCACTCGTTTGCTCGTGGCCAGCTCGACCGACACAACCTACGACGGACCGGTTACTCTGATCACCGCCGACGCCGAGGCGTCCGGACAGCTGCTGGCCGATCGCTGGCGCAGAGTCCGCGGGGACCGGGACATGGCAGTACACCATCTGCCGTACGACCACGCCGGTTTGGTGACCCCAGCCGGGTGGGCGGCGATTGCCCCGCTGCTCGACAGCCATTTGTCGAAACGCACGGCCACATAGTTCGAAAACCGCACAGTTGAAACACAATGGGAGCTCAATGATGAAGTCCACACCGCCCCTCGCGATACGGAGTTGGCGACGATTCGTCGCCATCGCAGGGTTGCTGATCGTCGCACTCGTGGCGATGATCGGTTGCAGTAGCGATTCGAACGACGAACCGACCAAGGCTGCAGAGCCCACGACCCGTGTGATCGAGACCGAGAAGGGCTCGGTCACCGTGCCCGCGTCGGCGGAGCGCATCGTGGTTCTGAGCGGCGGTCTCGCCGGATACCTGTACGCCCTGGACGCGCCGGTGGTTGCCACCGATACCCGCGTCCTCGGTGTCACGAACCTCGACGGTGGATTCCCGCCGGCTTGGGCGGACGCCGCAAAGGCGCAGGGCACCAAGGAATTGCCGGCCGGCGAGCAGCTCAACATCGAAGCCGTCGCGGCGGCTGAGCCCGACCTGATCATCGGCGGTGGCCAGGGAATCACCTCCGTTCAGTCCGAGGAACTCTACGATCAGCTCACTGCTATCGCACCCACCGTCTTGGTCCCCAAGACGGTCGCCGCGTGGGACAAGCAGCTCGAAATCGTCGCCGACGCGGCGGGCCGTTCCGACCAGGTTCCGGCGCTGATGAGCGCATACGAGGACAAGGTCAAAGAGGTCAAGGGCAAGATCAAGGTTCCCGAGGGCAACGTCGTCTACTTCCTCTCGGTCTCGAGCAACAAGCCGTACCTCGTTCCGCCGACGGCCGCGCTGCCCGCGATGCTCGCCGAGCTCGGTTTCAAGGCCGACGACGTCATGGCCAAGGCCGGCAACCCGCAGCTCTTCGGCTCGGGTGACTCGTTCGAGGTCAGCCCGGAACTGCTCTCGCAGGTCGCCGATGCTCCTGTCGCCTTTGTGATTCCGGTGTCCGGTCGCCCGATGGCCGAACTTGCCACCGATCCGCTTTACTCGCAGTTGCCGTCCTTCAAGGCAGGCACGACGTTCGAGCTCCCCGCCAGCAGCTACCGTCCTGACTACGACGGCGCAATGGCTACCCTCGACCTGATCGGCCAGACCTTCGCATGACTCGATTCGGTGGGCTGGTGATCGATGTTTCACCCTTGCGGACCAGCCGTCCCTTCAGGTACGCCTTTTCCGCGCGATTGATCTCGCTGCTCGGGATCGGACTGCTCGTCGTAGCCGTCCCCGCGCAGACGTACCAGCTCACCGGCTCGACCTTGCAGGTTGCCGGAGTGTCCACGGCGATGGCCATCGCCATGTTCTTCGGCAGCCTGTTCGGCGGCGTGCTCGCTGACCGTTACGATCGGCGACGCACCATCCAGTTGGCCCGCAGTGCTGCGGGTCTCGGCTTTGTCATTCTCGGGTGCAATGCGCTCTTGCCACACCCGTCGATGTGGGTCATCTACGTCGCGGCAGCTGTCGACGGCTTGGCCGGCGGTGTCAGCAGCTCGGCCTTGATGGCTTTGATGCCGACGTTGTTGCCGCGCAACAAGATGGCTGCGGCCGGCGCTTTGGTAGCGCTGACCACCGACATCGGGACGATGATCTCGCCGGCAATCGCCGGCGTGATCATCGCCTCCGGCGGCATTCCCGCGACATACTTTGTTGCTGCGGTGGCCACCGCAGCAACTGTCACGTTGTTCCAAGCCATCGGCCCTTCCCCGGCACCGGGCACGAATCACGAAAGCCCGATGCGCGCGCTGGTGACCGGCGTGAAATTCGCCGGCACGCACACAGTCATTCGCGGCATCCTGATCAGCGGTCTGTTGGTCATGTTCGTCAGCGGGCCGATGGTGTTGCTGCCTGCCTTCGTCGACCAGGTTCTCGGCGGCGGACCCACCATGCTCGGTCTGCTCTACGGCGCCCCCGCTGTCGGCGCTGTGGTCGGTTCCCTCACCAGCGGTTGGACCGGACGAGTCCACCGCAACGGCGCCGCGATGTTGATCTCTGTTGCGCTGATGCCTCTCGGCCTGGTGGTACTGGGTGCGTCGGGAGCAGCGATTGTCGCGTTCCTGGGCCTGGCCGGATTCGGCCTCGGCCGCGCACTCAACGACATTCTGAGATTTGCAGTCCTTCAACAGAACACGCCGGACGAATTGCGCGGACGCGTGTCCAGTCTGTGGATGGTGCAAGCCGTCACGGGTACGGCGATCGGTTCGATGGCAGCCGGGTTCCTCGGGCAGTGGCTCGAGCCTGGCGCCGCGCTACTGGTCTTGGGGCTCGCCGGTGTGACACTGGGCCTGGTGCTCCTGGCAGCATTGGGTTCGGTGCGCCGGGTAACTTCGGAGATCAACGAAGTCGATCTCTCCGAAAACACTGTGCCGGTGGGGAATGCTCCGCCGGAAAAGGAAGGTAGTTCATGAACCGAGGAGACCACCTCGCGACCATCGCCGAAGTTCTGGCGGGAACCACCGGCGCAAAAGTGCCGTACCCCATCGGCATTCGCGAACTCGAAGTTGTTCGCAGCGAAATGGTCGGGACCGGACTGTTGCGTCTGACCTTGGGTGGACCGGAGTTGGCGGGCTTCGAATCGCACGCTCCCGACGAGCATGTTCGCCTGGTCTACCCGGATGCAGACGGAACTTTACGTCTACCCGAACGCGACGGATTCAGCCTGAAGTGGCCTCGTCCATTGCCGATCTCGCGTGAGTACACCGTCCGTCGATACGACGCCGAGGCGGGGGAGCTGGACCTCGACTTCGCGCTCCACGAAGGTGGGTACGCCTCTGATTGGGCTCAGGCGGCGACCGTCGGCACTCGGGTGCACGTGGCAGGTCCGCCCGGTGGCGTCGTGGTTCCGTGGACGTACGACCGCTATCTGCTGGCCGGTGACATCACCGCCCTTCCTGCCATTGCTCGTTGGCTCGAGATGATGCCCGCTGCTGCCGCCGGGTGGGTGTTCGTCGAGATCACCGACCCTTCACAGGAAATCGAACTCACTGTTCCGGAAGGCGTCGAGGTGCGATGGCTGCACCGCGGTGACGTCCCAGCCGGTCACTCGGATCTGCTCGAGCAGGCAGTACGGACGGTCACCGTGCCCGAAGGTGAGCGCCTCTACGCCTGGATCTCCGGTGAGGCCACCAGTCTCAAGCCGATTCGCAGATTCGTGCGCGACGAACTCGGCCTGAGTTCGGGCGACTACCTGATCACGGGCTACTGGAAGCGCGGAGTCGCAGACTTCGACGAGGACGACGACGACCACTGAACATCGGTTGACGCCGGTTTCGGCATCGTCACCGCGACAACGAGTCCGACAATCGCAACGATTGCCGCCACTCCGAAAGCCGTGGCGAATGCCGAGTGCTGGGGAAGGCCGCCGGATGAAGTCGCGCTCGCGATGATCCCGGCGGCAATTTGGGTTCCCACAGCAGAACCCAGCGATCTGGCGATCGTGACTATTGCCGTCGTGACACCTACGCGGTCTGCCGGTGCGCTGTCGGCGGAGATGACGAACACTGCCGTCGACGCGGCGGCAACGCCGGTACCCGCAAGGATCAGCACCACAACGATCTGCCACATCGTTGTTGCAAAGACGCCGACGGCGCCGCTCAGGCCGAGGAAGGCAACTCCCGCTACCGCAATGGCTTTCGTGCCGACCCGTTGTGCGAGCTTTCCGGAGATCACCGACGCGATGACCGCTGCGCCGTAGCCGACGCACAGCAGGAAGCCGATGGCGCTGGTCGACGCACCGCGGCCGAATCCGCTCTCTGCCGGCACGGCGAGTTGTTGCGGAAGTAGATAGACAACAGCGCCGTAGGTGAACCCGAAAACCACGCCGACGACCACGGCGCTCCACATCGAACGATGCCGCATCATCGTCAGGTCGACCATCGGCTCGGTTGTCCGGCTCTGATACCTGGCCCAGATCGCGAACACGGCAGCGGAAGCGAGAAGCAGCAGCATCGACGTCGGTGCGCCCCACCCGTTGCTCGATGCGCTCGCCAGCCACGCCGTCAGCGTCAACAATCCAAGAGCCAATCCGCCCGCTCCCGGCCAATCGAGTCGGCCGCCGACGTTCGACATGTGATCTCGTGGTGTGCTCACGGCAAAAGCAATTGCGCCGAGCAAAACGAACGCGGTCGGAACTGCATACATCGCGGTGCGTGAGACGTTTTCCGCGACGGGCCCGGACAATACGACTCCCAGAGCGCCGCCGGCCACTACAACAGCCCCGAGCAAACCCGTGGCCGTCTTCAGTCGGTCCGAGGATAAAGTGCGTCGTAGGACCACGAAGCTCACGGGAAGCAACCCGAGCCCGAATCCCTGGAGAAATTGGCCGAGGACGAACAGCGGGAAGATCGTTGCGAGAGCGGACACGCTGCCGCCCAGGACAACGATTGTCGTGATCGCGAGCAAGGTGGGGCGGGCGCCGTACACGTCGGCTATTCGCCCGGCCATCGGCGTGACGAGGACAGTGCTCAACGTCAGAGCGACGGATGCGAGCGCTCCGACGTCGGCCGTCACTCCGAAGTCTCTCTGTATCAGGGGGAGTGCGGGGACGATGATGCTTTCGAGCGCGGCCACGGCAGCGATCAGCAGGGTCAGGCTTGCGATAGTTGCTACCGGTCGCAGCTGATTGCCGGAGACGCTCTCTGTGGTCATCGTGCTCTCTTTCGATCGGGGAGTGAGGAGCTTATGGACGCGACGAAACGCCGCCCCTCCAAGAGCCCGGAAGGGTTGTGGCACTGGATATATCGGGCTGTGAAGTAGACCATCTCGTTATTTCGTTACGCGTACCGTTATTGTGGAGAAATGTAATCGGATTCAGCGCACAAAGCAAGAGTCGGACGGGTTGGAAATGGTGCCATGTATCGCCAGATCGCAACGGGCAGACTTTTGCTGCCACCGTCGGTCGGTGTCAGGTGATGTGACGATGGGGCTCATTTCTCGATGAGCATGACGCTGGTCACCAAAATGCTTCTCCGAGCAGGGAGTTCATCTGCCGGACACATCCAAGGTCCCCGTTTGAATGCCGGGTTTGTTAGCTTTCTGCCTGTGACGCGACGTCACGGAAAGTTCACGAATCACGGAGGATCATCATGGGTTCTATTTCAACGATCATCGGAATCTTCGAGCTCTACAAGCTTCTCGAGCCGCTGCTGAGCTCGCTGAGCTGATTCAGGTGTGATTTCGCTGTCGAGCCGGGGCGCCGAGGGACTCGGCTCGACAGCGGATCTCGAGGATCCGGCGCGATCAGGACCCGTGGAACGGATGTCGGCACCGGCAGAATTCCATCGCTCCGGTGTAGTGGTCCATCACCAGGATTTCTGCACACCGAGCGGGCTGCGGTGCGAACCTGAGGCAGCGCTCGATCCACCCACGCTCCAGCGAAGGGGCGGGGTGCGCGCAGTTCCCGCATCGGCCGGGACGTTCGGCGACACGTACGGAACCGTAGTGCTCCGGAGGCATGCCAAACATCTTGGTGGTGCGATGTTTCCAGGGCAATGGTTCGGCTCGAGCGGAAGCTATGTCACGAAAGCCCGGCGGCGATATGCGAGGACCGAACCCGTTGAGCTGCGCTACCTGGCTCCCTGATAATCCGATTGCCCAGACTGAGTTTTTTGGTGCAAGTTGCGGCTACTGCGCTGACGCCCAGAAATTCTCGGACTATCTGGGCAACGATCATGCGGTGGTAACCGCGAACAGAATCCGATCCGGCTCGCGTTGCATACGGGTGATCGCGACGCGGCCTCCGATCCAAGCACCAAGTGCACCAATCGCAACAGCGACAGGGATGGCGAAATAGTTCACCGGGTTCGGTAGCAGCGCTCCTAGTAGCACGCCGGGCGCCGTTGTCGCGGCGAAGATGACGATGGCGAGGATGATCAGTCCGAAGGACGAGCCATTGAAGGATCCGCGGGTGTTGAGGGAGAACGACTTCTTCATCTCCGGGACCGGGTAGGGGGCTTTGGCGGATATCGCTACTGCCAGTCCTGCACCGACTCCCATCATCGAAATGCCGACGGCGAGCGGCACGGCCAGTCGGTCGGTCCCGAGGTCCCCGAAGATCCGTACAGCAGCTGTTGCGACGACCACGAAGGGTGTCATCACGATCGCCCACGCGATTTGTCGGCCCCGGACGTCAGCGGCAGCGGCTTCGGGGATCATCACCAGATGCCAGATCGATGCGCCGTCGAATCCGTACAGATTCGATCCGGCTGCCATTGCCAGGTAGATCAGGAACCAGGCACCCCATGCGGCGGAGAAGGGGATCGATGACGAGATCAGCGGTCCGAAGCCGGAGACCAAGGTCATGATGGCAACGGAGAGCAGTTGTGTTCGTCGGCGCATGTCTCCGTGCCAGAGCGAAAGCTCGCGAGAGATGACGGTGCCCAGTCGGGATGCGCGCCAACCGGTTCGAATGTCGCGGCCCTGGTTCTTCAATTGCACGGAAGTGGCGCCCGCTGATTCTGCGACCTTCCCGTTGAAGTAGCGAACGACCAGGCGTTGCCATGACCACAGCAGTGCGAGATCGACCAGCACCAGGGCGAGGACTGCTCCGGCGGCGAGGAGCCAGGCGCCTCCTGCTGCTGCGTCGACACTGGTGATTCCCCACGCGAACGGGATCGAATGCGCGACCGTGAGCGGCCACGTGACGTCGCCGTCCACGACCGTGCCGAGGCGACTCTGCAGCGGAAATTGCAGCAGATACAGTCCGCCGAAGAACGTGCCGAATGCCAACAGTCCCAGTTCGCGGCTGCGACGACTCCGCAGGAGCTGCGACATCGCCAGCATCGCGACCCGTGAGGTGCCGACAATGAGCAGGACCGTTGCGGGCCAAGCGATAATGGCCAATGGCAGTGCGGCAGGGTGGTGTGTAGCGGCATAAATTGGAATCGCTGCTGCAGCCAACGCGGTAATCGGCACGGTCATACCGACCAGCGACGTCGAGAACAGTGCTCTGGCGAGTCGGACGGGTTCCAGGGGGAGTAGTTGGAAATGTCTGGGGTGAAGATTGTCATCTGACAGACCAGACATGATCGGCATCAAGATCCACATCACGCCGATAGCCGAAAGTGCGAGACTGGTTGTGCCGCTGACGAGATCGGGAGAACCACCGTTCTTTCCCGAAGCTCGTAGGCACAGTAGCGCTGCCCCCAGAACCCCGAACAACGCTGCAATGACCTTGATTACAGCTCTTCCACCGGTGAACTGACGTTTGTAGAGGGTCATGCGCATGCGGAGAACAGTGCGCCACACAGAGGCCGACGGGTTCCAGTGTGTCGGTGAAAAGCTGGTGGTGGTCATGCGCGCATCCATGACAGTCCGTCGGGACTGGGACTGCGGCTACCGACCAGGCGAACGAATGCCTCGTCGAGAGTGTTGCCTGCGCGCACCTCGTCGACCGTTCCTGAAGCCACGACGCGACCGTCTGCGATGACTCCGATTTGAGTACACAGTTGTTCGACAAGGGCCATCACGTGACTGGAAAGAATGACCGAGCCACCTGAGTGGACGAACGAGAGCAGAATGCTCCGAATTCCGGCCGAAGAAATGGGGTCGACAGCTTCGAACGGCTCATCCAGTACCAGTAAGCGAGGGCCGTGCAACAAGGCCGAGGCCAACCCGATTTTCTTCGTCATGCCCGCTGAATAATCGGCGATGACCGTTCCACCTGCATCGGCGAGATCGAGCGCGGCCAACAGTTCGTCGCGTCGTGACGCGATGACGTCCTCTGGCATACCGCGCAGTCGCCCGAAATAGGTGAGTAGTTCATGACCGGTGAACTGGGCGGGTAGCGCCAAACCGTCGGGTAGAACGCCGAGCAGACTCTTCGCTGCCACAGGGTCGTTCCACACGTCGTAGCCGTACACCAGGCTGCGACCGTAGTGCGGGCGAAGCAATCCGACAGCCATCGACAGTGTGGTCGTTTTTCCCGCACCATTCGGCCCAACCAGACCGAACAACGAACCTGAGGGCACCGCAAGGGAAAGGTCGTTCACAGCAACTTTCGCGCCGAACGCCATGCAGAGGTGTTCCACTTGCAAAGCCATCGGTCCGGGAGGTAGCTGTCCTGTCTCGGGGAGAGGGTGCATCGATCGAGGGTAACTGTCCGGAGCCATGTGCGCGGAGACGGAGCGGAGCGATGCAGGCTGCGTGCACCGAATGTCATTCCTAGGTGAGGGTTGCGACATGAGTCGCTGGTTCGCAAGGGGAGCGGATGGCAGGAGTCGAACCTGCGTGGACGGTTTTGCAGACCGCTGCCTTACCGCTCGGCCACACCCGCATTGATCCAATTATGTTCGTAGTGAACAACAGTCGCCACCATTGTGATCAGGGTGAGTTGATCGCTGTGTGACGGATCGCAGGGACTGCGGGGGAAGTGCCGGGTCAGGCGCGGGAGAACACCGCGACCAGGAATTCGGAATCCTCCTTGAACGGGCGAAGATCCCACGTGGAGAGCAGCAGATCAGCCTCGAGGCCACTCGCGGTCGCGTCGGCGAGAAACTCGGGGAACTCGTAGCCACGGCCGGCACCGAATCCGATGACCACTCGGCCGCTCGGAGCGAGATGACGAGCAAATCCTGACAATACTGCTTGCCTGGTGGACGGCGCGAGAAACGCCACCACGTTGCCTGCCGACACGATGACGTCGAAATCTGCCTCGACACCGCGGGCCGGCAGATCGAGTTCGGCGAGATCGCCGACAAGCCACGTCGGTCCGGGGTGGTCTTCTTCTGCGGCAGCGATGAGAACCGGGTCGACATCGACTCCGACAACCACATGCCCGACGTCGTGCAGATAACCGCCGAGTCGGCCAGGCCCGCACCCTGCATCGAGAACCCGGCCACCGCGTCCGAGCATCGCGTCGATCAAACGTGCTTCCCCGACAATGTCCTTGCCGTCCGCTCTCATGGAACGGAAACGCTCGACATATCGTGTGGAATGCGTCGAGTCGGCTGCAGTGATCTCTTCCCACTGGCTGGGGATGCGCTCGTTCGGGGCGTGTGCAGTCATCTTTCGAGGGTACCGACAGCTCACCGGGTGCCGACGACCGTCCCGTCTGCGGCATATCCGACGAGGGTTGGACGAGGGGACGTGAGCGACAGGGGAATCCATCCGTAGAAGCGGTCTTCGGCAAGAATTGTCGGATAGATATGGCCGTCTGCGGTGTGAAGTTCGGCTCGGACAGCACCTCCCGCTCCTGCGTCGTAGGTCGCCTCGTGCGGACCGGCCTCGTACCCGGCGCCGCCCCCGAATGAATCTGCGCCGTACAAGTCAATTGATCTGCAGGCGTGTCCGAGGCCGATGAATTTCGACGGACCAACCTTGTCGATGTCGGCTGACGCCTCGAAAACCGGGGCGACGCACCTCCAGCCATTAGCGCCGTGGGCGACAAAGACGCTGAACAAGGTTCCGTCAGGTCCGGGAATGGACCCGACCCGCTCGGCGGTGGACGGATCTATTCCGCCGTTGGTTCCCGGCATCGTCTGCCAACCCGAGTACATGTCGGTGAACGCTTTCGGCATCATCCCCGTGGCAGCGGCGCAGCCCACCACCACTGCTGCGCAGATCGCCGCGACGAGAACGATGGCACCGACGCGACGGCGTGGAGCTTTGGTTGCCCCAATGTTGTTTTCGGTAGCCATGATTCGGGTGCGTGCGGCATCTTGGACGTTCTCGGGCCAGAGTTCGGCGGAAACCGTATCGCTCGGCCGCAGCTTCTCGAGCGTGGTGAGCGGATCTTTGGTCATGGGGTACTCCCGTGTTCGGCGGCAGCGCAAGGTCGGGCGGTGTTCATCGGGATTACGGTGTCGGATTCTGAAGTCAACCCGGCGCGCAATCGACGCCGAGCGCGAAAGAGACGAACATGCATGGCCGGAACCGAACACCCAGCGACCCGCGCGGCTTCGGTGGCGGTCAACCCGTCCCAGGCAGTCAGGAGCAGGGCTTCACGTTCGGTGACGGTGAGTGTTGCCAGTGCTTCGAGCAGTTCCGTGCGTTCGGTGACAGTGACGTCGGCGCCCGGCGTCGATGCCGCAATCTGCTCGATGCGTCCCATCTTCTCGGTGAGCGCGTCAAGGCGCCGAACGCTGCGACGGTTGTTGTTCACGGTGTTACGAGCCACCACCAACAGCCACGGCAGTGCCTGCTCGGGCACTTCGTCCAAGCGTCGCCAGGCAACGAGGAACGTCTCGGAGACAACCTCCTGCGCGCTGTGATGATCAACGTGGCGACAGGTATACGCGAACACCCGACCGGCGTAGGCGTCCCACAGGGCGGTGAACCGCTCTTCGCCGCTCGGCGGTGGCTGTTCCTCGGATTTCGGGGTCATATGAAGAGATGTCCGGCTGGTTGCTGATCCTTACAGCCTCTGAGCTAATGGACGGTTTGGCGTGTTACTCCGGCCGAGAACTCCCACTGTCAGAAGCAACAGAGCGAGGATGTACAGCGTCATGATCCAGATGCCCGCAGCGGCGGGCTGCCACTTGTTCGCCTGGCCGAGCAGGATGAGGGCGTCAGAGGTGAGGAACAGCGCGCCGCCGATACCGGTGATCGAGTTGTACGTCAGTGCGGTTGATGCGGTTCCCACCAGTATTGCGGCGTACACGGGGACGGCAATTCGAAGTTCAGGTTCGAGACCGGTCCAGGTGTACGACACAAGAGCGATCCCAGCGACGGTGTAAGCGCACAGAAACCATGGCCGCCTTCGTATCTCCCGAAGCGCGCCGTGTGAGAGAAAGAATCGGATGAAGCAGAGGTGACCGATCGCGAAGGCTGCCATCCCGATGACAAACGTGGTCTCCCAGATCAGGAACAAATCTCCGAAAGCACAGGCAATCAGCGCAGCAGCAACAATTCGAGGTCCGCGTCGGGCGACAACCCAGGCAGCCAGAATCGGAGCGAGCATGACCTTGGTGATCCCGTCCCAGGGCGCAGCATCAGCGGCATTGAGGATCAGATGGACAATCGCTACCGCTGAAAACACGACGAACCATGGGGCCCGGATGATGCTCGGCAGCCCGGGGTCGAGGTCAGATTCACGCATCGGCTCAGTGTAGGAAGTCCGCTGCACGCTCGGCGAGGTCGAGCGCCGGCTGGGGGAGTATGCCGAGGATGAGCGTGACACCGGCGCCGAGGCCGATCACGCTGCTGGTCAGTGCACTCGGTACCACGACGGTCGGAGCGTCTGCGGCCGATTCGGTGAAGAACATCAACACGATCACTCGCACGTAGAAGTACGCGGCGATCGCGCTGCACAGGACGCCGACGATCACGAGAGGTGCGGCCCCGCCCTCGGCTGCCGCGCTGAACACCGCGAACTTTCCGATGAACCCACTGGTCAACGGGATCCCGGCGAAAGCCAACAGGAACAGTGCAAACACAACTCCGACCAGCGGTGAGCGCCGGCCCAATCCGGCCCAGCGCGAGAGCGTCGCGACCTCACCGTCTGCGTCCCGAACCAGACTCACGACGGCGAACGCGCCCACGGTGCTGAATCCGTAGGCCAGAAGGTAGAACATCGCCGAGGCCAGGCCGGCGTCCGAATCCGCAACCACAGCGGTCAGAATGAATCCGGTGTGCGCGATGGCCGAATACGCGAGCATCCGCTTCATATCGGTTTGCGTCACAGCGACGATCGATCCGACAACCATCGTGAGAATCGCGACCGCCCACATCAGTGGACGCCAGTTCACGTACTCGTTGGGCAGAGCCACATAGAAGACACGAAGGATGGCACCGAATGCGGCGATCTTGGTCGCAGTAGCCATGAAACTGGTGATCGGCGTCGGCGCCCCTTGATAGACATCGGGAATCCACGAATGGAACGGCACGGCACCGACTTTGAACAGTAATCCCACGGCCACGAGTGCTGTCCCGAGCCACAGGAAGGCATCGGTACCCGACCCGCTGCGTGCTGCGTCGGCGATACCGGAGAGCGTGACCGTCCCGGCATAGCCGTACAGCAACGCGATTCCGAAAACGAAGAACGCCGACGAAAATGCCCCGAGCAGAAAGTACTTGAGCGCAGCTTCCTGGGAGAGCATGCGACGTCGGCGTGCCAGACCACACAGGAGATACAGAGGCAGTGAGAACACTTCGAGCGCAACGAACATCGTCAGCAGATCGTTGGACGCGGGAAAAAGGAGCATGCCGCCGACAGCGAAGAGGGTGAGCGGAAAGACCTCGGTCTGGGCGAGACCCACCTTCACTGCTTCTTGTTCCGCAACACTTCCGGGGACGCTCGACGCTTGAGGGGTGAAACCGCCGAGCGCGTCGTGTTGCGCGATCACCTCGGCGGTGTTGCCCGAGCCTCGCTCGGCGATCAGCAGTACTGCGGGGATAGACACGAGAAGGATCGTGGCCTGCAGGAAAAGGGTCGGACCGTCGACCGCTACAGAACCCATCATCGCCGTAGACCGCGTGCCGGCGAGCAGAAGCACTGCCACGAACGCGGCCGCCAAGCCTGCGACACCGAGGACGAGTTGCACGGGGTATCGAAAACGCCGGGGTGCAAATGCCTCGATGAGTACGCCCACAACCGCAACACCGAACACGATCAACATTGGCGAGAGCAAGCTGTATTCGACACTGGGTGACGCCGTGCCGGCTGAGCCGAGGATGGTCACGTCGTTGAAGGAACTCATTTGTGGGCACCTCCTTCGTGGTCGGCGACGAGCGGGGTCGGAGCCTCGTCGACGACCGTATGGCTCACTGCAGGAGTGATGACGTCCAAGGCAGGCTTGGGGTAGATGCCGAGAAGCAACAGGAGTGCGATCAGAGGGGCGACCACCACGAGTTCGCGTCGAGAGAGGTCGCGGATCGTTCCCTGCCCTTCCTTCACAGGTCCGCCCATCATGCGCTGGTAGAGCCAGAGTATGTAGATCGCGGACAGGACAAGCGCGGCAGTCGCCGCGATAGCGGCCACGTGGTATCGCGAGTACGTCCCGATCAGCACCAGGAACTCACTGACGAACGGCGCGAGACCCGGCAGCGACAGCGTTGCCAACCCCGCAACGAGGAATGTGCCGGCAAGTACGGGTGCAACTTTCTGGACGCCGCCGTACGCCGCGATCGATCGAGTACCTCGCTGCGAGACGAGGAATCCCGCAATCAAGAACAGAGCCGCAGTGGAGACTCCGTGATTGACCATGTACAGCGCGGAACCCGCCTGGCTCTGGCTGGTCATCGCGAAGATTCCGAGAATGATGAAGCCGAAGTGCGAAATCGACGTGTAGGCGATCAGTCTCATGACGTCTGTTTGCGCGATCGCCAGTATTGCGCCGTAGACGATCCCGATAACGGCGAGCGTGATGATCCACGGTGCAAAGGTCGACGACGACTCCGGGAACAGTTGCAGGCAGTAGCGAATCATCGCGAACGTGCCCACCTTGTCCACGACCGCCATCATCAACACTGCTGTCGACGGAGTCGATTCCACCGCGGAGTCCGGCAACCAACTGTGCAGCGGCCAGAGCGGTGCCTTCACCGCGAACGCGAACATGAATCCGAGGAACAAGGCGTTGAGCACCCCGGGTCCAACACCGAGTTCACCGCTGTTTGCCGCTGAGGCGATCGCCCGGAAGTCGAAAGTGCCGCTGGCGAAGGGACTCTCGTCGCGCGTGGTGACCACATACAGGCCGATGACTGCAGCGAGCATGACCAGGCCGCCGAGGAGGTTGTAGAGCAGAAACTTCACGGCTGCGCGAGATCTGCCCACTCCGCCGAACCCGCCGATGAGGAAATACATCGGTATCAGCATTGCCTCGAAGAAAATGTAGAACAAGAGAATGTCCAAGGCGCTGAACGAAATCATCACCATGGACTCGACAACAAGGATCAGCGCGAAATAGGTGTGCGGCATTCTCTTGGGTGATGCCGGGTCTGCCGGGACGTCGTTCCAGCCCGCGATCAGTAGTAATGGCACCAGCACTGCGGTGAGAAGAACCAGAACGAGTGCGATCCCGTCGAGTCCGAGTGTGTAGCTGGTGCCGAAAGCCGGTATCCAGCTGTGGCTTTCGACAAATTGAAATTGTTCGCCGCCGCGGTCGAACGCAACTCCGAGAACGGCGGCGACCACCAGGACTGCCACGGACACAGCCAATGCGAGATACTTCGCAAATTGGTACGACCGTGCCGGCAGAGCGAGGACTACACCCGCTCCGATGAGCGGAAGCAACCAGAGCACCGTCAGCGCGGGGAAGCCGGTATTGGTCACAGAGTCGCTCACCGCCGCTTCGATCACCACAGTGTCACCGCCATCATTGTCGCGACCACGAGTGTTGCTCCGACAAACATCACCAGCGCGTACGAGCGAACAAACCCGGTCTGTAGCTTCCGCGTGAGCGCGGACAGCCCGGTGACGACCACCGCAAAGCTGCCCACGACGCCGCCTATTCCCTTGGTGTCGAACACTTCCAACGACTTGGTGAGTTGTTGTCCGGGCTTCATGAACACCGTCTCGTTGAAGGCGTCACCGTACAGATCGCGGCGAGCCGCAACGGTCAACGGTGAAACCGGAGTAGGTGCCACAAGTGGAATCTCCCGGGTGGCGTACTCGCGATACGCAATCGCGACGCCGGCGGCGACCGCGAGCAGCGCCAGCGCGGTGATCGACCATGCGGGTATCGGCGGTTCGACGTGATGTGAGCCGACAACCGGTTCGAGCCAGTTCTGCAAGCTGGACCCGATGGTCAGGAGCATCCCGGCGCCGACGGACCCCACCGCCAGGATGATCATCGGAGACGTCATCACCGCCGGAGATTCGTGAGGTTTCTGGTTCTCCCAGCGGGCCTTCCCGAAGAAGGTCATCAGCATCACGCGGCTCATGTAGAAGGCAGTGAGCGCCGCACCCAACAGCGTGACGATGCCCAGCACAACACCCTTGATGCCGCCCTCGCCGATCGCAACCTCGATGATCTTGTCCTTGGAGAAGAACCCGGCAAACGGCGGAACACCGATGATGGCAAGGTATCCGAGCCCGAAAGTGACAAAAGTCAGTGGCATGAACGCTCGGAGCCCGCCGTAGCGCCGCATGTCGGTTTCGTCGTTCATCGCGTGCATCACCGAACCCGCGCCGAGGAACAGGCCTGCCTTGAAGAATCCGTGGGTGATCAGATGAAGGATTGCGAAGGCGTATCCAGCTGGTCCGAGGCCCGCCGCCAGGACCATGTATCCGATCTGACTCATGGTCGATGCGGCGAGCGCTTTCTTGATGTCGTCTTTCGCGCAGCCGATGATCGCACCGAACAGGAGCGTCACGGCACCGACGATGACAACCACGAGTTGAGCGTCGGGTGCGAGATCGAAGATCGGATTGGAGCGCACGATCAGGTAGACGCCGGCCGTGACCATCGTGGCCGCGTGAATCAGAGCCGAGACGGGGGTGGGGCCCTCCATCGCGTCGCCGAGCCACGACTGCAGTGGCACCTGCGCGGACTTCGCGCATGCAGCGAGGAGGAGCATCAGGCCGATCGCCGTCAGGACACCTTCGCTTGCACCAGACGCGTCGGCGAAGACGCTGCTGAACGAGAGCGAGCCGAACGTGCTGAACATCAACATCATCGCGATCATCAATCCGATGTCGCCCACCCGATTGACGACAAAAGCCTTCTTGGCAGCGGTCGCCGCCGACGGCTTGTGCTGCCAGAAACCGATCAGCAGGTACGACGCCAAACCGACGCCTTCCCAGCCGACGTAGAGCCCGAGGAAGTTGTCGGCGAGCACGAGGAGCAGCATCGCAGCGAGGAAGAGATTGAGGTAGGCGAAGAACTTACGACGCTCGGGGTCGTGCGCCATGTAGCCGACCGAGTAGATGTGGATCAGCGAACCTACACCGGTGATGAGCAGGACGAAACACATCGACAGTTGATCAAGCTGCAGTCCGAACTCGACCTGAAGACTGTCGACCGGGACCCAACTGAACAGGTGCTCGGTGACGGTGCGGTCGGCGGTGTCGCGGCCGAGCATGGCGATGAAAAACACCACTGCGACGACAAACGACGCGAGTGCCATGACGCAGGCGAACAGGTGGCCCCACGCGTTCGTGCGACGACCCGCCAGCAACAGGACAGCGGCGCCGCACAGGGGCAGGGCGGGGAGCAACCAGATGGCGGACGTGATTCCTCCTGACATGTCAGTACTTCAGCAGGTCTGCGTCGTCGACGGATACAGAACGCCGAGATCGGAAGATGATCATGATGATTGCCAGGCCGACGACTACTTCGGCAGCAGCTACCACCATCGTGAAGAAGGCGAAGATCTGGCCGTCCAGATTGCCGTGCATGCGCGCGAAGGTCACGAATGCCAGGTTGGCGGCGTTGAGCATCAATTCGATACACATGAACACCACGATGGCGTTGCGTCGCAGGAGGACTCCCGCAGCCCCGATGGTGAACAACAGGACCGACAGATACAGGTAATTCTCGGGATTCATCGCGCAGACTCCTCACCGGTACTCGGATCCGGGGAACGCGGAGTGAGGGCGCTGCTGACGGAGAGCGTCGAGAACGTCCCGTCGGGCAACAGTGCCGGCATGTCCACTGCGTTGTGACGTGCGTACACGCCGGGACTGGGGAGGGGAGTGGCCGAGCCCTTGTCGGGATTGCTCTCATCGCTGCCCAGGTACGCGAATCGTTGCTGCGAGAGTTCGCGTTGGCTGAGTGTGGCTCCGATCTTCTCCCGATGCGCGAGCATCATTGCGCCAAGTGTCGCCGTGATCAGCATTGCGCCGGTCAGTTCGAAGGCCCAGACGTAGCGGATGAAGATGAGATCGGCGAGAGCGTCGATGTTGCCCTGGTCGAGTCCGGTGAATCCGGTGAAGCCCGAGATCGACGCATTTCCGAGTCCGCCGATGAGGAGCAGTCCGAATCCGACACCGATCACGATCGCGCTGACGCGTTGTCCCCGTAGCGTTTCGACCAAGGAGTCCGAAGAATCCACGCCGACCAGCATCAGGACGAACAGGAACAACATCATCACTGCGCCGGTATAGACGACGATCTGGACGACACCCAGGAACAGTGCGCCCTGCACGATGTAGAAGACGGCCAGGATGATCATCGTCATTGCAAGGAAGAGCGCAGAGTAGACGGCCTTGGGGGCGGCGACCACACCCAAAGCGCTGATCACCGCAAGGGTTCCGAGGATCCAGAACTGCACCGCCTCGCCGGTGGAGGTCGATGTCATCGTTCCCTCCGCCAGGATCGTGGTCGTGACCGCCGCGATCATTTCTCGGTCTCCGGGTTCGGCTCTTGCTCGGGTACTGCCTGTTCGGGAGCTGCTGTGATGTCGCCGCGGTAGTAGTCGTCCTGAGTTGTGCCGGGACGCAGCGCGTGTGGTGGCGCTGCCATGTCGGGTTTCAGGGGCGCGAGAAGGCGGTCCTTCTCGTAGATCAATCCGGCTCGGTTGTCGTCGGTCATCTCGTACTCGTTGGTCATGGTGAGAGCCCGAGTGGGGCAAGCCTCGACGCAGAGGCCACAGCCGATGCACCGCAGGTAGTTGATCTGATACACCCGCCCGTAACGCTCGCCGGGGGAGAACCGTTCTTCTTCGGTGTTGTCAGCACCCTCGACATAGATCGCGTCGGCGGGGCAGGCCCAGGCACACAGTTCGCAACCGATGCACTTCTCGAGTCCGTCTGCATACCGGTTGAGTTGATGGCGACCGTGGTATCCGGGCGCGGTGGGCCGCTTCTCCTCCGGATAGAACTCGGTCTCGGGTTTCTTGAACATTGTCGAGAGCGTCACTCCGAAACCCGCGATAGGTCCGAGGAAATCAGGCATGGGAGTCCTCCGATGTGTCGGAAACATCTGTCCGCCGCGGCGGTGGCACGTTCTGACCCGGTAGTTTTCGGGTCGGCAGCGTTTGACCAGGTAGGGGTGGAACCGGGAAGCCGCCCGACATCGCATCGAAAGGCCGGGTCCCCGAATCGGGCACCAACGCGGCGGTTCGGCGTCGGCTGCGGTAAGTCCCGGCCAACACGATCAGGAGCGCAGCTCCGAGAACCAGTGCGACGCAGAGAAGTACGACCCAGGTGTTGTAGCCCTCGTTGCGGAACGCACGAACGGTCGCGATCACCATCACCCATACCAAAGCTGCGGGGATCAGAACCTTCCAGCCGAGATTCATGAACTGGTCGTAGCGCAATCGAGGAAGCGTGCTGCGCAACCAGATGAAGACGAAGAGGAAGCCCCACACCTTGGCGACAAACCACAGCACCGGCCACCAACCGGAATTGGCGCCGTCCCACAGGTTGAACGGGAACGGTGCGTGCCACCCGCCCAGGAACAGTGTCGTGGCCAGAGCGGACACCGTCACCATGTTCACGTACTCGGCCAGCATGAACATCGCGAACTTGAGTGAGGAGTACTCGGTGTGGAACCCACCCACCAGTTCACCCTCGGCCTCGGGAAGGTCGAAGGGAGCCCTGTTGGTTTCGCCGACCATGGCTGTCACGTAGATCAAGAAGGACGGCAGGAGGAGAAAGACGTACCAGGCACCTTGTTGGGCGCTGACGATGCCGGACGTGGACATCGTGCCGGCGTAGAGGAAGACTGCGGCGAAGGACAGCCCCATTGCTACTTCGTAGGAGATGACCTGCGCGGTCGATCGAAGTGCGCCCAGTAGTGGATACGTCGATCCGGACGACCAGCCGGCAAGCACGATCCCGTACACACCGATTGAAGTTACGGCGAGGATGTAGAGAACTCCGACCGGCAGATCGGTCAGTTGCAGGGGTGAAAGGGTTCCGAAGATCGAGACCTGCGGACCGAACGGGATGACGGCAAAGGCCATGAACGCGGGCACGACTGCGATGACGGGCGCGAGGAGATAAATCGGTTTGTCGGCGCCGGTCGGTGAGATGCCCTCCTTGAGGGCGAGCTTGATTCCGTCAGCGAGACTCTGGAGCATTCCACGGGGGCCGACGCGGTTCGGTCCGACACGCATCTGCATGCGTGCCATGACCTTTCGTTCCGCGTAAATTGCCACCAGCGGTGTGAGTACGAGGAACACGAAAATGGCGAGAGCCTTGCCGATCACCAACCACCACGGGTCGTGCCCGAACGCCGACAGGTCGACCGGAGCTGACACGGTCCCGTACTCGTGGGTGGTCATTGCGCTCCCGCCTTCGCAATCTTCACCACGGAACCCGCGGTAACGCAGAGCGTTTCGTAGATCGTGCTACCCGGTGAATTGAGCGGGAGCCAGACTGTTCGAGGCGGGAGTTCGGTGATCTCCAACGGTAATGTGATGGAACCGGATTCAGTCGACACCGCAACGTGATCGCCGTTGTCGGCGCCGATCTCGGCAGCGGTCTCGGCAGACAAACGCACGAGTGGGAGCCGTGCCGTACCCGCCAGGTTGGGCTCGCCGTCTTGCAATCGGCCGTTGTCGAGCAGCATTCGCCAGCTCGACAACACTGCCTCGCCCAGTGCCGGTGTGGGCATGGTGCCTGACGGCACCTGAGGCGAGATGGGGCGCGATCCGGACCACGCGCCGAGGCGGTGTATCTCCGAGCGTGCGGAATCTGCGTCGGGTAGGCCCAGATCGATGCCCATCTCGGCTGCGATCGCGTGAAGGACGCGCTGATCCGGCATCACTCCTGTCGTTCTCAATGCGGTGTCGAACACGCGCTCGCGGCCTTCCCAATCGAGGAAGGTTCCGGGCTTCTCGGCGACCGGTGCCACCGGGAAGACGACGTCGGCGAGTTCGGTGACTCCGCTGTGACGGATCTCCAAACTCACCACGAAACCTGCTGCTTCGATCGCGGCCCTTGCCTTCGCCGGGTTCGGGAGATCACTCAATTCGACGCCGCCGACAAGAAGGGCAGCAGTCGTCTGCCCCGGATCCAGCAGACTCGCGGCGTCGCGCCCGTCGGATGCCGGGATGGAGGCCCCCCACACTGATTCCACCTCCTGACGTGCTGCCGGGTCCGCAACGGGGCGTCCGCCGGGAAGCAATCCCGGTAGTGCGCCGGCCTCGACGGCGCCGCGATCACCAGCGCGGCGTGGGACCCAAGCCAAACAAGCTCCTGTCGCTTCGGCGAGACGTACCGCCGCGGCGAAGCCGCCCGCCACCTCACTGAGTCGTTCGCCCAACAGGATCACTGCGCCGGGCTGCCGGAGGAGCTGGCCCTCCTCATTTCCAGGGCGAGCCAACGAATCCATCAGAGCTGCTTCACTTCCGGGTACGGTCCGAAGCAAAGAGCCGCCCATCTTCTGCAGGCCGCGCGTAGCGAATGGCGCGCTGGAGAGCACCGTCGTCTTGCCGAAACGTGCGGCTTTGCGTAGCCGCAGGAAGATGATCGGTGACTCCTCCTCGGGCTCGAGAGCTACCAGCAATGCGGTCGGGGCCGACTCGAGGTCCTGGTACGTCACCGCCTCTTCGAGTGTGCGGCCGGCGACGTGTGCTGAGAGGAAACCTGCCTCTTCGGCTGAGTGAGCACGGATTCGGAAGTCGATGTTGTTGGTAGCGAGAGCAACTCGCGCGAACTTGCCGTAGGCGTAGGCGTCCTCCAAGGTAGAGCGTCCGCCGACGAGTACGCCTGCGTCACCGCGGGCCTGCGCGAAGGATCGCGCAACGAGGTCGAGTGCCATGGGCCACGACGCCGGAATCAATTCGCCGTCAGCGTTGCGGATCAGGGGAGTGGTGATCCGATCACCTTGGGTCGTGTACGTGAATGCGAAACGGCCCTTGTCGCAGTTCCATTCCTCGTTGACTTCGGGGTCGTCCCCGGCGAGACGGCGGAGAACCTTTCCGCGACGGTGGTCCGTGCGCTGAGCACATCCGTCGGCGCAGTGTTCACACACGCTGGGGCTGGACACCAGATCGAACGGTCGCGCCCGGAATCGGTATGCCGTACTGGTAAGCGCGCCGACCGGGCACACCTGGATGGTGTTGCCCGAGAAGTAGGACTCGAAGGGCTCGTTGGCGTAGATCCCGACCTGTTGAAGCGCGCCACGCTCGAGGAGATCGATGAACGGGTCGCCGGCGATCTGGCCCGAAAACCGCGTGCATCTGGCGCAGAGGACGCAACGCTCGCGGTCGAGGAGGATTTCGGACGAGAGTGGGATGGGCTTGGGATAGGTCCTTTTCTCCTCACCGAACCGGGATTCGGTGCGACCGGTCGACATCGCCTGGTTTTGAAGCGGACACTCGCCGCCCTTGTCGCACACGGGGCAGTCCAGAGGGTGGTTGATGAGCAGGAGTTCCATCACCCCGCGCTGCGCCTTCTCCGCCACCGGTGACGTGAGCTGTGTGGTGACGACCATTCCGTCCGCAACCGGTGTCGTGCAGGACGCCACCGGCTTGCGTTGACCTTCGACCTCCACGATGCACTGTCGGCACGCCCCGACCGGGTCCAGAAGAGGATGATCGCAGAACCGCGGAATCTGTGTGCCGATCATCTCTGCAGCGCGAATGATCAACGTGCCCTTGGGTACCTGGAGTTCCCGGCCGTCGATGGTGAGGGTGACGAGATCAATCGGCGGTGCCGCATCGGTTCCAGTGGTGGCGTCGGCTGCAGTCATGAGACGAACGCTCCTGTCGCGAGAACGGACCGGCGAGGATCGAACGGGCATCCGTTGCCGTCGAAATGCGCTACGTATTCCTCGCGGAAGTACTTCAGGGAGGACATGATCGGGCTGGTCGCTCCGTCGCCCAACGCGCAGAAGGATTTTCCGAGGATGGTGTCCGAGATGTCGAGAAGTTTGGTGAGATCAGCTTCAGTACCTGTTCCGCCTTCGAGTCGCCGCAGGATCTGCACCAGCCAGTACGTGCCTTCGCGGCACGGCGTGCATTTACCGCAAGATTCGTGGGCGTAGAACTCGGTCCACCGCAGCACCGCGCGCACGATGCAGGTTGTGTCGTCGAATATCTGCAGTGCCTTGGTGCCGAGCATCGATCCCGCCGCGCCGACACCCTCGTAGTCGAGTGGGACATCGAGATGTTCGTCGGTGAAGATCGGAGTCGAGGATCCGCCGGGAGTCCAGAACTTGAGGGTGTGCCCGGTGCGAACGCCGCCCGCGTAATCGAGAAGTTCTCGCAACGTGATGCCGAGCGGCGCCTCGTACTGGCCGGGAGTGGTGACATGACCAGAGAGCGAGTACAACTTGAACCCCGGCGACTTCTCGCTTCCCATCGACCGGAACCACTCCGGGCCGCCCAGGACGATCGACGGCACACTCGCGATGGACTCGACGTTGTTGACGACGGTCGGGCAGGCGTAGAGGCCGGCGACGGCGGGGAATGGCGGCCGCAGTCGAGGCTGACCGCGTCGTCCCTCCAACGAATCGAGGAGGGCTGTCTCCTCACCACAGATGTACGCGCCTGCTCCGGCGTGCACGACGAGATCCAAGTCGAATCCCGAACCGAGGATGCTGCGGCCCAGGTATCCGGCCGCGTAGGCCTCGGCCACAGCGGTCTGCAGACGTCGCAGGACCGGGACCACCTCGCCCCGGACGTAGATGAACGCCTTGGCCGCTCGAATTGCATACGCCGCGATGATGACTCCCTCGACCAACGTGTGTGGGGTCGCCATCATCAACGGCATGTCCTTGCATGTGCCCGGTTCGGACTCGTCGGCATTGACGACGAGATAGTGGGGCTTGCCGTCTCCTGGCTTGTCTTCGGTGCTCTGTGGGATGAAACTCCACTTGAGGCCCGTCGGGAAACCGGCGCCACCGCGCCCACGAAGGCCCGCGTCCTTGACCGTTTCGATCACGGCGTCCGGGGACATGGCTAGCGCTTTGCGTAGGGCTTGGTAGCCGTCGTGACGAAGGTAGCTGTCGAGAGTCCACGAGTTCGGTTGATCCCAGTAGCGACTCAGGACGGGGGCGAGTGTCATGTCACTTCCCTTCGCCGGGAGCGTCGGCTGCTGAGGCCGAGCCGGGTGGGTTGTCGTCGTGAGATCGGCTGATACGCAGTCCGGCAAGAGTTGCCCCGCCGATTGTTTGTGCTTCGGCTGCTTCGATTCGCGTATCCGGGAACCCGGCCAAGGTGCGTGCGGTCTGTCGGAACGAACACAGTGTGGCACCGCGACTGGGTGTCACGCGCTCTCCGGCGCGGAGCGCATCGACGAGTGAGCGCGCCGATTCCGGAGTCTGGTTGTCGAAGAACTCCCAGTTGATCATCATGACGGGGGCGTAGTCGCACGCCGCATTGCACTCGATGTGTTCGAGGGTGATCTTGCCGTCGGACGTCGAGATGGAGTGTCCGCCTTCGTCTCTGGAGCCTGCTGACCCGAGATGCTCTTCGAGTGCTGCGAGGATGTCGTCTCCGCCCATGATCGCGCACAGCGTGTTGGTGCAGACTCCGACCAGATACTCACCCGTCGGACCACGGCGATACATCGAGTAGAAGGTGGAAACGGCGGCAACCTCGGCGCCGGTCAAACCCAGCTTGGCACTGCAGAAATCGATCCCGGCCGGGGTGATGTACCCGTCCTCGGACTGCACGAGATGAAGGAGCGGCAGGAGGGCTGATCGACTGGTGGTCGCCGCGGCGTCAGGCTCACGGTAACGAGCGATGACGGTTTCGGCATCGGCGTCGAGTCGGGCGAGTACGTCAGGCGGATAACTCGATCGTGCGCCAGGGCGTACCAGTTGCGTGGGCTCGTCCGGGCGCGGCCCGAGTTCGATGAACACCCGTGACGAGCCGTTCGGGCCGGTCATCGGTCCACTCCGCCCATGACGGGATCGATACTGGCAACCGAGGCGATCACGTCGGACACCATGCCTCCCTCGCACATCGCCGCTACCGCTTGAAGGTTGGTGAATGACGGATCCCGGAAATGGACGCGGTACGGCCGGGTTCCCCCGTCGCTGACCATGTGCACACCCAACTCGCCACGCGGGGACTCGACGGCGGCGTACACCTGGCCGGGCGGCACGCGGATTCCTTCGGTGACCAGTTTGAAATGGTGAATCAGACCCTCCATGGACGACTCCATGATCTTGGCGATGTGCTTCTGCGAATTGCCGAGGCCATCCGGTCCGACAGCGAGATCGGCAGGCCAGGCGATCTTCTTGTCGTCCACCATGACCGGCCCCGGTTGTAGTTTGTCGAGGCACTGCTCGACGATCTTGAGGGACTCCTTCATCTCCTCGACACGGATGACGTACCTTCCGTAGCAATCGGATCCGTCGTGCGTCACGACGTCGAACTCGTAGTTCTCGTAGCCGCAGTAGGGCTGCGCTCGACGCTGATCGTGGGGGAGACCCGTGGCGCGTAGGACCGGCCCCGTCACGCCGAGCGCCATGCAGCCGGTGAGATCGAGATATCCGATTCCCTGGGTGCGGGCTTTCCAGATGGAGTTGTCGCTGAGCATCAGTTCGACGTCACGCAACCGTTTCGGTAGGACCTTCAACAGTTCTCGTACCTTCGCGACCGACCCGTCGGGTAGATCCTGAGCGAGACCACCAGGCCTGATGTAGGCGTGATTCATCCGCAGTCCGGTGATCGTCTCGAACACGTCCAGAATCAATTCGCGTTCGCGGAATCCGAACAGCATCGCCGTCACGGCGCCCAGTTCCATTCCACCGGTTGCCAGGGCGACAAGGTGCGACGAGATTCGATTGAGCTCCATCATCATCACGCGAATGACGGTGGCTCGCTCGGGAATGTCGTCGGTGATGCCGAGAAGTTTTTCGACTCCGAGGCAGTACGCGGTTTCGTTGAAGAACGGTGACAGGTAGTCCATTCGAGTAACGAAAGTGACGCCCTGCGTCCAGTTCCGGTATTCGAGATTCTTTTCGATTCCGGTGTGCAGGTAGCCGATTCCACACCGAGCTTCCACGACTGTCTCACCCTCGATTTCGAGAATGAGGCGCAAGACGCCGTGAGTGGACGGATGCTGCGGGCCCATGTTGACCACGATCCGTTCGGCCTCGCCGGTTCGCTGGCGAGCGGCCGCGGTGACGATGTCGTCCCAGTCCTGACCCGATGCTGTGACGACGGTTTCCGTCGTGGCACCGGAGTTGCTTCCTGTCGTCTCGTTCATCAGTTGTACGACCTACGCTCGTCGGGTGGAGGAGTCTGGGCGCCCTTGTACTCGACCGGGATACCGCCGAGCGGATAGTCCTTGCGCTGTGGGTGGCCCTTCCAGTCGTCGGGCATCTCGATACGGGTCAGGGCCGGGTGACCGTCGAAGACGATCCCGAAGAAGTCGTAGGTCTCACGCTCGTGCCAATCGTTGGTGGGGTATATCCCGACGATGGACGGAATATGTGGATCGGAGTCCGGCACGGACACTTCCAGTCTGATCCGGCGGTTGTGCGTGATCGAAGCAAATGGATACACGGCGTGGAGCTCGCGACCGGTGTCCTGCGGATAGTGGACTCCATCGACACCCAGGCAAAGTTCGAAGCGCAGTTCCGATTCGTCGCGCAGTCTGCGCGCGACCTGCGGGAGGTGAGACCGTTCGACATGCAGCGTCATCTCGTCTCGAAAGATCACTACCCGCTCGATTGCATCGGTGAAAGTGCTGCCCCCGCTGCGCAATGCGGCATCCAAGGAGTCCGCAACTTCGTCGAAGTATCCACCGAACGGTCGAGAGGCCTTGTCCTCTACTGAGATCGGCGGGGCGAGCCGGCTGTAGCCCGAGGTGTCACCACTGCCGCGGACCCCGAACATCCCCCTCGATCCGTTGTTGCCCGCGGTCATCGCAGAAGCCCCTTCATGTCGATGGTGGGGGTGGATGCCAGTGCGGCGCGCTCGGCTGCCGCGCGTGCCTCTTCGCGGTTCACGCCGAGGGGCATCTCCTGGATCTTTCGGTGCAGTTCGATGATCGCGTTCAGGAGCATCTCCGGCCGCGGCGGACAGCCGGGCAAGTAGATGTCGACCGGCACGATGTGGTCGACGCCCTGTACCACTGCGTAGTTGTTGAACATACCGCCGGACGACGCACACACACCCATGGCCAGAACCCATTTCGGCTCGGCCATCTGGTCGTAGACCTGACGAAGTACCGGCCCCATCTTTTGACTGACCCGCCCGGCCACGATCAGAAGGTCTGCCTGTCGCGGCGACGCGCGGAATGCCTCCATGCCGAACCGCGCCAGGTCGAAGCGACCTGACGTGGTTGCCATCATCTCGATCGCGCAGCACGCGAGCCCGAAGGTGGCAGGCCACAGTGATCCTTTGCGGGCATACCCTGCCAGGCCCTCGACAGTGGTCAGTAGAAATCCGCTGGGGAGCTTTTCTTCGAGACCCATATCCGACTCTTTTCAGTCGTAACAGCTGCGGTGTGACCGGTTTTGTCTGACGTATGTGTGCTGTACCTGTGTCCGCTGGCCTAGTCCCAACCGAGACCGCCTCGTCGCCATTCGTATGCGTATGCCACCGAGACGTTGACTATGAAAAGGCCCATCGCCGCGAGGCCGAACAAGCCGAGCGAATCGAAATGCACCGCCCACGGGTAGAGGAAAACGATCTCGATGTCGAAGATGATGAACAGCATTGCCGTCAGATAGAACTTGACGGGAAACCGCCCGCCACCGGCGGTACGGGGTGCCGGTTCGATTCCGCATTCGTAGGCTTCGAGTTTCGCCCTGTTGTACCGCTTCGGGCCGACCACGGACGCGAGAACAACCGACACCACAGCGAAGGCCATCGCGATGACCCCGAGGACGAGAATGGGGATGTAAGCGTTCATGTCACCCGAACTCCTCTCCGCTGTGCGGATGTCCGCCCAGCCCGAAGGTGCCGTTCGATTTCGATACTGCCAGCAATTCGATACTTATGTGACCTGCGACACCCACACTAGGGGAGGCCTCCGACATTGGGTTCGTTTTCGGGGTGCCGAGTTTCGCTCTCGAAAGTCCGAAGTAGTCGGCGCCGCAACGAATCACCGCTGCAACGGGTGCTCACCGGCTCAGTTGTCGACGCAGAAGCGCGATGACGGTGGAAGCAAGTTCGATCGGATCTATCGGCTGCGGCACTGAGGCTTCCGCTCTCGACCACGACGCCAGCCACGCATCGTCGGGTCGACCGGTCAGTACGAGGATCGGTGGACAGTCGGCGATCTCGTCCTTGAGTTGTTTCGCGACGCCCATGCCGCCCGCCGGACTCGCCTCGCCGTCGAGAATGGCGAGGTCGATTCCGCCGGCATCGAGCTTGGCTACGACGATCGGTGCCGTCGCGACCTCGATGTAGTCGATGGTGGGCATCGACGGATGTGGGCGCTCTCCGAGAGCGAGCCGAACTTGCTCGCGCGTGTGTGCGTCGTCGCTGTAGACGAGGATGCGCACGGGTGCCATGGAGTTGGGCTCTGCGGTCTCGGCGGACACGCGGCCGACGTTACTCCGGGCGGTCCCCGGCTACCGGCGAATCTTCAACATCGGCAGGGACTTCCGCGAAAACACAGCTCGGCTTCACGGCAAACGGCCCCTACCCGGCGATGAACGCCGGAAGTAAGGGCCGCCTGAATTGCGTGTGCGCTCAGAAGTTTTCGACGAACTTCGTCAGGCCCTTGCTCGCTGTTTCCAGCGCCGTCTTCTGTGCCTTCTTCACCAGGAAGCCCGGCAGCGGGATCTTGGGATCGATGGTCAGTTCGAAGGTGACTTTGGTTCCACCGTCGGTGGGAGTCAAGACGTACGAGCCGTCCTGCTGGTTCTGCTGACCGCTCTCCACGAGGGTCCAGGTCACCTTCTCGTCGCCCTCGAAGGTGTAGTCGACTACCTGCTCGTCGTTGATTCCCAGAATGGACACGGCCATGCGAACGCGATGGGGGCGACCGTCGTCGTGGGTGCTCTCGATGGTGATCTTCTTGTGTGCAGACGACCACTCCGGCAGCCGATCGACGGCTGCTACGGCCTTCATCACCGTTTCCGGATCAGCCTTGATCTCGAATTCCTTGACGCCCGAAACGGCCATGAACGTGCTCCTTCTCGCCTTGCGGCAACGGTTCGTGATTACTGCAGTTGCGCAATTAGATCATTCGGTGATCGGGTTGGCGTCGAGCTAGTCCATGCCGTTCTTGCGCATCTGGTCCCGCAATGCGCCCTGGACGGCTTGTGAAACCCACGAGTTGAGGGAGACTCCGTTCTGATTGGCGGCCTCCTCGGCGCGGGCTTTGATCTGTTCCATCATCCTCAACGTCACCCGGCTGATATCTCCGCTGACGTCGTCGAACGAGTAGGTTGAGTCCTTCTTCTCGTCGTCTGCCTTCTCGTTTGCACCTTCGCCGCCGGTCGAGTTCGGCGGGCGAACGACGTCGACCAGTAATTCGCTTCCGTCGAGATTCACCTTGACCTCTCGGTCGCCCAGCTTCGCCCCGATCTCCTTGGCCAGTTCCGTCGCCGCGGCCAACAAGACCAGGCGGACCGAGGGTTCGATGGCGGCGGACAACGACGCCGCAATCCGGCGCGTGTGATCGTCGCCGAGTTCGGCTGCAGTGGCGAGGTCGTTCTGCAGCTTTGCGGTGTACTCCGAAATGTCCATGACACCACAGTGGCGTCAAAAGTGACGTCAGTCAAGGCTGTGATGACGTCACTCGGTATCGAGGGCGGTCGACCGCTATAGAGTTGCCCAGCACCTGAGGCGAACGGCGCCCGGGTTTCGTGCTGGTCGTTTCGTGCTTGTCGAGGAGTGGGTTGTGCCGAACACGGTGTCACTGAAAGTGCAGTTGGTGGCGAAGTCCGAGTTCTTCCCGCCCGAGGACATTCCGTGGGAGACGGACGCGGATGGTGGCGAAGCGCTCGTCGAGTTCTCCGGTCGAGCCTGCTACCAGAGTTGGTCCAAGCCGAATCCGCGAACCGCAACCAACGCCGGCTATCTGAGGCATCTGCTCGAGGTCGGACACGTTTCGGTGCTCGAGCATGCGACAGTGAGCTTCTACATCACCGGTATCTCGCGCTCGTGCACTCACGAATTGATTCGTCACCGGCACTTCTCGTACTCGCAACTCTCGCAGCGATTCGTCCGTGAGAACGATGCAAACGTCGTCGTGCCTCCTGCTGTCGAAGGTGATCCCGAGCTCGAAGCACTGTTTCTGCATGCCACCGACGAAAGCCGTCGCGCTTACGGGGAACTGCTGACTGCCCTCGAAGGGAAACTGCAATCGGTGCCCGGTGCCCCGATGCGGGGCAAGCAAGCCAGGCAGGCTGCGCGCTCGGTGCTGCCCAACGCCACCGAGACGCGCTTGGTCGTGACCGGGAACTATCGGGCCTGGCGGCACTTCGTCGAGATGCGTGCCACCGAACATGCGGATGTCGAGATCCGGCGAGTCGCGGTCGAGTGCCTGCGTCAGCTTCGTGATGTCGCGCCAAATGTGTTCGGGGACTACGAGATTCTTCGCGGAAGCGACGGATCGGAAATTGCCGTCAGCGCATTTGCGGCCGAGTCGTGACTCGTGTGCAGAAGTAAGAGCTGAACCGGGTAACCTTCTGACCATGACCTACGGTGATTCCGCTTCTCTTGTCGAGCGTCCGTTCGGCACCATTTCCGTTGCGATGGTGACCCCGTTCACTGCCGACGGGAAGTTGGACGTCGACGCGGGAGTGCGCCTCGCAGCCCATCTCGTCGACAACGGCTGTGACGGCCTCGTTCTTGCCGGTACCACCGGTGAATCTCCCACCACCACCGAGTCCGAGAAGCTCGACCTGCTCCGCGCAGTGATCGACGCCGTCGGTAACCGCGCGAAGATCGTTGCAGGCGCCGGCAGCAACGACACCGCTCACAGCGTCGAACTCGCACGTGACGCGGCTCGCGCCGGAGCGCACGGTCTGCTCGTCGTCACCCCGTATTACTCACGTCCGCCCCAGGCCGGACTGTTTGCACACTTCACCGCCGTCGCCAACGCGACCGACCTGCCCGTCATGTTGTACGACATTCCGCCCCGCTCCGTCGTTCCCATCGAGACCGAGACGATCCGCCGACTCGCCGAGCACCCGCGAATCAAGGCCGTCAAGGACGCCAAGGGCGACCTCAACGCCGGCGCAGAGTTGATCGGCACCACCGAGCTTCAGTTCTTCTCCGGCGACGACCCGCTGAATCTGCCGTGGCTCGCTGTCGGCGCCACCGGCTTCGTCAGCGTCATCGGCCATCTTGTTCCGGGTCGTCTCCGTGACCTTCACACCGCGTTCGTGTCCGGCGACATCGCCCGCGCACGCGAGATAAACCTCAGTTTGATCCCTGTGATTCGTTCCGTTGCCCGCCTCGGCGGTGTCAGCGCTTCGAAGGCGGGTCTGCGACTCATCGGAATCGATGTCGGAGAACCACGCCTTCCGCAGGTTGCACCCACTAAAGAGCAGATCGACGGTCTTGCCGCCGATCTGCATGCGGCAGGAGTTTTGTAAATGACCCGTCCCCCCCGACGTCGTAGTGCCAGTCGTCAAGCCGGTCCGCCTTCGCCTCCGGCTCCCGAAACGGCCGCAAAGGCCGCACCGGTAGAGGCACCAGCTGCGCCGGCGGCAGAAGCGGCCCCCGCCGCAGCCGCCCCGCCCAAGAAGGCCGCAGCAACCAAATCTGCAGCAACCAAGTCCACTGCCACCAAATCTGCTGCACCCAAGAAGTCGACCGAAGAGAGGTCGCCGCGCAAATCTTCCGGCGGTAACCGACCGGCAGCATCGAAGTCGGGCAACGGGCGCGGAAACAAGCGCCCCGAGAACCGTCCGGCCGTCGATCCCACGGGTCGCCTCGGAACACCCCCGAAGGCGCCGGCATCGGGTTTGCGCATCGTCGCGCTGGGCGGCATCGGCGAAATCGGTCGCAACATGACGGTGTTCGAGCACCGTGGCAAGTTGCTGATCGTCGACTGCGGTGTGCTGTTCCCCGAGGACCAGCAGCCTGGCGTCGACCTGATCCTCCCGGACTTCCGCTACATCGAAGACCGTATGGACGACGTCGAAGCCGTCATCTTGACTCACGGACACGAGGACCACATCGGTGCTCTGCCGTTCTTGCTGCGTCTGCGCGCGGACATTCCGGTCATCGGCGCGAAGTTCACTCTCGCTCTCGTTGCCGCCAAGTGCCGCGAGCATCGCCTGCGTCCGAACCTGGTCGAGGTCGTCGAGGGAAACACCACCACCCATGGCCCGTTCGACTGCGAGTACTTCGCGGTCAACCACTCGATTCCCGACGCTCTCGCGATCGCGATTCGCACCGACGCCGGCGTCGTACTGCACACCGGTGACATCAAGCTCGATCAGCTGCCTCTCGACGGCCGCCTGACCGACCTCGCCGGATTCTCCCGCCTGGGCGACGAGGGCGTCGACCTGTTCCTCGTCGACTCGACGAACGCCGAAGTTCCGGGATTCGTCACACCCGAGCGCGAAATCGGGGGAGTGCTCGACAACGTCATCGGCAAGGCGAAGCAGCGCGTCATCGTGGCATCTTTCGCCAGCCATGTGCATCGCATCCAGCAGGTCGTCGACGTAGCCGCTCGGTACAACCGCCGCATCGTCTTCGTCGGCCGCTCGATGGTCCGCAACATGCAGATCGCCCAGGATCTGGGCTACCTGACGGTGCCCGACGGCCTCGTCGTAGACATCGACACCGCCGCCACCCTTCCCGACGATCGCCTGGTGCTCATTTCGACGGGTTCGCAAGGTGAGCCGTTGGCAGCGCTCTCGCGTATGGCGCGCGGCGAACACCGTCAGATCAACATCCGCGCCAACGACCTGGTCGTTCTCGCGTCTTCGCTGATCCCGGGCAACGAGAACTCCGTTTTCGCCGTGGTCAACGGTTTGGCCAAGCGCGGTGCCACCGTCGTGACCCAGCAGAGCGCCAAGGTTCACGTCTCGGGCCACGCGTCCGCCGGTGAGTTGCTCTACCTGTACAACGCGGTTCGGCCCACCAATGCCATGCCCGTCCACGGTGAATGGCGGCACCTGCGTGCCAACGCCGCGCTGGCAAAGGCAACCGGCGTGCCGGAAGAGCGCATCGTATTGGCCGAGGACGGCGTCGTGGTCGACATGGTGGACGGCCTCGCCGAGATCGTCGGACGCGTACCGGTCGGACACGTCTACGTCGACGGTCTGTCCGTCGGCGACGTCGGTGAGCCGACGCTGTCCGATCGCCTCGTGCTCGGTGAGGGCGGCTTCATCGCGATCACCATCGTCATCAACGAGTCGACGGGCCGTGCGGTCAGCACCCCCGAGGTGTCCGGTCGCGGCTTCTCCGACGATCCGACAGCGCTCAAGGCTGCCGCGGATCTCGTGGAATCGGACCTGGCCCGGTTGGCGAGCGAAGGCGTCATCGACGCTCATCGCATCGCGCAGTCGGTGCGCCGCGTCGTCGGACGCTGGGTCGCGGACAAGTACCGCCGCCGTCCGATGATCATTCCGACGGTCATCGCGGTTCCGTAGATTCGGCACAGCAGGTCGCTTCCGCTCGAACCCGGTCCGGTTCGAGTACTTTGGCGAAGGTGACCTTCGCTCATGACGAACGACTCGCCCTGGTGGACAGCATGGTCGAATTCGGCCCCGATGCTCCGACACTGTGTGGGGAGTGGACCAATCGTGACCTGGCAGCACATCTGATAGTCCGGGAGCGGCGTCTCGACGCCGCTCCCGGAATCATGTTGAGCCCTCTTGCCGGTCACACCGAGAGCGTGCGTAAGGCCGCAGCGGCGCGTCCGTGGGAGGAGATCCTCGACGACGTTCGGAGTGGGCCGCCTCGGTGGTCGCCGATGTACTGGCTCGACGCGCAGGTAAATACCACGGAAATGTTCGTCCACCACGAAGATGTACGACGCGCACATCTGAACTGGGCGCCGCGTCCGTTGTCGGAGGGTCGGCAGGCTCAGCTGTGGAAGTACGCCCGGCAGATCGGCAAGATGGGTTACCGCAAAGCCGCTGTCGAGGTCATTTTCGAACTTCCGTCCGGCGAGAGTGCGGTCGTCCACAAATCCGGCTCTCGCAGTGTTGTCCTGCAGGGTGAACCCGCCGAGTTGCTGCTGCACGCTTTCGGTCGCAGCGAGGTGAAGATCGAAGCCAAAGGTGAACTGGCCGACGTTCAATCCGTGATGGCGCTCGATCGCAGTTTCTGATGGCCCCCTTCTGCCGGAGCCGAACTCGACAGACGGGTTGTGAAGATCACGTTTCGCACTCGCCACCAGTGTTGCTGGTGTTGCGGATGGTCCAGATGGGGTCGCACAGACTAGCCTGAACTCCATGGCAGGTAAGTCGAGCGCCCGGGGATCCAGTACAAGCACGTCTACGTCCAGGGCATCGACCAGGTCGTCAGCCTCTACTCCGAGCGCGCGCGCAACCGCAAAACCTCGTGCCTCGCGCACCACGCGAACCGTATCGACTCCTCGAAATGTCACGACTTCGGCCAGGGCTGGTGGGCGCCCCGCGTCGGGCAAAGGCTCCAAGCCGGCGCCCAAGAAGGCGTCCGGTACGTCGTCGGCCGCGCGCCGCCCGGTATCGAAAACCTCTCAGCGGGCCAGCCCGTTGGCCGCTGTGGGCAAGGGAATCGGAGCCGGGTGGTCCCTGGCTGCCCGCGGCGTCGGCGCCACCACACGCACCGTCAGTAAGGTCGGCGAGATCGAAGCCGGCCACCGCCGCGACGGAATAGCGCTCGGCCTGATCGCATTCAGCGTCGTCATCGCCGGTGGCGTCTGGTTCAAGGCCGGTGGTCCGATCGGCGGCGGCATCGACACCCTCGTGCGGGCGATCTTCGGCGCGGCCTCGGCCGTGCTCCCCATCGTCGGCGTCGGCCTCGCGATCCTGTTGATGCGCACCGAACCGAAACCTGAGATCCGGCCCCGACTGATCATGGGATCCTTGCTGGTCGGTCTGCCGGCGCTCGGCCTCTGGCACATCATCTCGGGTTCACCGACAGACGCCACCGGTCGCTCCAACGGCGCAGGGTTTGTCGGATACGTCGTGGGCGGCCCGCTCACCAACGGGCTCACCGTCTGGCTGTCTGCGCCGCTGCTGGTCATCGGCGCCGGATTCGGAATCCTCCTTCTGACCGGAACGACTCTGCGTGAGGTGCCGAGCAAGTTCCAGTCCTTCTTCGGCGCCTCGTATCGCTCGGATGAATACGGCGACTACGGATCCGAATTCGACGAGGACGGTGAGCACCACTACGGCGAATCTGCTTACGATCCTTCACTGTTCGACGCCGACGGCTACCCGGTCGACACCTACGCCGAGCCGCCGCTCAAGCCCGCCAAGCGGACCAGTCGACGCGCACCGATCGACAACTACCCGACGGACGAGTTCGAATCCGGAGACAAGAAGACCGAAGTCCTCGGTCTGTGGAACGCCGACGACACCGCAGTACCCGACGAGCCCGTCGCGGCTGCGGCAGCGCCCGTCGTGGAGACGCCGGCACCGCGCCCCAAGGTGCCTGCGCGTTCGGTCCCCATCGCCAAGCCCGTGCCGAAACCCGAACCGGAGCCGGAGGAGAAGGAACACTTCGTCACCGATCGGGTCACCGACGGCGACTACAACCTCCCGCCGACGACGTTGCTGATCGAGGGAGACCCGCCCAAGCTCCGCAGTTCTGCGAACGACGCGATGATCGAGGCGATCAGCGAAGTCCTCGAACAGTTCAAGATCGATGCCGCTGTTACCGGTTTCACCCGCGGACCGACGGTGACGCGCTACGAGGTCGAACTCGGCCCAGGCGTGAAGGTCGAGAAGATCACCGCGCTCGCCCGCAACATCGCGTACGCCGTGGCAACCGACAACGTCCGCCTCCTGGCCCCCATTCCGGGTAAGTCCGCGGTGGGTATCGAGGTACCGAACTCCGACCGCGAAATGGTCCGCCTCGCCGACGTTTTGAACGCGCCGAGCACCCGACGCGATCACCATCCGCTGGTGATCGGTCTCGGTAAGGACATCGAAGGTGACTTCGTCAGTGCGAACCTCGCGAAGATGCCCCACCTTCTGGTGGCAGGTTCGACCGGCTCGGGTAAGTCGAGCTTCGTGAACTCGATGCTCGTCTCGTTGCTCACCCGAGCAACGCCCGAAGAAGTACGGATGATCCTCATCGACCCCAAGATGGTCGAGCTCACGCCGTACGAAGGTATCCCGCACCTGATCACGCCGATCATCACTCAGCCGAAGAAGGCAGCGGCAGCGCTGGCCTGGTTGGTCGAGGAGATGGAACAGCGCTACCAGGACATGCAGGCCAACCGGGTGCGTCATATCGACGACTTCAACTCCAAGGTCAAGTCCGGGGAAATCACCGCCCCGCTGGGCAGCGAGCGCGTCTACCGTCCGTACCCCTACATCCTGGCGATCGTGGACGAGCTGGCAGACCTCATGATGACCGCGCCGCGCGACGTCGAAGAAGCAATCGTCCGCATCACGCAGAAAGCCCGTGCTGCCGGTATCCACCTGGTGCTGGCAACGCAGCGCCCGTCCGTCGACGTCGTCACCGGCCTGATCAAGACCAACGTGCCTTCGCGTCTGGCGTTCGCGACGTCTTCACTGACGGACTCGCGAGTCATCCTCGATCAGCCCGGAGCCGAGAAGCTCATCGGTATGGGTGACGGCCTCTTCCTGCCCATGGGCGCGGGTAAGCCGACCCGTATGCAGGGCGCGTTCATCACCGACGAGGAAATCTCGGCGGTCGTCGACTTCGCGAAGAACCAGGCCGAGCCCGAGTACACCGAAGGTGTCACCGCGCAGAAGGCAGGGGAGAAGAAAGACGTCGATCCTGACATCGGGGACGACATGGATGTCCTCCTGCAGGCCGTGGAATTGGTCATCACGAGTCAATTCGGTTCGACGTCGATGTTGCAGCGCAAGCTACGAGTCGGGTTCGCCAAGGCCGGCAGACTGATGGACCTCATGGAAAACCGCGGCGTCGTCGGACCCAGCGAGGGCTCGAAGGCACGCGAGGTGCTCATGAAGCCCGAGGAGCTCGACGGTCTGCTGTGGTCGATACGCGGCGGCGACCCGGATGAGGCACCTGCAGACGAGTAGGGACACCTCGGCGGAGAAGCCGTCGACAGACGACCGGAGGAACCCGTGCATGTGACGCCGTTGGCTTGGGGAATCACGATCGTGGTGATCCTCGGCCTGTTCGTCTTCGACTTCTTCGCCCACGTCCGCACTCCGCATGCGCCGACCTTCCGGGAGTCCGCATTCTGGTCGACGGTCTACATTTCGATCGCCATCGTCTTCGGATTCGTCGTGATGTGGATCTGGGGCACCACGTACGGCGGTGAGTACTTCGCCGGCTACGTCACGGAGAAGGCGCTCTCGGTCGACAATCTGTTCGTCTTCGTGATCATCATGTCGACGTTCGCCGTCCCGCGAGAGTTCCAGCAGAAAGTCCTGCTGATCGGCATCGTCCTCGCATTGGTGATGCGCGGAATCTTCATCGGAGTCGGTGCGGCCGCCATCAATGCGTACAGCTGGGTGTTCTACCTCTTCGGTGCGTTCCTGATCTACACCGCGTACACCCTGATCCGCGATCACGGGCATGAGAAGGAAGCCGAGGAGAAGCGCGACAGTCGCATCATCTCACTCGTGAAGCGGGTGCTGCCGACAACCGAGGAATACGACGGGGACAAACTGATCACCCGGATCGACGGCAAGCGCGTCGTGACACCGTTGTTGTTGGCGCTCATCGCAATCGGGTTTGCCGACGTGCTCTTCGCGCTCGATTCGATTCCGGCGATCTACGGTCTGACCCAGGAACCGTATCTGGTGTTCACCGCCAACGCCTTCGCGCTGATGGGTCTACGGCAGCTGTACTTCCTGATCGGTGGGTTGCTCGAAAGGCTGGTCTATCTCTCGTACGGGCTCTCGATAATCCTGGCGTTCATCGGTGTGAAATTGGTACTTCACGCGTTGCACGAGAACACCCTCTCGTTCGTCAACGGAGGTGAACACGTCTCCGTCCCGGAAATCTCCACGGCACTCTCACTCGGAGTGATCATCGGAGTATTGGCGGTGACGACGGTCGCGAGCCTGTTGAAGACTCGCGACCGGGCGGGGGAGTAAGCCGGGGCCGGGGCTCTCAGGCGCTGAACTGACCCAACACCGGAACCCACTCGGTGATCCGGACCTTCTCGATCAAATCGGCGATCGCGAACGGATCGTGGGTGAAGAGGAGGGAAACGGTGTCGGCGTCTGCGGCGTCGACGATGATCAGCGCGCCGTTTCCATCTGCAAACGGGCCGGATGACAAGACGATCGAGCGGGAAACCAGATCCGCGAGCCACGCGCGGTGATCGCTACGGACTTCGTCGCGCTGAGCGTTCTTCTCGGGCGCGTAGGTGTATTCGACGAGGAACAACGACATCGTGAACCGCTTTCGGGGCTGGTGATCGAGAGGGTGGTGTGTGAAGAGTCTGAACGGTTCAGAGAGTCAGGAGCATGCGAGTATTGCCGAGTGTGTTGGGTTTCACATAGCTCAGATCGAGGAACTCGGCGACGCCGGCGTCGTAGGACCGACACATTTCCGCATAGACCTCGGCGGTGACGGGGGTGCCGTCGATCTCCGCGAATCCGTGACGGTGGAAGAACTCGGTCTCGAACGTCAAAACGAACAACCGTTCCAACTCCAATTCCTTGGCGACCTCGATGAGTTTGTCGACGACGTGGAAACCTGCGCCCTGGCCTTTGGCAGTCGGATCGACTGCGACGGTGCGGATCTCACCCAGGTCCGCCCACAGCACATGCAGTGCGCCGCAAGCGATTACCTGGCCGCCTCGCTCGGCGACCCAGAACTCCTGGACTGCCTCGTACAGTGTCACGAGATTCTTCTCGAGGAGGATCTTGCCGGCGTAGATGTCGATCAGACGCTTGATTTCGGGGATGTCCGACGTTCGCGCGCGACGCACGATCAACTGGCTCTCGGTATAGGTCGGCGCGGTCGAAGTCATGTGGTGCACATTAGTCAATGGCCCTACCGATATTCTAAGTCGCGTGCCTGTCCGCCCCACGCAATTCCCGCGCCGCTCGGCTTTGTCCCGGGTTCGGCTCACCGCCTGTGCGGTGATCCGATGAGTACCCCGCGCGATCAGACCGACGCCCATCGCGCCGCCGTCGGCCCGTCCGACGGCACACCTGTCGCGGACAACCCGGTTCCGTTGCTGAACATCGCGAACATTCTCACGATGGTCCGAATGGTTCTCGTTCCGGTTTTTCTCGTTGTTCTGTTCGTCGACGGCGGACACTCGACGTGGTGGCGTCTCGGGGCAATGGGCGTGTTCATCGTCGCCGCGATCACGGATCGGATCGACGGCCAATTGGCTCGGAAGTACGGTCTGGTCACCGATTTCGGCAAACTCATGGACCCGATCGCGGACAAGGCACTGATCGGCGCCGCGCTGATCGGTCTTTCGGTTCTCGGTGACCTGTCGTGGTGGGTGACCGGAGTGATCATCGCCAGAGAACTCGGAATCACGCTGTTGCGGTTCGCGGTACTGCGGCACGCGGTCATCCCGGCGGGCAAGGGCGGCAAGCTCAAGACCCTCGTGCAGGCCGTCGCGATCGGGTTCTACCTCTGCCCGCTGCCGAGCAGTTGGGACATCGTCAGCGGATTGCTGATGGCTGCTGCCGTCGTGCTGACGGTGGCGACGGGAATCGAATACATCGTGCAGGCGATCAGGCTTCGCGCCGGAGTTCGCGCAGTCGAGTCATGACGGACCCGCTGCTCGCACTCGGAGTGGTCGAACTCGTCGACGCCCTTGGCGCCGCGAGGCATACTGTCGCCGCCGCCGAATCTCTGACGGCTGGCTTGTTCACGGCTGCGGTCGCGTCCGTGCCAGGGTCGAGCGCGGTGCTGCGTGGGGGCCTGGTCGTGTACGCGACCGATCTGAAAGCGACGCTGGCGGGCGTGGATCCCGAGCGTCTGGCAACGGACGGCCCCGTGTCCGAGAGCACCGCCGTGGCTTTGGCGCTCGGCGCCCGGACGAGGTGCGGCGCCGACTGGGGTATCGGACTGACCGGAGTCGCCGGTCCGAGTGAGCAGGACGGACACCCGGTCGGAACGGTGTTTCTCGGTATCGCCGGCCCGGACGGAACCGAATGCGTACCGCTCGCGCTCGGCGGCGAACGGTGGGAGATTCGGACAACCGCAGTCGCAACTGCCGTGTCGCGGTTACGTGATCGTGTCGCAGAGCGTGCGGCACGATAGGCTCGGGAACCAATCGGATGTGTTCGGACGTTGACGATTGTGAAGACGTACGACCATGCACGATGAGGTCACGGATGAAGGAGGAGCGAGATGGCGCTGCTATTGCGTGAGGCAATCGGTGACAGTCTCCGGCGTACGCGCGTTTCGCAGAGCCGCACGCTACGTGAGGTGTCGAACAGCGCGCGTGTGAGCTTGGGCTATCTGTCCGAAGTGGAACGTGGACGTAAGGAAGCATCGAGCGAACTGTTGGCGGCGATCTGTGATGCGCTCGCAGTCCCACTGTCCGACGTGCTGGTCGACGTGAGCGAGACCCTGGCCACGAAGAAGAGCGCTCCGGTAGCTGGTCGACAGGTCGCCGAACCCGCCGTGTCGGCTTCCGGTTCGGTCTCGGCTTCCGGTTCGCCGACAATCGCACGCGATACCCGCGTCGTGATTCCGGCACCGAACGCTCGAAGGTTGGCGGCGGCGTAGCCACTACCGGCCGTAACCGATAGATTTTGTACGTAACCGCCGGTTTCCAGCAGGTGGGGTCAGAGCAGATAGGGCGCAGCCCTTGTTTCGGTGCGCGACGGTCGCGCTCCGGGTCGCGTTCGGCGCGGCGCATCAGATGGAGGCAGGATCAAACCAATGGCTAATCCTTTCGTCAAGGGCTGGAAGTACCTGATGGCGCTCTTCAATTCGAAGATCGATGAGAAGGCAGATCCAAAGGTTCAGATTCAGCAGGCGATCGAGGACGCACAGCGCCAGCATCAGGCGTTGTCCCAGCAGGCTGCGTCGGTGATCGGTAATCAGCGTCAACTCGAGATGAAGCTCAGCCGTCAACTCGACGAGGTCGAAAAGCTCAACGCCAACGCGCGCCAGGCCGTCAACCTCGCCGATCAGGCCGCTGCTGCCGGCGACAACGACAAGGCGATCCAGTACACCAACGCTGCCGAAGCTTTTGCGGCCCAGTTGGTGACGGCCGAGCAGGGCGTCGAAGATCTGAAGGCACTGCACGACCAGTCCTTGCAGGCCGCCGCTCAGGCCAAGAAGGCTGTCGAGCAGAACGCGATGACTCTGCAGGCAAAGGTTGCCGAGCGCACCAAGCTGCTCAGCCAGCTGGAGCAGGCCAAGATGCAGGAGCGCGTGAGCGAGTCCCTTCGGTCCATGGACAGCACGCTGTCGGCTCCCGGCAACACCCCCAGCCTCGATGCTGTGCGCGACAAGATCGAGCGGCGTTACGCCGACGCACTCGGCTCTGCCGAGCTCGCCCAGAACTCCGTTCAAGGCCGCATGATGGAGGTCCAGCAGGCCTCGGTCCAGATGGCAGGGCACAGTCGCCTCGAGCAGATTCGTGCCTCCATGAAGGGCGAGGCACTGCCTTCCGGCGGCTCAGCTGCCACTCCTGCGACGCCGTCCGTCGAGAAGCAGCCCCCGGCTGCCGGTCAGACCGGGCAGTAGCCGAATCCTCGATGTCGGCAGTGATGCTCTGATGTTTTCTTCACGAGACGGTCGACCTGGGCGCGAGCCCCGGTCGACCGTTCCCGTTTCCGTATCCGGCGCCTTCGGAGCGTTGGGACGCACCGCGGACACATTGCGCGAGGTCGGACTGTCGGCGGCGGATGCCGCTCGGCGGTGGCAAGACCCGCGCGCCAAATTCGAGCGCAAACGTGCCCGTGCACGTCGACGCGCTCAGCGTTGGGGTTTCATGTCCGGCGGATCAGTGGTCGGCACGGCCGGCCTTGCTGTTGCGTCGGCCCCCGAGTGGTCGGTGGTCGTGGCAGGCGGGGGAGCGGCACTGTTCGCGGTTCCCGCCGTCATCGCGGTCGGCCGTTACCGTTCGATGAGTTCCGGCCCACCGCCGTCCGCGCCGATTCGCAGGCGGTTGCCACCGTCGTCGTCTCGCGCGTTCATCCCGATGTCTCGCCTCATCGGCGCCGAGACTTCGCTGTTCGAGATCTTGAGTGTGCTCAGACGCGCCGACACCATCGACCCCGGTGAGTTGGACGAAATCACTGTTACCGCCGATTCGGCACTGAGAGCGATGTTCGCGGTGTCTTCGGATGTCGTCGCGATGGAACGCGCTGTGGCCGCGACGCCGAAGGTAACCGAACCTCTTGATCCCACCATCGACGGCGCAGTTCGTGAGTTGCAGTCGGGGTTGGATCAGTACGAGGATCTGGTGACCTCCGCAGCTGCATTGACAGCGCCTCACAGCCCTTCGGCTCTGGTGGGATTCAACCGAGAACTCTCGGCGCTGCACGCGGCCGCCGAGCGACTCTCGGCGCTTGCCGACGCCATCGGTGAGGTGGACGACATCACCCGCAAGTACAACTGATCGGTCCTCGCGCCTGATCGATGCACCTGTTCGAAATCTCAGTCGTCGGCGCCGCGGGCCGCCAATGCTTCACCCATTGCGTCAGCGGTCATCAGGGTGCCGACGATGACCGGAACTGCGAAGGATCGCAGCGAGAATCCGAGCCCTCGCGCCTTGCGTGCCTCGGACACCTGTGTGATGACCTCGAACATCAGCGGGATGCACCGGATCGTCATTGCGAGGAGCAAAGCGATCCGTTCGGGATTGACGCCGAAGCGTCGCAAGGGTGTCAGGAACCGGGTGATCGCGTCGAGCATCTCGGAGATCCGTGTGGTCAGACCCATGATCGCCGCGAAGGCGATCGAAATGATCAGAACCCCGCACACGACGGCCGCTCGCTGCCATCCCGCGACTATCAGCTGGAACGCCCCGATGAAGAGCAACATCCACAGCGCCGGACGCAGCTGCCGGATCGCAGTCATCGGAGGAATGCGCGCAATCGCGTACAGGGCCACAACGACGATCGTGGGAGCTGCCAGTTGCCACGGCTCGCGCACGAAGATCGAGACGGCGAGGATGGCCACGACCAAGGCGAAGAGCTTGATCCCCGTCGGCATCCGGTGCAGGAGTGAGCGGCCCGGACGGTAGACGCCGAGAGTGGTCACGAGACCAACGACCGGTAGTGATCGATGGAGTCGGCGGGGGAGCCGTCAGCGACGACGCGGCCTTGGTCGACGACCAACACCCGTTCGAAGGACTCGAGGAGATCGAGTTGGTGGGTCACGACGATCAGTTGCTGATCGAGTGACTCGAATACCGAGCTGATCAGCCGAGAGTTGCGAAGGTCGAGGAGCGTGGTGGGTTCGTCGGCGACGAGTACGTTCGGTTCCGTCACCATGATGGCCGCGAGCGCGAGGAGCTGTTTCTGCCCGCCCGAAAGCTGGTGGGTGGGATGGTCGGCGTGCCCGGCGAGGCCGTAGCGTTCGAGCACCGAGGCCACCTTTGCGGCGCGCTCGGCTTTGCCCAATCCGCTACGGCGGAGCGAGAATTCGATGTCCTCGGCAACCGTCGGCATCACGATCTGGTGGTTGGGATCGGTGAAGACGAATCCGACCTGCTTGCGTACGTCGCGGCCCTTCTTCGCCGTGTCCAAGCCGTTGACGTGGACGTGTCCTTCCGTCGGAACGACCAGTCCGTTGATCATGCGAGCGAGCGTCGACTTGCCGCTTCCGTTCGCACCCACGATTCCGATTCGCTGCTCGCTCAGTCGCAGATCTATCTGCTGCAGGACCGTTCGTTCACCGAAGCTGTGTCCGACGTTCTCGAAGACGATCTCACTCATCGGAGATTAATTCGCCACCACGGTTTTGTTCGACGAGATCACCGAGTCGCGCAGTAGTGCCGGGTATGCCCGGTGAACCTGGGACGCGACCAACGCGGTGACGACTGCTTTTGCGGCGTCGAGCGGGATGAAGGCGGCGTTGGCCGACCATGCGGCAACGAAGCTCATGTGTCCGCGGACCATCATTCCAACGATGCCGAACGCGTAGAGAACGACGACGCCGCCGAGAAGGTTGATGCCGATGCCCGCGATGATCCGGTACTTGGGCAGCATCTTGGCGGTCAGCCATCCGATGACAAACGCCGTCGGGATCCAACCGATGAGGAATCCGGCTGTCGGGCTCGATAGAGACACGAGTGCGGTGCGACCGCCGGCAAGGACCGGTAGACCGACCAATCCCAGAGCAATGACCGTCAGGACGGCGAGAACACCCTTGCGCGGTCCGAGTAGAGCGCCGGCCATCATGACGCCCATGGACTGAAGGGTGATCGGCACGCCGGAAATGCCGATGTTGATCGACCCGGGTAGGCCCAGCGCGATGATGAGTGCGGCGAAGACGGCGACATGCGCGAGATCGCGAGCGGGGAAACGGGTCGTAGACACTGCGGACGTGCTCCTTCGGCATACGGGATCGAACTTCGCGAGTTTACGCCAGGAGCAAGCTCCCATGGGTTGGACACCTGACCCGCGTGAGGGCCGGTCTCGGGGTGAACCCTGATCTTTACCTGAACTTGCCGCTGAGCTGCTGCTTTGTCACGCCAGACCTGTCAGGCTGGTTCTACGGACGACGCAGCACCTGTCCGATTCGACTGATTATTCAACGGCACGTTGGAGGTAAGCATGTTTTGGAAGATCGTTTTGGCCGTCGTACTGGTGTGGGTCGCACTCGCGGTGGTCGGTGCGCTGATCAAGGGGCTTTTCTGGGTTCTGGTGGTCGGCGCTGTCGGCTTCGGAATCTACTTCCTGGTGAAGGCGATGTCGGGAAGTGACGACAATTCGCCCGCTTCGCGGTTCTGACGGGCAAGATCTGCCCTATGGAAAACTTCCCCGAGGACTGGCAGCGCGCGATTGTCATCGTGGCGCATCCCGATGACATCGAATACGGCGCAGCCGCAGCAGTGGCGCAGTGGACCGATCGCGGCAAAGACGTGCGATATGTCCTGGCCACGCGCGGCGAGGCCGGAATCGCCGGTCTGTCGCCCGAGGAGTCCGGCCCGATCCGCGAGGAAGAAGAGCGTCGCTCGGCCGCGATCGTCGGTGTCGGTGAGGTGGAGTTCCTCGGCCTGCCCGACGGTCGTCTCGTGGAAGGCTTGGAGTTGCGCTCGACTCTCGCCGCAGCAATTCGCCGCCACCGTCCGGAATTGGTGGTGACGATGAACTTCTCCCACACCTGGGGCCCCGGCTATCTGAACAGCGCAGATCACCGTGCACTCGGGATCAGCGTTCTCGACGCAACTGCCGACGCAGCGAACGAATGGATCTTTCCCTCATTGACAGCGCAGGGACTGGCGCCGTGGTCCGGTGTTCGGTGGGTTGCGGTCAATACGATGACTCCCACACACTGCGTCGACGTGACGTCGACGGTCGATCGCGCCGTGGATTCGCTCGCGGAACATGCGCGATATCTGGCGGCGCTGAGTTCCACGCCGATCCGGGAACAGGCGCGCGCACAGATCGACATGGTCAGCGGACCGAAGCCTGGTTTCGACGCCGAGCGAGCAGTTGGTTTCGAGTTGTACTATTTCTGATGATCTCTGAGCGAGAGAAATCGCAAGTCCCGACGGGATTACCGGTGACTTGTCCGGTATTGTGTTACACACGATGGTAATCCGTAACGCAGATGACTCATTTGCCCCTCGCAAGGCAGATGGTCAGCGCATCCCCAGCCGCGAGATCGACGACGTGATTCTCGACGCAGCAAGGTCGTGTGTCCTCGATTTCGGAATGCAGCGAACCACACTTGCCGAGATCTCGCGTCGCGCCGGCGTGAGCCGACCGACGGTCTACCGGCGATGGCCGGACACGCGAGCTGTCGTCGCGGACCTGCTCACCCGGGAGATCCGATCGGTGCTGCCCGAGGTGACCTTCAACGGGTCTGCCGGCACGTTGCTCGTGGAGGCGATCGGTGACGTCGTCGGCCAGATTCGCGACCATCCGCTCTTCGTGAAAATTCGGCAAGCTGATCAAGAATTGCTGACGACCTACATCGTGGACCGGCTCGGCGCGAGCCAGAAGTCGATTCTCGAGCTGATCACGTCCGTTGTCGCGGCCGGCCAACAGGATGGTTCGATTCGCGAGGGAAGCGTCAACGAGATCGCGGCGATGGTTCTACTGATGGCTCAGTCCGTCGTCATTTCTGCGCCGACTCTCGAGCCGGAGCTTTCCTCCGATGCGTCGGTCGAGCAACTTCGATATGCGGTCGCTGCTTATCTGGCACCCGTCAAGAATTCGGGAGAATAGCTGTGAGCCCCCTAGATTCAGCAGGCAGCGATTCAGCGCTCAACGCACAACGGCGTACTCGTGAACTCGAGCAGTTGGCGAACGGCGATTCGGTCGACGTCCTGGTGATCGGCGGCGGAATCACCGGTGTCGGTGTCGCTCTCGACGCCGTGACTCGTGGACTCAGTGTTGCGCTGGTCGAAAAGCACGACCTCGCGTTCGGCACCAGCCGCTGGAGTTCGAAACTGGCACACGGCGGCCTTCGGTACCTGGCTTCCGGCAATGTCGGTATAGCGCGTGAAAGTGCGGTCGAGCGCGGCATTCTCATGACGCGCACCGCGCCGCACCTCGTTCGCGCCATGCCTCAACTCGTACCGCTATTGCCCGAAACGTCGTTCTTCGGGAAGGCCCTGGTGCGTACCGGTTTCCTGGCCGGTGACGCTCTGCGCATGTCGGCGCGAACCCCGGCTTCGGTGCTGCCCAGATCACGGACGGTCAGCGCTGCGCGGGCGCGCGAATTGGCTCCCGCGGTCAAGCGGGAAAACCTACGAGGCGCCTTGACCGCGTTCGACGGGCAGCTCATCGACGACGCCCGCCTCGTCGTCGGTATCGCCAGAACCGCAGCGTCGCACGGCGCGCGAATCCTGACGCGCGTCGGTGCTCACGACGTATCCGGAACGTCGGCCACCTTGCGCGACGAGTTGACCGGATCCGAGTTCTTGATGCGTGCCCGCGTCGTGGTCAATGCGACCGGTGTCTGGGCTGATCAGGTCGACTCCAGCATCACCCTGCGCCCAAGCCGCGGGACGCACCTGGTGCTCGATGCAGCGCGATTGGGGAACCCCACGGCAGCGCTGACCGTGCCGATTCCCGGCGAGACCAACCGTTTCGTCTTCGCCCTGCCCGCGCAGCTCGGCCGGATCTACCTCGGGTTGACCGACGAAGCAGCTCCGGGACCGGTGCCAGACGTCCCGACGGCGTCCGAGGACGAGATCGACTTCCTGCTCGACACCGTGAACACGGCGTTGGAAGTTCCGCTGACCCGTGGGGACGTCTTGGGGACCTTCGCGGGTCTGCGTCCGCTGCTGGACACCGGTGAAGGCTCGACGGCCGACCTCTCGCGCAATCACGCGGTAGTCCGTTCGGACTCGGGCTTGGTCACGGTGGTAGGCGGAAAACTCACGACGTACCGCAAGATGGCCGAAGACGCCGTCGACGCTGCGGTCGAGGTCGGGTCGCTGAGCGCCGGGGCATGTCGGACACGCGCGTTGCCGCTGGTAGGCGCTGCATCACCGGCGGAATTGAAGAAGATCAAGGCACCCGCGTCATTGGTGGCGCGATACGGCACCGAGGCCGAGGTCGTTGCCGCGGCGAGCGGCGATCGTCTCCGGTCGGTTGCGGACTTGGAGATCTGCGGTGCCGAGTTCGATTTCGCGGTGTCGCATGAAGGCGCCCTCGACGTCGACGACGTCCTCGATCGCAGGACGAGAATCGGATTGGTGGCTTCGGATCGCGAACGCGCACTGGGTGCGGCGGAACAGGCCTTTCACTCGGTGTGACACTCTGATCCGGTGCGTGTAGCCGTTGTTGCCGGGCCGGACCCGGGTCATGCTTTTCCCGCAATAGCGTTGTCGCTGGCGTTGATCCAGGCCGGCGACGAACCGATCCTGTACACGGGGACCCGGTGGGTCGAGGCAGCGCGAGCAGCCGGCGTGGAAGCCGAGCCGCTCAAGGGCTTGGCCCCGCGGCCGGGAGACGACGATCTTGATGCAGGCGCTCGGATTCATTCGCGCGCCGCCTATATTTCCACCGAACTGCTTCCCGACCTGAAGTCCGTCTCCCCGGATCTCGTCGTTTCCGACATCCTCACTGCCGGAGGCGGATTGGCCGCCGAAAGACTTGGCATCCCCTGGGTGGAACTCTCGCCTCACCCGCTGTACTCACCTTCACGGGGGTTGCCGCCGATCGGCAGTGGGCTCGCTCCCGGCGTCGGAATTCGTGGTCGACTCCGCGATACCCTGATGCGCGCAGCGACGGGACGTTCGATCAAGCAAGGGTTGGCCCAGCGATCCCAGGCCCGTGTCGGTGTCGGACTGCCCGCTCTGGATCCCGGTCCGCAAGCGCGGCTGATCGCAACACTTCCGGCACTCGAAGTGCCTCGCCCCGACTGGCCGGAGCGCGCTCACGTCGTCGGACCGCTTCTGTGGGAGCCGACCGAGGTGATTCTGGATCCACCGCCAGGTGACGAACCGCTGGTTATGGTGGCGCCCTCCACGGCGCACACCGGCGCAGTGGGAATGTTCGAGGGCACGGTCGAAGGACTCGGCGGAGCCGGTGTGCGGCTGATCGCGTCGATGCTCGACGGGGCTGAAGGTGAGCATCCTGATTGGGTTCGTGCAGGTCTCGGACGCCAGGACGCGATGCTGCGTGACGCGTCGGTGTTGGTATGTGGCGGCGGGCACGGCATGTTGGCGAAGGCCCTGCTGGCCGGCGTGCCGACGGTCGTCGTTCCCGGGGGCGGGGACCAGTGGGAGTTGGCCAATCGCGCTGCGCGGGCAGGGACGTCGGTGATCGTGCGGCCCGCAGATGCTCAGTCGATTCGCGATGCCGTACTGCAGGTGCTCTCCGACAAACGATTCGCGGAAGCTGCGAGAGCGGCTGCCGCGACTGCGTCGCAGGTCACCGATCCGGTGGCGGTGTGCCGACAGGTGGTCAACGGTGGTGTGACGGCGTGAGCACGTTGCGCCTGAATGCAGGTGCACCGCTCTGTGGACTACGGTGGCGGCTGTGCGGTTGACCGAATTTCATGAAATGGTGCGCGAAGAGTTCGGGCAGGTACGAGGCGACTCGATGCTGATCGACCATGTACTCCAGAGTCTCGACGGAATGACTGCCGCGGAGGCCGTCGAAGCAGGCTGGGAGCCTCGCGAGGTGTGGCGTGCGCTCTGTGTGGAGTTCGACGTACCACCCGCCCGCCGCTGATTCTTCGGCGTGTCGAACGTCTCCCATCTTCTGTTCGAACACGTGTTCGTCTATGCTGAAGCTGTTCGGTGGTGACGCTCCTTTCGTAACTGCGAACTTTCGGTTATCGACAAAGCACAGTGATCGACAAGCGCTAAAGCAAGATCGAAAAGTCTGTCGGTGGCCGGATCTACTCTGATCGCAACACACCAACAGGGTCGGCTCAGGCAGGCGCTGAAGAGACGGAGTCTGCTCAGGCAGGCACTGAAGACTGAAACAAGGATGGGGATCACGATGGCACCACAGGCACCTGATCGGGACAAGGCACTCGACCTCGCGTTGGCGCAGATCGACAAGAACTTCGGCAAGGGTTCGGTGATGCGCCTGGGTGAGGGTGTCCGCCAGCCCATCGCCGTCATTCCCACCGGTTCCATCGCGCTCGACGTCGCGCTGGGTATCGGCGGACTGCCGCGTGGCCGCGTCATCGAGATCTACGGCCCGGAGTCCTCGGGTAAGACCACCGTGGCACTGCACGCAGTTGCCAATGCTCAGGCCAACGGCGGCATCGCGGCGTTCATCGACGCGGAGCACGCACTCGATCCCGACTATGCAGCCAAGCTGGGCGTCGATACCGATGCACTCCTGGTCTCGCAGCCCGATACGGGTGAGCAGGCCCTCGAAATCACCGACATGCTGATCCGTTCAGGCGCCCTCGACATCGTCGTGATCGACTCCGTGGCCGCTCTTGTTCCTCGCGCCGAGATCGAAGGCGAGATGGGTGACAGCCACGTCGGTTTGCAGGCTCGACTGATGAGCCAGGCGCTGCGCAAGATCACCGGTGCCATGAACAACTCGGGCACCACCGTCATCTTCATCAACCAGCTTCGCGAGAAGATCGGTGTGATGTTCGGTTCTCCCGAAACCACCACCGGTGGTAAGGCACTGAAGTTCTACGCTTCGGTCCGCCTCGACATCCGTCGTATCGAAACTCTCAAGGACGGTACCGACGCAGTGGGTAACCGCACTCGCGTCAAGGTCGTCAAGAACAAGGTCGCGCCGCCGTTCAAGCAGGCCGAGTTCGACATTCTCTACGGCCAGGGCATCAGCAAGGAAGGCTCGCTCATCGACATGGGTGTCGAGCACGGGTTCATCCGCAAGTCCGGCTCCTGGTACACCTACGAAGGTGACCAGTTGGGTCAGGGCAAGGAAAATGCTCGTAAGTTCTTGCTGGAGAACACCGATATCCGCGACGAGATCGAGAAGAAGATCAAGGAAAAGCTCGGTATCGGTGCTGACGTCACTGCAACCGACGAAGCTCCCGCCGACTTCTGAGTTCAGTCATGAGCTTCGACGACGGTGACAACGGCGAGAATGCTCGTGAAGAGTACGGCGCTCCTCGGCGTCGATCCCGTCAACGATCCGAGAAGCCGTCGCAACGCGCAGAAGGTGGGACGGAGGCGCAGGCCAAAGATGCTTGCCTACGCCTCCTGACCGACCGGGCGCGCAGTCGTTCCGAGCTGGAAACCAAGCTGAGCGGGCGCGGCTTCGAGCCCGAGATCATTGCCAAGGTCCTCGATCGACTCCAGGAAATCGGGTTGATCGACGACGCGGACTTCGCGAACCAGTGGGTTCATTCGCGGCATACGTACTCGGGCAAGGGAAAGCGTGCGCTTGCAGTCGAGTTGCGGCTCAAAGGAATCGACCAGGACACCGCTTCCGAAGCGTTGTCACAGATCGATCCGGAAGATGAACGCGAGCGAGCAGCGGAGCTGGTTCGGCGGAAGCTGAAGAACAAGCCCGTCGATGATCGCGACAAGGCCACGCGTCGACTGGTCTCGATGCTGGCACGCAAGGGATATTCAGCGGGGATGTCCTACGAGGTGGTCAAAGCCGAGATGGCGGCGGTCACCGACTCGTAGCGAAGTGCAGCATTCAGAACAAAAGGGCGGGGGTACCACCGAAATTCGGTGGTACCCCCGCCCTGTTGTGTATTCGCGCTAACGCGGCTGGATTCGACTCACGGCTCCATCTGATTCACGGCTTGGTCAAGTCCATGCCCGGAACCGAAACGGCGGGGTCGGCGGACGGCGCCGCGATGGGGCCCTTGCCCTTTCGCTTTCCCGAACGCAGGCGCTTCTCCACCTTGGTTGCCAGGAAGGTCAGAGCCGAGTTGAGAGCGATCATGATCGCTGCGACCACGATGAGCGCCGGCAAGAAGTTTCCGTAGAAGGTGCCGAGCTGTTGGGCCTGACGCACCAACTCGACATACCCGATCAGGTAACCGAGGGCGGAGTCCTTCAGCGCCACGACCATCTGCGAGATCAGGGCCGGGAGCATGGCGGTAACCGCTTGGGGGAGCAGGATTGTCACCATGATCTGCGTCTTGCGCATGCCAAGTGCCTTGGCGGCCTCACTTTGCCCACGGGGGAGTGAGTTGATTCCGGCGCGGACGATCTCGGCGATCACGGAACCGTTGTACAGGGTCAAGCCCACCACGACTGCGGCGAGTGCGAGGTACTTCGACTTGAAGACTTCGTATTCGGCAAACACCTGATACGAGAAGATCATCAGAATCAGCACCGGTACCGCGCGGAACAATTCGACGATGACGCCGCAGATCTTCCGAATGATGTTGTGCTCGGAGAGTCGACCGATACCCAGGGCAGAACCGAGGATGAGCGCGAAGACGATGGACATCGCAGCCGCGATCAACGTCCCTCGGATACCGGGTATCAGATACGTTGTCCACGAGGTGGATTCGAGGAACGGATCCCACTTCGCTGCTGTCAGCTGGCCCTTTTCGTCGAGCGCGCGGTAGACGACGTACCCGATTGCCACCATGAGTGCGGCGACGACAAGGGACGCGAATCGGTAGAGATTTCGCGCTCTCGGACCGGGCGCGTCGTAGAGAACTGTTGCGCGGTTGCTCATCGTGAAACCTCGAATCGCTTGCTCAGCTTGCCGAAGATCAAGCCCATGGGAAGTGTCAGGATCACGAAACCGACAGCGAAGATTCCACCGACGACGAAGATCGCGGCTTCGTTCTCGATCATCTTCTTCATCAGCGCTGACGCTTCGGAAACGCCGATCACCGCGGCGATGGTCGAGTTCTTGGTCAGTGCGATCAGCACGCTACCCAGCGGTGCTGTGACCGCGCGAAAAGCCTGAGGCAAGACGATCAGCCGAAGATTTTGTGCAAACGACAGACCGAGTGATCGGCCCGCTTCGGCCTGGCCGACCGGAACGGTATTGATTCCCGATCGAAGTGACTCACACACGAACGCGGCGGTGTAGACACTGAGGCCGAGTACGGCGAGTCGGAAGTTGTTGTCTGTCAAGAACGTCGGTGAGTCCGACTTGGCGAGGTTGACTCCGAGCGTCTGCGAAAGACCGAACAGGCAGAACAGCAGAATCAGTGTCAGGGGGGTGTTTCGGAACACGGTCACGTACGCGGTACCCAGGAATCGGGCGACCGGGACCGGTGACACGCGCATTGCCGCAATCAGGACACCGATGATGACGGCGCCGATCGCGGAGAAGAACGTCAGCTGGATCGTGGTCCAGAAGGCTTCCAGAATCTGGTCGCCGTACTTGCTCAGAAGGTTCACTTGCCGTCTCCCCAGATCACGGGATCTCCGTTGGTGGCGTCACGCGCTGCGGCTCCCGAAGTGGGGAGCCGCAGCGAGATTGACGGTGAAAAAAGCAGGTCAGTAACGATCAACGGTGGGCGGTGCCGGGATGGGGTAGCCCGAAGCGCCAACGGTGTTGTTGAAGGCTTCTTCCCATGCGCCGGTGGAGATCATCTTCTCGATGGCGTCGTTGATCTTGCCGCGACCCTCGGAATCGTCCTTGGCCAGGCCGACGCCGTACTTTTCGGTCGTGAACGGTTCTCCGACTACCTTCAGCTCGCCCGGGTACTGGGCAGCGTAGCCGGCGAGGATGATGTCGTCGGTGGTGACAGCGTCGACAGCGCCGTTACGCAGAGCCTCGACACAAGCGGAGTACGTGTCGAGCGGCTGGAGCTGGACATCCTTGGCGTAGTTGTCCTGGATGTTCTGCGCCGGAGTCGAACCCGACACCGAGCAGAGCTTCTTGCCGCCGGTCAGGGAATCGGGGCCGGTGATGTCGGTGTTGTCGGAGCGAACGAGCAGCGACTGGCCTGCGATGAAGTACGGGCCGCCGAAGCTGACCTTTTCCTTGCGCGTGTCGGTGATCGAGTATGTCGCGACGATGTAGTCGACCTCGCCGTTCTGGATCAGGGTCTCGCGCTGGGCTGACGGAGATTCCTTGAAGGTGATGCCTTCGGGCTTTACGCCCAGTTCGTTTGCGATGTAACGGGCTACCTCGACGTCGAAGCCGGAGAAGGTGCCGTCAGGGTTGCGCTGACCGAGGCCGGGCTGATCGAACTTGATGCCGACGGTGAGAGTGCCGTCGGAAGCGCTCTCGGTGATCGACTTGTTCTCCTCGCCGCCGCCACAGGCCGTGGCAGCGAACGCGATGGCCATGATTCCGATTCCGAAACGGACGGAACGATTGATCTTCATGAAGATCCTCTCAGTTGTCGACACACGAACAGTGCAGTCGAGATGAACGGTGCAGCCGAGGTGAACGGTGCAGTCGAGCAAGTTGTCTTGTGGACGAGGACAGGACTGTCGGAGGGGAGACTGTAATCAGTGCGTGAGGATCTTGCCGAGGAAGTCCTTGGCCCGATCCGACTTGGGATGGGTGAAGAACTCTTCGGGCGTGGTGTCTTCGACGACCTGGCCGTCAGCCATGAACAGCACACGATCGCCGGCTTTGCGGGCGAATCCCATCTCGTGCGTGACCACGAGCATGGTCATGCCTTCCTTGGCGAGGGAAGTCATGACGTCGAGGACCTCGTTGACCATCTCGGGATCGAGAGCGGAGGTGGGCTCGTCGAACAACATCACCTTCGGCTGCATCGCAAGAGCGCGAGCAATCGCGACACGCTGTTGCTGACCGCCGGAAAGCTGCGCCGGGTACTTGTCGGCCTGATTGGCGATACCGACGCGCTCGAGCAATGCCTGCGCCGTCTTCTTGGCTTCGTCCTTCTTCGCCTTGCGGACCTTCATCGGTGCGAGCATGACGTTCTCGAGGATCGTCTTGTGTGCGAACAGGTTGAAGGACTGAAAGACCATCCCGACGTCGGCACGAAGTGCGGCAAGTGCTTTGCCCTCCTCGGGGAGCGTCTTGCCGTCGACGGCGATGGTGCCCGAGTCGATGGGTTCCAGGCGATTGATGGTGCGGCACAGAGTCGACTTACCGGAGCCCGACGGACCAAGGACGATCACCACTTGGCCCTTGGGTACTTCGAGATTGACCTCTTGCAGGACGTGAAGTTCCCCGAAGTGTTTGTTCACCGAGGTCATCGAAATCATGGATGTGGAATCGCCGGAGGTGGTCGGCGTCGTCGCATCGTCGGCTTGGGTCATAAACGAGAACCTTAGGCGTAGTTTGCGTCGACGCCCGTGATTTCGCCATGGTTCTTGCCATATGTAATGGAAATTTTACTGTGACGACGTTTATGTCGCGTTTCGGCTGTTTATCAGGGCGTTATTACACGTCGTAGTGGACGTGAGCTAGGCTGAAGCGTGTCACTGATCGACGAAATGTCCCCTGCACTTCCGGAGCCGACTGCAGTTCCGGAGCCGACTGCGAAGTCTGTTCGCACCTACGAGGTGCGGACGTACGGCTGTCAGATGAACGTCCACGATTCCGAGCGACTGTCCGGTCTGCTCGAGGACGCCGGGTATTCGAAGGCGGAGACCGGAACCGATCCTGATCTTGTCGTCTTCAACACGTGTGCGGTCCGCGAGAACGCGGACAACAAGTTGTACGGCAACCTCAGCCAGCTCGCCCCGAACAAGGAGGCGAACCCCGACATGCAGATCGCGGTCGGCGGGTGCCTGGCGCAGAAGGATCGTGACACCGTCGTCAAGAAGGCGCCGTTCGTCGATGTCGTCTTCGGCACTCACAACATCGGCTCGCTGCCCGCGCTGCTCGATCGTGCGCGTCACAATCAGCGCGCCGAGGTCGAAATCCTCGACGCACTCGAGGCGTTTCCGTCGACACTGCCAGCCAAGCGCGAATCTGCTTATGCAGGTTGGGTTTCCATCTCGGTGGGCTGCAACAACACGTGTACGTTCTGCATCGTTCCGGCCCTGCGTGGCAAGGAAGTGGATCGACGTCCCGGCGACATTCTGGCCGAGGTGCAGGCACTCGTCGACGAGGGTGTCTCGGAAGTAACCCTGCTCGGACAGAACGTCAATGCCTACGGCGTGTCGTTCGCCGATCCGGAACAACCGCGCGATCGCGGAGCCTTCGCCTCCCTCTTGAAGGCATGTGGACACATCGACGGCCTCGAACGGGTGAGGTTCACATCGCCGCACCCGGCAGAATTCACTGACGACGTCATCGAAGCGATGGCAACCACTCCCAACGTCTGCCCGCAGCTGCACATGCCGTTGCAGTCCGGTTCGGACAAGGTTCTCAAAGCGATGAAGCGCTCGTACCGCAAGTCGAAGTACCTCGGGATCATCGAGAAGGTGCGCGCCGCAATGCCGCACGCCGCCATCACCACGGACATCATCGTCGGGTTCCCGGGGGAGACGGAGGAGGATTTCGAGGAGACGCTGGACGTCGTGCGTAAGGCGCGATTCTCCAACGCCTACACCTTCCAGTACTCCAAGCGCCCGGGCACGCCGGCGGCGGAGATGGCCGATCAGCTTCCCAAAGAGGTTGTCCAGGAACGCTACATGCGATTGCTCGCCGTTCAGGAAGAAGTGAACATCGAGGAGAATCGCAAGCTCGTCGGCACCGAGGTCGAACTCTTGGTGGCAGCGGGGGAGGGTCGGAAGAACGCGGCGACTCAACGTCTCAGTGGTCGCGCGCGAGACGGTCGCCTGGTGCATTTCCGCCCCGAGGGAAACCTCGACGGCACAATCCGACCCGGTGACGTGGTGACGGTCGTCGTCACCCACGGAGCCCCTCATCACCTCGTGGCAGATGACGGAGTGCTCACGCACCGTCGGACCCGCGCCGGTGATTCGTTCGAAAAGGGCATCACACCCAAGACCCCGCCCATCGGCGTAGGTCTCGGACTACCGAAGATCGGTGCCCCGGCCCCACAACCCGTTCAGATGGGATGCAACGCATGACCTCGCAACACGAGAACACGACACCACAGCCGGGCGACGACGCCTTCGAGGGCTACCGCAAGGATCTCGACGACGCGGAACGCAAGGTCGCGGGAGAAATCGATCCGGGTGTGCGCGCCATGGTTGTCGCGGTTGCGGTGCTCGTGCTGGTCGGCACCCTTGCCCTGCCCCATGCGGGAGTTGCGAACGGCTGGGATGTGCTCGCGTACAACCAGGACGCGGAAACCGAACGGATTGCACTGTTCTCACGCTTGTTCGTGTGGTTCGTCGTCATCTTCGGCATCGGATTCTCGATGCTCGCGCTGGTCACGCGGCGTTGGAGTCTGGCCTGGGTCGCACTCGCCGGCAGTGCCGTGGCGAGCGCTCTCGGCATGATGGCCGTCTGGTCGCGTCAGACCATTCCCGCCGGTTTCAATGTGGCAGGACCGTCGATCGGGCTGATCATCGGATGGTTTGCCGTCGTGTTCTTGACGTTCCATTGGCTCAAGGTGGTCTGGACACGAACCAACATTCAGCTCGCTGCCGAGGAGCAACGCCGGATCGCTGCGGCCGAAGCCGAGAAGCATCAGGAATGGAACGTCGGCTGACACAGCAGGCCGTCCGTCCAAAGCACAAGACAACGCCGGCTGACTCCTTTCGGAGTCAGCCGGCGTTTTTGTTGTCTTTACAGCTCGTCGTCGATTACTCGTTGACGGCGCTTTCGGCAGCTTCGGCCCACTCACGCCACTGCTTGGCCTGAGCGAGAGCCTTCTCGGCGTCCTTCGTCTTGCCGGCAGCCTGAGCCTTGGCGGCCTGCTCCTCGAACTGGCTCACCCGCTCCTTGAACTGCGCGACCCGGGCAAGTGCTTCCGGATCGGTGCGACGCCACTCGGCGTCGACCGCGTCGCGCACCTTGGTTTCGATGGCCCGGAGCTTCGCTTCGAGTTCCTGCATTCGGTCGCGCGGCACCTTGCCGATCGCGTCCCACTTCTCCTGCAGGTCGCGAAGCGCTGCACGAGCATTCTCGAGTCCGTGCGCCGGGTCGATGTTCGCGTTCGCAGCGAGCAGCTCTTCCTTCGCGACTGCGTTCTGCTCGAATTCGGCGTCGCGCTCGGATGCAGCAGCGTTGCGCGCGGCGAAGAACACGTCCTGAGCGCCCTTGAAGCGCTTCCACAGGTTGTCGTCGGCCTCGCGCGGTGCGCGGCCGGCAGCCTTCCACTCGCTGAGCAGATCGCGGAATTCCCCGGCGGTCTGTCCCCATTCAGTGGAGGTCGACAGCTTCTCGGCGCGCTCGACCAGTTCTTCCTTCGTCGAACGGGCGCTCGCACGATCCCGGTCGAGTTCGGCGAAGTGCGCTCCACGTCGTCGGTTGAAGGACTCGCGAGCCTTGGAGTACCGCTTCCACAGCGCGTCGTCGACCTTGCGGTCGATTCCGCGAATCGTCTTCCACTCGTCGAGAATCTCGCGCAGTCGATCACCCGCGGTCTTCCACTGGGTCGACTCCGAGCCGATCTGCTCGGCCTCGACTGCGAGGGCCTCCTTGCGGGCGGTGCTTGCCGCGCGCGACTGTTCCTTCTCTTCCTTCGCGTGCGCTGCGGCCTCGTCGGAACCGGCAACGATCACGTCGAGTCGGCGAGCCAAAGCGTCGAGGTCACCGATCACTGCAGCGGTCGAGAGGGATTCGGACAGAGCGATGGCGGCAGCCTTGGTCTTCTTGGCGTCTCCGGCGCCCGACGTCAGTCGCGCCTCGAGTAGCGAGACCTCGGTCGCGAGGTCGTCGTAGCGACGACCGAAATGGGCGAGGCCCTCGGTGGCGTCGCCGGCCTGCCACGAACCGATCTGACGTTCACCGTCAGCGGTCTTCACCCAGGCGGTTCCGTCTTCCTCGACGCGTCCGAACTTGCTCGGGTCGCTGGCCGGTGCGGCGGTGACGGCATGCGAGGCTGCTGGTCCGGGGCGAGGTGCTCCGGGGCGGGGCGCACCGGGGCGTGGTCCACCAGGTTTGGGAGCGCCGGGTTTGGGTGCTGCCGGGCTCGGGCTGGCCGAACTGCTGTCGGCGCCGGTGGTGGGTTCACTGTTCTCGGTCATCGGTCCTCGTCTCTGCCGCGCGTCACGGCTGCCTGATCGCATTCCTGGTTCCATTGAACCCGGTACTCACGTTCTCCGACTATTGAATCAGGTAAGAGGGTGTGAGGTCGCCACCTCGGGGTCGACTAGCGTGGCAACTGTGTTGACTTCCGCTGTTCTCGTCCCCTCGGCGCCGTTACTCGTGCCGGAATTGTCCGGTGATTCGGCCGAGTCCGCTCAGGTGCGTGCTGCAGCGACAACCGCCGTGAGCCGGCTCGCTCACGAGGCGGTGCACTGGGTGGGCGTCGGTGTCGGCCCCGAGAATGCAGAACCCGAGAAAGCAGCAGGCGAACTCTGGCGATCGGGCGTCGGACGTGGGCAGATCGGTACGTTCGCTGGATTCGGCGCCGATGTCCGGACGTCACTGGACGCGGATGCGGCAGGCGAACCGGTGCCATCTCTCGAACTGTGCGCCCTTGTTGCCGGCTGGTTGCGTGGCCGAACAGACGTGGAGATAACCGTCGACATGCACGTCGTCAGTGCAAAGGCGTCGGCGAATGAATGTCGTGAATTCGGGCAGCAGCTGCGCAAGCAACTCGACAGCGACAACCGACCGCAAGGGCTTCTGATCGTTGCTGACGGTGCGTCCACGCTGACGGCAAAGGCGCCAGGAAGCTTCGACGAGCGCGCCGCGGGTGTGCAGTCGGCCATCGACGACGCCCTGACGGCCGGGGACCCGGAGGCGCTGCTTGCTCTCGATCCGCGGCTCTGCCGCAGTGTCGGAGCCCAGGGGCGCGCGGCGTGGCAGGTCCTGGCCGGTGTCTTTACGTGCTCGTCTCGGTCGGCCCATCCTCGCGCGACGGTCGACTACAGCGATGCGCCGTTCGGCGTCGGTTACCACGTCGGGACGTGGCGGCCGTGAACGTCCCTGAAGAACTTCGCCCGATCGCAGTTGTCGGTCCGACAGCGTCGGGAAAGTCCGATCTCGCGTTGGCACTGGCCGAGGAATTCGGCGGTGAAATCATCAACATCGACGCGATGCAGCTCTATCGCGGCATGGATATCGGGACCGCCAAACTGACACCGGCCGAGCGCCGTGGGATTCCGCATCACCTGCTCGACGTTCTCGATGTGAAGGAGACCGCCACCGTCGCGCGTTATCAAAGCGACGCGATCGCGATCGCCGAGGATCTGATCGCGGCGGGCAAGGTTCCGGTGATCGTCGGCGGATCCATGATGTACGTCCAGTCTTTGCTCGACGAATGGTCCTTTCCGGCAACCGATCCCGAGGTTCGTGCGAAGTGGGAGGCGGTGCTCGCCGAAGGAGGGGTCGGTGCGGTGCATACGGCGCTTGTTGCTGCTGATCCGGTAGCAGCGGCGTCGATACTGCCGACGGACGGTCGGCGGATGGTTCGGGCGCTCGAGGTCGTCGAGCTGACAGGTCTGCCGTTCGCGGCCTCGGCGCCGCAGATCGGTGACCCTCGATGGGGAACCCGCATTCTCGGCGTGGATCGGGATACGGAAGAACTCGACGCCCGGATTCGGTTGCGAACAGAGCTGATGTTTTCAGACGGACTTGTCGACGAAGTTGCCGTGCTCGTCGAGCAAGGATTGCGTGATGGCGTCACCGCGCCGCGAGCCATCGGCTACGCACAGGTGCTCGCACATTTCGACGGTGAATACGATCTGGCCGAAGCACTCGAACGGACGTTCATCGGGACACGGCGCTATGTTCGCCGACAACGATCATGGTTCCGTCGTGACGCACGCGTGCACTGGCTCGACGGTGCCGATCCGGAGCTGCCCAACTCCGCCTTCGCGGCGCTCGCAGATCGCGGTCTGTAACACGATCGAGCGGATCAGCTATCTTACAGTTAGCTATTTCGCGATCGATCGGTTTCGCGAGCGATGAACTGGAGGTCAACGAGCATGGCGCAGACCGCGGCGCACGCGCATCCGAAACGTCGACGCGCGGGTCGGCTACCGCTGGTTCTTCTGCTCGTCGCATTTCTCACGGTCGGCGGGGTACTGATCTACTTTGCGGTGAGTGCGGCCGGGAAGCCCATCAGCGCACCTGTTCCCGAAGCGCCCTTCGATGTGGGAGCCCCAACCGATCCAGGGGCGACGTGGGCGCCTGCGCCAACGGATCTGCCGCCGAACACGCTCGCGATTCCCGATCTGGATGTGCGAGCCGACATCGTGACCAGTGGGTTCGGCGCCAACCGCGGAATGATCCTTCCGCATCCTGACAAGGTTTCGCATTTCACCAACGGCGTGCAGTTCGGATCTTCGGAGGGTACCAATCTTGTTGCCGGCCACGTCGACGACGGTGACCGCACGCACGGCGCCTTGTGGGGGCTGCACCAGATGAAGCCTGGAACACCGATCTATGTCAGTGACGACACCGGAACGATGTTCACCTATCACGCAGCGAGCCTGAAGTTGTACGAAAAGGTGGCTTTGCCTGCGGAGTTCTTCTCCGAATCCGGTGCGCCCAGGCTTGTCCTGGTGACCTGCGGCGGCGCAACCGTGCCCGACCCCTCGTTGCCGTCCGGCTTCACGTACGAACAGAACGTCGTGGTCACCGCGTCACCTGCGTAAGTCGCTCGGTAGGTCCGGATAGGATGGCGACCATGGATTTCAGTAAGGGCCACGGCACGCAGAACGACTTCGTTGTTCTCCCTGACCTCGACGTTCGGATCGATCTCGAGTCGGCGCGAGTTTCAGCGTTGTGTGATCGTCAGCGTGGCCTCGGCGCCGACGGCATCCTTCGTGTCGCCCGGGCAGGCGCACTTGCGGACGCGGGCGTGCTCGGTGCGCTGCCCGACGGCGTCGCTGCCGAAGACTGGTTCATGGACTACCGCAACAGCGACGGCTCCATTGCCGAGATGTGCGGAAACGGCGTTCGCGTATTCGCCCACTATCTCAAGGCCTCGGGCTTGGAGAGCAAGGACGAGTTCGTGGTCGGCAGCCGCGCCGGAGCGCGTCCGGTCGTGGTGCACGGCTACGACGCCACGCATGGTGACGTGACCGTGGCGATGGGCCCGATCAAGGACCTCGGCACCAGCTCGGCAACAATCGACGGCCGCGTCTTCGCCGGCGTCGGGATCGACGTCGGTAATCCGCATTTGGCGTGTGTCGACGAGCACGTGACGGCAGAAGTGTTGAGTGCGCTCGATTTGAGTGTTTCTCCGGGCTTCGATCCCGGGTTCTTCCCGCACGGGGTCAACATCGAGATCGTGACGCCGATCCACGACGGTGGGGTCCACATGCGCGTACACGAGCGTGGTGTGGGCGAGACTCGTTCCTGCGGAACCGGAACGGTCGCAGCGGCGGCCGCGGCGCTGAGGTACGACGGCCGCGATGAAGGCTCGGTACTGGTGCGCGTGCTCGGTGGCGAGGTGCAGGTCACCGTCGAAGGCGGCAAAGGGTCGTTGCGGGGGCCCTCGGTTCTGGTGGCGAACGGGACGATCAGCGATGCCTGGTGGCAATCGCTTGTGTGATATCGCCCGCGGGAAATACGCCTGCAGGAAATACGGATGCACCGTGGCCAGGTTTCGTGGGACCATGGATCTTGTATGACGAACACACATGAAAACGAAGAGTCCACCGCTCACGAGCAGTCCGAGTACGCGCAAGCCGAATACACGGCAGCGTCCGCATCGGGCAACCCGTCGACCGGTGAGATGCAACTCGCAGATCGCGGCGCCCTGCGCCGCGTGGCCGGTCTGTCGACCGAGCTCGAGGACGTCACCGAAGTCGAGTACCGCCAGCTTCGACTCGAAAGAGTTGTCCTGGTCGGCGTCTGGACGCAGGGAACTGCCGAGCAGGCCGAGGCGAGCATGACCGAGTTGGCCGCACTTGCCGAGACGGCCGGCTCCGAGGTCCTCGAAGGACTGGTTCAGCGTCGCGACAAACCTGACGCTGCCACCTACATCGGTTCCGGCAAGGCGCAGGAACTGCGCGAAGTTGTGCTGGCGACCGGTGCCGACACCGTCGTCTGCGACGGTGAGCTGACGCCGGCGCAGCTCACGGCGCTGGAGAAGATCGTCAAGGTCAAGGTCATCGACCGGACAGCTCTGATTCTCGACATCTTTGCTCAGCACGCCACTTCGCGTGAGGGTAAGGCGCAGGTCGCTTTTGCTCAGATGGAGTACATGCTCCCGCGTCTGCGTGGTTGGGGCGAGTCGATGTCGCGCCAGGCCGGTGGCCGTGCCGGCAGTAACGGCGGTGTGGGTCTGCGTGGTCCCGGTGAAACGAAAATCGAGACGGACCGCCGTCGTATTCGTGAGCGCATGGCAAAACTACGCCGCGAGATCAAGGGCATGAAGGCCGCTCGCGACACCAAGCGCACACGTCGACTGCAGAGCGACATCCCGTCGATCGCCATCGTCGGATACACCAACGCGGGCAAGTCGAGTCTGCTCAATTCGCTCACCGGATCGGGTGTGCTCGTGGAGAACGCGTTGTTCGCCACCTTGGACCCGACCACTCGCCGCGCAGCACTCGACGACGGCCGCGAGTACGTACTCACCGACACGGTCGGCTTCGTGCGACACCTGCCGACTCAGTTGGTCGAGGCATTCCGCTCGACTCTCGAGGAAGTAACCGACGCGGATCTGCTGCTGCACGTCGTCGACGGTTCGGATCCGTTGCCGACAGAACAGATCAAGGCTGTGCGGGAAGTCGTCACCGATGTTCTGCGCGAGACGGATTCGAAGGCTCCGCCGGAGTTGATCGTGGTCAACAAGATCGACGCGGCAGATCCGGTTACGTTGACGCAACTGCGTGGTCTGTTGCCTGGTGCCGTGTTCGTCTCGGCGCGTACGGGTGAGGGAATCGCCGAACTACGAGCACATCTCAGCGAGGTGCTGGTTCGGCCGGAGGTCGAGGTCGACGTGCTGGTGCCGTACACGCGCGGTGACTTGATGGCTCGAATCCACTCGGACGGAACAATTTTGGAATCGACTCACGAAGAGGCCGGCACGCGGGTGCACGCACGCGTGCCACAGATGTTGGCCTCGGCATTGGTCGAGTACGCACCTAGTGCGTAGTTTCGGGGCCGTGGTCGCGGTGATTGCTGCGACTACGGCAACCGCACTGCTTCCCGGAGCGCTCGCACAGGCGTCGTCGTTCGAACCGAGCGAGTTCGCCCCACTCTGTACGCCTACCGATCCTGCGCTCCAGGAGTTGTCGGGGATGGTCGTCGTCGACGATCGGATCTACGCGATGGGCGACGGCGGCAGTGACGACTTCGTATTCGAAATGGACCTGAACTGTGTTGTCCAGAAACAGATTCCGGTCCCGATAGATCCTTACGACGTCGAAGATCTTGCGGTGAGTGGGCGAACGCTCGTTCTGTCGGACACCGGTGACAACCTCCGGACCCGCGAAACAGTGGCGTTCATCACGATGGACCTCGATTCCGGTGACGGTACGTTGCACCGCCTCACGTACCCGGACGGTGCGCACGACACCGAGTCGATACTGCTAGACCCCGACGGCCACGTTTTTGTCGTGACCAAGGAATTGTTCGGCGAAAGCAGTGTCTACACACCGATCGGGGATCAGAAACTGAGTGACTTGGCGCAGCCCGGCCCGACGCCGCTCGAGCGCGTCGGAGCCGTGTCCCTCGGACCGGAGAAGCCCGTGTCGGTGATGTTCACCGGGGGAGCGGTGTCGTCGGACGGTTCGGCGATCGCACTTCGGAGTTACTCCGACCTGTACCTGTACGAAGTCGTGGACGGCGGAATCGGCGCGACGCTCACCGGTACCGAACCGCTGCGGATCCCGCTCCCGAAGGAGCCTCAGGGTGAGGCGGTGGCATTCAACGATGCGGGCGATGTTCTGATCGGTTCGGAATCTGCCGGCGGAGCGTTGCCTCCGGTGTACGTGATGCGAGCGCTCGTGGACGCGACAGAAGCGACGGCTGACTCGTCTGCCGGTTCGGTCGGTGTCGGGGTCGATCCGTGGACATTCGTGTGGGCCGGGTTGGTCGCGGCAGGATGTGCGATCGGGGGCGCGGCATTCGTGAGATTTCGACGACGCCGCTGATTCCCGATAATTCCACGAATTCGCAGACCGACGGTAGATGTGGATACTGGAACGAATGCACGGGCATCAACTCCTGACGCGGCTCTCGCGTATGTCACTCGAGCACGGACACATCACCGCAGCGCTGCTCGTGGGTTCCGTCATCGTCGGCGTCGGCACGTTGCTTCTGCTTCGGTGGTTGCCGCGTCGGGCCGCGTTGGTCGCGCTAGGTCTGTCAGTGCTCGGATCAGCCACCGGTGCGACGTTCGTGTGGCTCAGCTTTCGGCCGCTGCCCGCGCAGCTACCGGTGTCGAATTTTGTCTGGATAGCGCTGGCGATGTTCGGAGTCATCGGCGCCGCACTCGTTCTCCTTCGGCGCCCAGGGCTTGCGCGTGGCCTTTCGGTGACGGCATTCGCCGGGCTGGCCGCGATCGTCGCAGTGGGTCAGGTCAACGCGCAGACCGGCACCTATCCCACACTCGGCTCACTGGTCGGGCACTGGCCGGTGGGCTCGGTCGAGAACGTTGCCTTCGATTCGCTCCCCGGGGCCGAACCTTGGGTTCAACGGGGACTGCCCACCGAAACTCATTGGCAGGTTCCGGTGCGGATGCCGAGCAACGGTGTCGTGACGGAAGCGGCGATTCCAGGAAACGTTTCGGGATTCGACGCGAGGCCTGCGACGCTGTATCTCCCGCCGGCCTATCTTGCCGATCCGCGTGCCGAGTTGCCCGTACTGGTGTTGGTGGCGGGTGAGCCCGGCAGCCCCAGCGACTGGCTGGACAGTGGCCGGCTCGCGACCACCGTCGACGCCTATGCGTCGAGGCATTCCGGGCTTGCTCCCGTCGTGGTGGTGCCCGACGCGTTGGGGGACTACGACGCCAACCCCGGCTGCATGGATTCTGCGCTCGGCAACGTCGCGACGTATCTGGACCAGGACGTCCCGAACTGGATCGAATCGAACCTTCAAGTGAATCCGGACGCTGCGCAATGGGCTATCGGTGGGTTCTCCTACGGCGGGACATGCGCGATCGAGATGGCCGTGAACTTCCCGGACCGATACCCGTCGTTCCTGGACTTCTCCGGCCAGGACGAACCGTCGACCGGTGATCACGAGGACACCGTGGCGGCCATGTTCGACGGTGACGAAAGCGCGTTCGACGCGGTCAACGCCCGAGACCTGATGGCGCAGAATCGGTATCCGCAGTTGTCGGGTGTATTTGTCGCGGGTGAGGACGACGACATCTACCGCCCTCAGCAGGAGATCATGTTCGAGGCTGCACGCGCCGCCGACATGAACGTGGACTACTACACCCTTCCCGGCGGGCACTCGGGTGATGTGTGGGGCACTGCTCTGGAACTCGAAATGGACTGGCTGGGCCGGACACTCGCACTGACTCCGTGAGAGTGTCCGGCCCGCTACACAGCACCGACTGACATCGGGTCAGGCGTCGAGATCAGCGGCTACCAGCTCGGCGACCTTGGCGAGTGCGTCGGCGTCGTCGGACTCGATGGTTACTTCGGTGTCCTTGGCGGCTCCGAGCGTCATGATCATCAGTGCCGAACCTGCATCCACGGGTTCGCCGTCGGCGACTGCGAGGGTGACCGTGGCGCCGGAGGCTCCGACTGCTTCGGCGATGAGAGCGGCGGGGCGGGCGTGGAGGCCGACTGCGGAACCGACGGCAACTGTCTTGCTGGGCATGGGATCTCCTCGTTGTAGAACTGTCGTTGCGGACGTTATGGGGTGTTCGGGCAGATCTGGTGACTCAGGTGGTGACTGCAGTGTTGCCTGCTGTCGATCATGCCGCAGCGGGCACGATTTCGGGGTCGAGTTCGGCATCGGACGGCCCCTTGCGGAAGAACTCCTTGGCTCCGACGACGGCGAGCGCAGCTACCACGGTTCCCGCGGCGAGCGAGACCAGGAACCAGCCGATTCCGCCGACTGCGAAGAAGACGAAGATCCCGCCGTGCGGGGCGCTGAGAGTGACGTCGAAAGCCATGATCAGCGCGCCGGTGACCGCGCCGCCCGCCATCATCGAGGGGATCACGCGAAGCGGGTCGGCAGCGGCGAACGGAATCGCGCCCTCGGAGATGAATGCCGAACCCAGCAACCAGGCAGCCTTTCCGTTCTCCCGTTCGGCTTCGCTGAAGAGCTTGGGACGCAGCACCGTCGAGGCAAGTGCCATGGCAAGCGGCGGAACCATACCGGCAGCCATGACAGCCGCCATGATGCGCAAAGTGGCCGGGTCGTTGACGTTGAGTCCGGCGACGGCGAAGGCGTAAGCCGCCTTGTTGACCGGTCCACCGAGGTCGAAGCACATCATCAGGCCGAGAATGATGCCGAGGAAGATGGCCGAGCTGCCGGACAGTCCGTTGAGCCAGTCGGTGAGACCGGAGGTGATCGCGGCGAGCGGACGCCCGAGGACGATGAACATCAGTGCTCCGACGACCAGCGTCGCGAACAGCGGAATGATCACCACCGGCATCAGGCCTCGCAGCCACTGCGGGACGGCGATCCGGCCGATGTAGAGCGCGACGACACCGGCGATGAGACCACCGACCAAGCCGCCGATGAAACCGGCACCGACGAACACGGCGACCGCGCCGGCTGTGAAGCCGGGAGCGATGCCAGGCCGGTCGGCGATGGCGAAGGCGATGTAGCCGGCCAACGCGGGCACCAGGAAGCTGAATGCCAACGAACCGATCTGGAACAGCACTGCGCCGAGATAGGTGGCCAGACCACCGTCGGGAAGGTTGGTGATCGAGTTGTTGAGAACGATGTCCTTGGCCGGACCGGAGATCTCGTATCCGCCGAGCAGGAAGCCGAGTGCGATCAGCAGACCGCCGGCCGCGACGAACGGGATCATGTAGCTGACACCGGTCAGGAGGACCTGACGGAGGTGGGTGCCGAACCCTACGGAACCGGCATCGGAATCCGCGGCCGCTGCGGCGGTGCCGTCAACGGTGGCGGCGGCGGGATTCTCGGAGGCGCGCAACGCTTCTGCGAGCATCTTGTCCGGCTCGTTGATTGCCCGCTTCACACCGGAAGCGACGACGGGCTTACCGGCGAATCGTTTGCGGCCCTTCACTCCGACGTCGGTGGCGAAGATGACCGCGGCGGCTCCCGCGATCACCGAAGGGTCAAGGGGGGTGCTTCCGCTCGAACCTTGGGTTTCGACGTGCACCTTGACGCCGGCGCGTTCACCCGCGGCGACGAGTGAGTCCGCCGCCATGTAGGTGTGAGCGATTCCGGTCGGGCAGGCGGTGACCGCGACGATGTGACGCTCCGCGGGCGCTGGTGCCGGGGTCTCCTCGGTAGCGCGTTTCCCGGTGGAAACAGGTGCCGGGGGTGTCGCTGCCGCAGCCTTTGCTGCAGGATCCTTCGGCGCGGGGTTGAGTACCTCGTCGACCAGTCTCACGATCTCGTCCGGCGTCGACGCTTCACGAAGTGACGTGACGAACGCGGGCCTGACGAGTGCTCGGGCCAAGGAGGAGAGCAGCTTCATGTGTTCGGCTCCGGCGCCTTCGGGTGCCGCGATCAGGAAGACCAGATCGGCGGGGCCGTCGGGTGCACCGAAGTCGACCTTCGGATCGAGTCGAGCAAACCCCAGGGACGCGGACGAGACAGCCTCGGCGCGGCAGTGGGGAATTGCGATTCCGCCGGGCAGTCCGGTCGCGGACTGCGCTTCGCGAGCGAGTGCGGCATCGACCAGTCCAGCGGCGTCGCTCGCCCGCCCCGCTGCAGTCAATCGCGCTGCGAGAGAACGAATGACATCTTCCTTGGTCGAACCCAGGTCGGTGTCGAGTGAGATCAGTTCGGGACTGATGATCTCCGGGCCGGAACTGCCGGCTGCGGTGGTATCGGACATGTCAGGTTCCTTAGGGCGTCAGGCGAGTTCGGTGGGGACGGGGATGGGAGAGGCGGCATCTGCTGCAGATACCGAAACCGCTGCCAGATCGATCTGTTCGGGTGTGGGAAGGGTTGTGCCGGGAAGGGAGGCAGCGGCGCTTCCGTAGGCGACCGCGTGACGTAGCCGCTCGGATTCCGAGCTGCCGCCCGCTTCGGCGAGGATGTAGCCGGCCAGCGACGAATCGCCTGCGCCGACGGTACTGACTGCGACAATCGGGGGAGCGGTGGCGATCCACGCGCCGTCGGACGTGACGAGGACGGCACCGGCTGCGCCGAGTGTGGCGAGCACACTGCCGACGCCGCGATCGACCAATCGCTGTGCCGCCGTGATTGCAGGCCCGGGATCACCGTTCTCGGCAGCACGTTCGAGGACGTGGCCGTCGACGCCGGTCAGTTGCGCGAGTTCCTCGCCGTTGGGTTTGAGCAGATCAGGTGCCGAGCCGGGGAAGCATTCGGCGAGTGCCGTCAGCGGGGCGTCCGAGGTGTCGACCGCCACCTTGCACGGGTGATCGCGCAGCGCGGCGACCAGTTCGCAGTACCACCCCAGCGGAACGCCGGGAGGCAGTGAGCCGGACAGCGCGAACCACAGTGCGGTATCGGCGCGGGCGATCAACTCCTGTGCCAGGGCGTCGAGTGTCGAACCGGACAGCGTTGCGCCCGGTTCGTTGATCTTCGTCGTGGTCCCGTCCGGTTCCGCGATGGTGATGTTGGTGCGAGCCGGACCCGTTGTGGCGACGCCGATGTGGGGAATCCCACCGGTTGCGAGCGCCGAGAGCAGAGGGTCACCACCGTTTCCCGGCAGCACCGCGAGCACGTCGAGGTCGGCTGCGGCGAGAACACGCGCCACGTTGACCCCCTTGCCGCCGGGGTCGCTGCGAGTGGAGTGGGCGCGTAGGACGGAGCCTCGTTCGAGCCGTTGCTCGAGTTGTACGGTCCGATCGATACTCGGGTTGGCTGTCAGTGTGACGATCATGCGATCACCACCTCGATTCCGTGGTCGTGGAACTCGGATGTGTCTGTGGGACTGATCTCTTCGTCGGTGATGAGGACGTCGATGCTGTCGAGTGGTGCGAAGCTGATCAAGTGCTCGCGGCCGACTTTGCTGGAATCGGCCACCACGACAACGTGATTGGCGGCCTTGACCATCGCTCGTTTGACGGCGGCCTCTTCGCTGTCCGGGGTGGAGAGTCCGTGCCCGACGCTGATCGCGTTGGTTCCGACGAAGGCGACGTCGACCCGCAACGTGCTCAGCAGGCGCAGAGCGTCCTCGCCGACCGCGGCTTGCGTCACCCCGCGTACTCGTCCGCCGAGCAGGATCAGGGAAATCGAGTTCATCGATGCCAGTCGTGCGCCGATCGGCACGGAATTGGTCACGGCCGTGAAGTCGTTCTCGGTCGGAAGTTCGGGGATCATGCGGCCCGTGGTCGTGCCCGCGTCGAAGATGACGCTGCCGCCGGTAGGAGGGAGATAGGTGACCGCGCAGCGGGCGATCCGGTCCTTCTGTTGCGCGCGGGTCTGATCGCGTTCCGCCATGCCCGGTTCGGTCACGTGGAGGGATCCGGTCGGAACGGCGCCGCCGTGTACACGCCTGATCTGTCCGATCCGCTCGAGGAAGGCCAGATCGCGACGCACGGTCTCGGTGGTCACACCGAAGGTCTCCGACAGCGCCGCCACGGACATGCGTCCGCGCTGCGACACCATGGTGCCGATCGCTTGTTGGCGTTCTTCCGCGTACACGTGCTCTCCGATTCCGAAATGTGATCCGACGGTGCGTTGTGGATCACAGTGAATGTTGCTTTATGTTGTTTTACGCCCGAGTGTGTTGACATGTCAAGACTTGGGAGTAATCTTCGTCACAACGAAGGTGAGGGCTTTACGCGCTCGAGGTGATCCGGTGTGACACCGGGCCCATCGCTCAAGGAGGACAGATGACCGAACAGCTCAACCGAATCACCGTGCACGGCACCCCCGTCGTGCCCGGAATTGCCTACGGCCCGGCTATCTGGCCGTCCAGCCGACCAGAACTCGTCACCGATGCGCCCGCACTCGACGAGGCCGATCGAGAGGCCGCTGCAGACGCCTTCGTCGCAGCAGCGAAGGCTGTCGAGAACCGCCTTCTCGGACGGGCTGCCGAAGCCACAGGCGCGGCCGCCGAGGTCTTGCAGGCCAACGCAGCGATGGCAGCCGATCGCGGCTGGATCGGGGCGGCAAAGAAGTCGATCGCCGGCGGAGTGCCCCCGGTGCAGGCTGCGATCGCGGCGACGGAGCAGTTCGTGGTGCTGTTCACCAAGGTCGGCGGTGTGATGGCCGAGCGCGTCACCGATCTCGAGGACATCCGCGACCGCGTGATCGCCGAACTCTCCGGATTGCCCGAACCCGGAGTTCCGATGCCCGAGACGCCGTCGGTGCTGTGCGCGGACGATCTGGCTCCTGCGGACACCGCGGGCCTCGATGCAACCAAGATCATCGGACTCGTGACCATCTTCGGCGGCCCGACCAGCCACACGGCAATCATCGCGAGGCAGTTGGGCATCCCGTGCATCGTGGCCGCGAAGGAACTGGAATCCATCGCGGCCGGAACACCGATTCTGATCGACGGAACCACCGGCGACGTGATCGCGGAGCCCGATCCCGAGCAGGCGCGCGAACTGGTCGAACAATCCCGGATCGATCGTGAACGCGTCAGCACGTGGACCGGACCAGGCCGGACGTCGGACGGCCGGCCGGTAGAAGTCCTCGCCAACGTTCAAGACGGCGCCGGCGCTCGGGCCGCGGCGCTGACCGCAGCGGGAGGCATCGGGCTCTTCCGGACCGAACTCTGCTTCCTCGGCCGTGAGACCGAACCGACCGTAGACGAGCAGGCGGCGATCTACGCCGAAGTTCTCGAGGCCTTCGCAGGCAAGAAGGTCATCATTCGCACGTTGGACGCGGGTTCGGACAAGCCGCTCAAATTCGCCAACCATCAAGAGGAAGCGAATCCGGCCCTCGGCGTTCGTGGGGTCCGAATCGCCTGGCAGGACATGGGAATTCTCGACCGCCAGCTCGACGCGATCGCGGCAGCCGCGGCGTCGACCAACTCGTCGCCGTGGGTCATGGCACCGATGATCGCCACCCCGGCCGAGGCGAAACGTTTTGCCGATGCGGTGCGGGCACGCGATCTTGTTCCCGGTGTGATGGTGGAGATCCCGGCGGCGGCGCTGTTGGCCGACCAGATTCTCGAACACGTCGAATTCCTCTCGATCGGTACCAACGACCTCGCTCAGTACACGATGGCCGCTGATCGGATGTCCTCCGAACTCGCCGACCTGACCGATCCGTGGCAGCCCGCGGTGCTCGCCCTTGTCGCACGTACGGCCCAGGCCGGTCAGGCGGCAGGCAAGCGCGTCGGCGTCTGCGGTGAGGCGGCCGCCGATCCACTGTTGGCGTGTGTTCTGGCCGGACTCGGAGTTTCCTCGCTGTCGTGCGCTGCGGCGTCGGTCGTGGGTGTGGGAGCGAAGGTCGGGTCCGTCACCATGGCGCAATGTGAGGCGGCTGCGGCGGCGGTGCTGGCAACCGGTGATCCGGTGGCAGCGCGCAAAGCGGCGGCCGACGCAATCAGCTGAACTGGTTTCGTTGGTCTCGGTCGGAGACCGAGCGCCTGACCTCTAGTATTTCGACCTGTGATCGAACGAGAAACAATGACCGGGGCCGGCGGAATCGGCTGGACTGTCCACGGAGACGGCAAGCGGATCGCCGACGGAGCCGTCGTGGCGCCGGACGAACGACTGAGTTGGCCGCGCACCATCGGAATCGGGATGCAACACGTCATCGCGATGTTCGGAGCGACACTGCTCGTTCCGACCATCACCGGCTTCCCCGTCACGACGACGCTGTTGTTCTCGGGTATCGGCACCGCGCTGTTCCTGCTCATCACCCGGGGCCGGATCCCGAGCTATCTCGGTTCGTCCTTCGCGTTCATCGCCCCGCTGACAGCGTCGGCAGGATCGGGCCCGGCCGCGCAGCTCGGTGCCGTCATGGCCGTCGGCATCGTGTTGATGTTGATCGGCGTCGCCGTACGTCTGATCGGCAGCCGGGTCATCGACGCCGTCATGCCGCCGGTAGTGACAGGCGCCGTCGTCGCGCTGATCGGTCTCAACCTCGCTCCGACGGCGGTCGGTTCCTTCGAATCGCAGCCGCTGATCGCCACGGTCACGCTCGTTTCGATCCTGCTGGTCACGGTCGTCGGTCCCGGGCTGCTCGGCCGGTTGGGCATTCTGGTCGGCGTCGTGATCGGCTGGGTCTTCGCCGCGGTCATCGGTGGTCTCGACAGTGAACGAGTGTCCGCTCTGCGCGAAGCCGACTGGTTCGGGCTGCCGAGTCTGCACGGACCGTCGTTCGACTGGTCGGTGATCGTGCTCGCGCTGCCCGTGGTGATCGTTCTGGTCGCCGAGAACGTCGGACATGTCAAAGCGGTGTCCGCCATGACGGGTAAGTCCCTCGATGACCTGGCCGGAAATGCGCTGTTTGCAGACGGTCTCGCCACGACCTTGGCGGGCGCCGGCGGCGGATCCGGAACCACCACGTATGCCGAGAACATCGGTGTCATGGCAGCGACGCGTGTGTACTCGACCGCGGCGTACTGGGTAGCGGCCGCCACCGCCGTGATCCTGGCATTTTCGCCCAAATTCGGTGCACTGGTCTTCACGGTTCCGAACGGCGTCATCGGCGGTGCGACGATGGTTCTCTACGGACTCATCGGCATTCTCGGTGTGCGCATCTGGATGGAAGCGAAGGTGGACTTCACCGATCCGGTCAACCTGACCGTCGCCGCTGCCGCACTGGTTGCCGGCATCGGGAACCTGACGCTGACCATTGGTTCGGTCGAGCTGGGCGGCATCGCTTGGGGGTCGATCGGCATCCTCGTCGCCTACCCGATCATGCGATACCTCGCCAAATTCCGTACTTCGAGTAACAGATAACCGCTACAGTCACGAATCGTGATCGTTCGGGTCATCGACGGGTATCGCAACAGGTTCTACCGTCGGAGGCAGTGACGTGGGCCCGCGAACTTCGGCGTGCCCAGTCTCAGCGAAAATATCCCGACCGGGTACATCGTCCCCACCGGGTACATCACTGAAGTGCCGTATATCGAATTGCAAGGAGTCGGCGTGGAGCGCACCCTGTTCGAACCGGAACATGAACTCTTCCGGGAGTCGTACCAGAAGTTCTTGGCACAGCACGTGGCACCGAACCACGAGAAGTGGGAAGAGCAGAACATCGTCGATCGTGACGTCTGGGTCGAGGCCGGAAAGCAGGGATTCCTGGGAACCGCGGTACCTGAGGAATTCGGCGGCGGCGGTGTCAAGGATTTCCGCTACAACGCGATCATCACCGAGGAAACCACCAAGGGTGGCTTCAGTGGTATCGGCTTCACGCTGCACAACGACGTGGTGGCGCCGTACCTCCTGGAGTTGACCAACCAGGAGCAGAAGCAGCGTTGGCTACCCGGATTCGCGTCGGGTGAGCTGATCTCGGCGATCGCGATGACCGAACCGGGTACCGGTAGCGACCTGCAGGGCATCAAGACGAAAGCAGTTCGCGACGGGGACCACTGGGTACTCAACGGTTCGAAGACCTTCATCACCAACGGAATCAACGCCGACATCATCATCGTTGTCGCGTGCACCGACCCGGACAAGGGTGCTCAGGGCTTCAGCCTCCTCGTGGTCGAGCGGGACATGCCCGGCTTCGAGCGGGGACGCAATCTCGACAAGATCGGCATGAAGGCTCAGGACACCGCCGAACTCAGCTTCACCGACGTACGCGTTCCCGCTGCCAACCTGCTGGGCGAAGAGGGAATGGGCTTCTTCTACTTGATGAAGAACCTTCCCCAGGAACGACTCTCGATCGCCGTCGTTGCTGCCGCCGCAATGGAATCGGTTCTCGAGAGCACGATCCAGTACTGCCGTGACCGCAAGGCATTCGGCAAGTCGATCGGCAGCTTCCAGAACACCCGATTCGTACTGGCCGAATTGGCAACGGAGACCACGGCAGTGCGCATCCTGGTGGACAAGTTCATCGAGCAGCTCAATGCCGAGAAGCTGACCGTGCAGGAAGCTGCGATGGCGAAGTGGTGGACCACCGAAGCTCAGGTCAAGCTCATCGACCGCTGCCTCCAGCTGCACGGAGGCTACGGCTACATGAAGGAATACCCGGTTGCCAAGGCGTACATGGACTCTCGTGTGCAGACCATCTACGGGGGCACAACCGAAATCATGAAGGAGATCATCGGACGTTCGCTGAATCTCTGATTCGGGTGATGGACCGCTGATCGTCACGAAAAGACTCTGGGCCCCGGCTGATGCCGGGGCCCAGAGTTTTGTGATCGAGGGTGCGAGCGAACTCAGATCTTCCGCATGACCGTGACAACCTTGCCCAAGATGACGGCGTTGTTGCCGGGAATCGGCTCGAAGAGGTCGTTGTGCGGCATCAGCCACACCTCCTTCTTCGTACGCTTGAACGTCTTCACGGTGGCTTCGCCGTCGATCATTGCGGCCACGATGTCACCGTTCTCGGCGACGTTCTGCTGACGGACGACAACCCAGTCGCCATCGCAGATCGCTGCATCGATCATCGACTCACCGACAACCTTGAGCATGAAGAGCGAACCTTGGCCGACGAGCTCGCGGGGGAGTGGAAACACATCCTCCACAGCTTCCTCGGCGAGGATCGGTCCGCCGGCAGCGATGCGGCCCAGGATGGGGACGAACGCCGGCTCTGGCAGCGGGTCGGCACTGTTGTACTCGCCGGAATGCTTCGACACCGACGCGATGGCGGTATCGGCCGCAACCTCGTCGAGACCCCGAACATCGACTGCACGAGGGCGATTGGGATCGCGTCGAAGGAAGCCCTTGCGCTCCAACGTTCGCAGTTGATGCGCGACCGACGACGTGGAGGTAAGCCCCACCGCATCCCCGATTTCGCGAATGCTCGGCGGATACCCGCGCTCCGTCACCGAATCGCGGATCACTTCGAGAACGCGCCGCTGACGCTCGGTGAGCGTCTCGCTCGACGGAGACGGAACTGCAGAAGCTCCTGCCTCCGCGGCTGTGCTGGAGCGATCGTCCTTCATGGCCTGTTGCCTCCGTGTCTGAAGAAGTCGTGTCTGAAGAAGTCGTGTCTGAACAAGTCGTGTCTGAAAACTGCCTGCAAAAGTGCCTGGTGCAAGTCGCGCAGAAACCTGTCGGTGCCTCCTGCCAACATTCGAGCTGTCGACAAACACGGAGGCTTTCGCAATTCCCGCTGTGTGGTCTGACACGAATCTAGCCGGATTTGCTCGCGGTTTCAAACATCTGTTCGATTCGTGTCGCTCCAAGTAGAGACATTGTCGGCCAGGCGTGGTAGAAATTCGAACATGCGTTCCATCGAACGCATGATCGAACACATCGATCGGTGTCGACCAGCGGAGGTCACGATGGGTAACGCAGCACTGAAAAGCAACAGGGTTTTCGACGACGCGATTGGTTTCGACGCGTTTGGTTTCGACGGTACGTCGGCACTGAAGTACCACCCCTCGTTCTATGGGCCCGATGCAGACGCTGTGTCCTTCGAACGGCGCGGAGCGGCCGAAATGCATGGCGTGGCCAGGGATGTCGACAACGAACCGCAGGCGGCCGTCGTTCGCCGGGTTCCGGCGGTGGGCGCGGTTTCAGGTTCGCGTTCATTGCGCGAATCTCCTCGCCGGTGGGACAGCGAGCACGATTCGTCACGCCCGTACGGAGGAAGTTTCGCGCACCGAAACAGGGTCGGTGTGTCACGGGTCGAACATGAAGTGGCCGCCGAGGATGTCAGTTGGAAGACGGTTTTCCTGGGCGCCGTATTCACCGCATTCGCAGTGTTGGCGTTGGTGGGGATCGGCGCTTTGTCGAGTGGTGACGTAGCTGCGACAAACGGCGCGACCGAAGTGGTTCGCGTTGCCGCGGGTGAATCCCTCAGTGATATTGCTGCCAAGGTTGCACCTGGCCAGGCGGTCGGTTCGGTGATCGAGCAGATCATGGATCTCAATGCGATGTCGAGTTCCGGACTGTCAGTGGGACAAACGCTGATCGTGCCGGCCTCGGGGCGCTGACCTACCCCGTACCAGGCGGGGGCGTACCGAGCGTGAGAGCAGTCCGTTCACAGCGAGTAAGCTGTCCACTTGACAGTCCCACCACCTCGGGTGGTCGCGTTGAGTACGTGGATCTGCTCTGTAAATCGTCGGAGGATTTGCAGTCGGTAGCGAATCTGAGTTGCGGCCATTTCGGCGACAACGAAGGAACCCCGATGCATTGCCCGTTCTGCCGGCACCCTGATTCCCGAGTGGTCGATTCGCGCGAGGCCGACGAGGGCCAGGCGATCAGGCGGCGCCGTTCGTGCCCCGAGTGTGGCCGCCGATTCACCACGGTCGAGACGGCAGTTCTCTCGGTCGTGAAGCGCAGCGGCGTCACGGAGCCTTTCAGCCGAGAAAAGGTTGTCAAAGGTGTGCGTCGCGCATGCCAGGGCCGCCAAGTGGACAACGATTCGCTGAATTTGCTCGCCCAACAGGTTGAAGATGCCGTTCGAGCTTCGGGTTCTGCCGAAATTCCCAGTAACGAGGTAGGGCTCGCGATCCTCGATCCGCTTCGAAATCTCGACGAAGTCGCCTACCTGCGATTCGCATCGGTGTACAAGTCCTTCAGCTCGGCTGCGGATTTCGAACGTGAGATCACCGACATGCGCGAGCATGCAGAGACCCGTGCCGCCGAGAAGGCTCCCGGCGCCGAGACCGTTTCCGTCGACTGAGGCCTTCGCCTCAGATAACGCTGAGAGCACAGAGCGGTCTTAGGTAACGCTGAGAACACAAAGCGAACAATCGAACAAATCGGGCACGTTATTCGCTTAGTGTCTACCAGGTACGTTCGTCCGCATCTCGGATCTTCACGGAGGCGTTATGAACTTAGTTGCAGTTCTCGGAGTCGTGAACAGCCTGGTAACCCTCGGGTTCGCCAACACTGTTGCCACCTTTGGCGGTTTCCTCACCAACGTCAACATTCAGACAATCTACTGATCGCGCAATTCCCGCCGAACATCAACGCTTGATCGCTTCGATAGCTTTCAGGACTCGCTTTTCGGAAATCGGTGTGGGTGTACCGAGGGACTGCGCAAACAGGCTCACGCGCAGTTCCTCGATCATCCAACTGATCGCGTCGACATCTCGAGCAGTGCGACGCTCTTCGGGAAGCGAACTCAACAACCGGTCGTACGCTGCGTACACCCGGTCGAGGACATCCATCGCCTGCTGATCTCGTTGTGCACTTGCGGGCAGAGCTTCGAGACGGAATTTTGCTGCGGCAAGATACCGCGGTAAATCGCGTAGGCGGGCCGATCCCAGTTCGGCGACAAATCCCGGAAACAGCAGTGAGGTCAACTGTTCTCGGACGTCGTCGGCTGCCTCGCCGCGCGAGCGGTCCAGCACGACGCTCAGTCGGTGTGCTTGTTCGAGGATCGGAACAATCATGCGCAGGATCGCGGAAACGCGTCCGGCCAGTTCGGAGCGTGCGATCTTCACCAGGGCATCGAACGCTTCAGGCGTGCGTACCGGTCCACCGTGAGCCGCGATCACTTCGTTGGCAGCTGCCACCCGGCAATCTTCGACGAGGGCCTCCAAGCCGCCGTCCGGATTCTGGCCGAGAGCCAGACGCTGCGTGTTCGACAAGCCGGCGGTCACTGCCTTGAGTTGGGTGGGAACGGCCGCGAGGAGAAGCGCCCGCGTACCTTCCCTCATCGCCTGCGCCTGCGCGGCCGGCGTACTCAGGACACGAACGGCAACTCCGCCGTTCTCCGGCACCAGAGCTGGGTAGCCGGTCACCTGCTGTCCGCCGATGGAGCGAGTGATGGTCTGTTCCAATGCGCCCAGCGTTTCGGATGTCCAGACGGTTGCCGCTGCCCGTTCGGTTCCGGTTGCCGCCTTGGCCACTTCCTTCTGCACGCGCGGGGCGAGCGTGCGTCGTAGCTGCGCCAGATCCTTACCCTTCGCGAGAACCTTGCCCGATTCGTCCTCGACGACAAATGTCATCCGAAGATGGTCGGGCAGCGCGGCGGGATCGAAGTCCTTGGCGTCGATCTGGATCCCGCCCAAGTGCGAGAGTTCGCGGGCCATTGCGGTCATCAACGGCTCGGATCGAGGTTTGACTGCTGCCAATGCTGCGGCGGCATAATCCGGAGCCGGAACGACAGCGCGTCGAATGTTCTTGGGCAACGTCTTGATCAGAGCGGTAACGAGATCGACGCGCATACCGGGGACCAACCAGTCGAAGCCGACCGGCTGAAGTTGCGCGAGCAGGCCGACCGGGATGTGCGCGCTGACGCCGTCGTCGTCTTTTCCCGGCTCGAATTGGTAAGTGAGTGGAAACTGCATGTCGCCTTGGCGCCAGGCGTCCGGGTACTCGCCGCCCAGTACTGCAGCTGCGTCGGAGTTGACCACCGTTTCCGGTGTGAAAGTCAGCAGACTCGGATTCTTGCGCCGCTCGGTCTTCCACCACTGGTCGAAATGCTTGGCGGATACGGCTTCCTGGCCGATACGTTCGTCGTAGAACTCGTAGAGAGTTTCGTCGTCGACGAGGATGTCGCGTCGGCGCGCGCGGTTCTCGAGTTCTTCGACGTTGTCGAGGAGTGCACGGTTTTCGTGGAAGAACTTGTGGTTCGTCTGCCATTCGCCCTGCACGAGCGCATGGCGGATGAAGAGATCGCGAGAGGCCTCGGGATCGATTCGTGAGTACGTCACTGCGCGGCCGGTTACCAGAGGAACTCCGTAGAGAGTGACCCGCTCGTATGCCATCGCCGAGCCGCGCTTGGAGGACCAGTGCGGTTCGGAATAGGTCCGTTTCACCAGGTGCGGGGCGAGCTTTTCAGCCCACTCGGGTTCGATACGCGCGGACATGCGCGCCCACAGCCTCGACGTTTCCACGAGTTCGGCGGCCATGACCCAGCGTGGTGGCTTCTTGAACAGTCCCGATCCGGGGAAGATCGCGAAGTGGCTGCCCCTGGCGCCGAGGTAGTCCCGCTTCTCACCCTCGCGTAGCCCGATATGCGAGAGCAATCCGGCAAGGAGCGACTGATGGATCGCGTTCTCGCTTGCCGGTGTCTCTCCCACTGTCCAGCCGAGACCGCGGGTGATCTGCCGGAGTTGCCCGTGCAGATCCTGCCATTCGCGGATGCGGAGCCAGTGCAGGAACTCGTTCCGGCACATCTTGCGAAACTGGTTGGAGGACAGATCGTTACGTTGTTCGCGTAAGTAGTCCCACAGTTTCAGGTAGGCCAGGAAGTCGGAGTTCTCGACGTTGAAGCGGGCGTGCTTTTCGTCGGCGGCTTGCTGGAACTCGGCGGGCCGCTCGCGAACGTCCTGGATCGACAACGCCGCGACGATGACAAGGGTTTCGTGAAGGCAACCGTTGTTCTTGGCTTCCACCAGCATCCGTGCCATCCGCGGATCCACCGGAATCTGGGCCAGCTCGCGGCCGACCGGCGTCAGTTCGGGGTGGCTGGCCTCGGAACCTCGCGCGATGGCGCCGAGTTCCTCGAGGAGTCCGATTCCGTCCTTCACGGCGCGCTGGTCCGGCGGTTCGACGAAGGGGAATGCCGCGATGTCGCCCAGGCCGAGGGCCGTCATCTGCAAGATCACGGATGCGAGGTTGGTTCGCAGGATCTCCGGTTCGGTGAATGCCGGCCGTGACTCGAAGTCCTCCTCGGAATACAGGCGGATGCAGATTCCTTCGGCGACGCGGCCGCAACGCCCGGAACGCTGACGAGCTGACGCCTGCGAAATGGGCTCGATCGGCAACCGCTGAACCTTGGTGCGCACCGAATATCGCGAAATGCGCGCGGTTCCCGGATCGACGACGTACCGAATGCCGGGAACGGTCAGCGAGGTCTCGGCCACGTTGGTGGCAAGGACGACGCGTCGGCCGGTGTGCGGCGAGAACACTTTGTGTTGCTCGGCGGCAGACAGCCGCGCGTACAGCGGGACGATTTCGGTGTTGCGAAGACGCCGATCGCGTAAAGCATCTGCGGTGTCGCGAATTTCGCGTTCGCCGGAGAGGAAGACCAAGATGTCGCCTTCGCCCTCCGCGCTCAGCTCGTCGACCGCCTCGCAGACCGCGTCGACGGGATCGCGGTCGAAGGTGATGTCGCCGGATTCGACGGTCAGTGGCCGGTAACGCATTTCGACAGGGAATGTTCGCCCGGATACCTCGACGATCGGCGCGGGCTTACCGTCGACAGCGAAGTGCTTGGCGAAGCGCTCGGGATCGATGGTCGCCGACGTGATGATGACCTTGAGATCGGGTCGGCGGGGGAGCAGCTGAGCCAGGTAACCGAGGATGAAGTCGATGTTGAGGCTGCGTTCGTGCGCTTCGTCGATGATCAGCGTGTCGTAGCGTCGGAGCATACGGTCGCGCTGAATTTCGGCCAGGAGAATGCCGTCGGTCATGAGCTTGACGTAGGTGCGGTCCGAGACCTGGTCGGTGAAGCGCACGGTGTATCCGACGGCGTCGCCGAGTTCGGTGTCGAGTTCTTCGGCGATACGTTCGGCAACGGTGCGTGCTGCCAACCGGCGCGGCTGTGTGTGTCCGATCAGACCGCGGACGCCACGTCCGAGTTCGAGACAGATCTTCGGGATCTGGGTTGTCTTACCCGAGCCGGTCTCGCCGGCGACGATGACAACCTGATTTTCCGAGATCGCGGTCGCGATGTCGTCCTTGCGCTGACTGACGGGCAGAGCTTCCGGATACGAGACTGCGGGAACATTGGCGGAGCGTGCGGCCAACCGCGTGCGCGCCGTTTCGATTTCCTCGGCCAGCGCCACCAAAGCGTCTGGTGTGCGGGCACGGTCGAGTTTGCGACGGAGTCGACTCTCGTCGCGGAGTGAGACCTGCGCCAGCGCGCTCTTCAGGTCACTCCGCTTGGGGGAGAGCGGGGCCGGTGGTGTTGTAGACATGCTGATGACAGCCTATCGAACGCGTTCACAACTACCGCTCGCAGATCGTGCTGATGTGCAAATATCGACCGGTGACGACAAATACCGCAAATGAGTCATCGGTGCCTGTCTTGTCGACGCCGATCGCCGTGCGAGCCCTGAGACTGTTGTTTGCTGTGTTCGGACTTGCCGCTTTGCTGTGGATCCCGATCCGTGACGCGGCTGAGCTGTCTCTGTCGAACTATCTGAGCTACTTCACCATCGAGAGCAACATTCTTGCGGTGATCGTGTTGCTGATCGGTGCAATTCGAGATCCACAATCGCAGGCGTGGCAGTCGATCCGCGGGGCGGTGACGCTGTACATGGTGATCACCGGCATCATCTATGCCGTCCTCCTGGCAGATATCGACGTCAATTTGAACGATGCCTGGATCAACTCGGCACTGCATCGGATTCTTCCGTTGGTCATGCTGCTCGACTGGGTGTTCTTCGCCTCGAGGCACAGGATCTCCGAAGCACGTTCACTGCAGTGGTTGCTGTTCCCGGTCGTGTACGGCGTGTACACGTTGATCCGAGGTTCGATCGTCGACTGGTATCCCTACCCGTTCATGGATCCGCGCCACCAGGGCTATCTGGCCCTGTTCATCGGATTCGTCGTACTGGGCATCGCGATGGCCCTGATGGCGTTGGCAGTCAATGCCGTCGGACGGTTGGGCGCCGGGCTACGCGGACGGAACGCTGCGAAGTCCTAGGGGATTGCCGGAGGCGAGCACCTGATCGAGTCGGTCCACGTTCGGATGCTTACCGGGGTTCGCCCGCGCGTCCTCGGTGTGCTCGGCGAAGATCGTCAATCCTGCCGAGGCGGCTTCGGGTGTCAGCGCGCCGTAGACTTGAGCGAGATGGTTGTACACCTTGACCGAGCCGGACTTTCCGGGCTTGTTCTCCACGGTGTCGACGACGGTTCCGTCGGCGTCGAGTACCTCGATGGCGGCCAGATGATCGATGGTGGGCAGTGCGGCGAGATTGTCGGCAAAAGTCATGGTCGACAGATTACGGGTGCGCCCGGAAATGCCGGTGCCGGGCGAGCGCCGTCGTGCGCGGATTCCTGGTGTCGATATAGTCGCAGCACATCGTTTGCACACCAGCATCGTTTGTATTCGAAGGGGACAATGATGGCTTCGGCATTGTGGCACGGGTTCGCGGACATGGGCGCTGTGGAGAAAAACGGCGCGTTTGTCGTCTCTCGCGGTGAGGGCGCGTACATCTGGGACCGCGAGGGCACTCGGTATCTGGATGCGACAGCGGGCCTGTGGTTCACCAATGTCGGGCACGGGCGCACGGAGATCGCGGATGCGGTGGCGGCTCAGTTGTCGAAGATCGCTCATTTTTCGAATTTCGGTGATTTTGTTCCCGAGACCACGCAGGTGTTGGCGGAGCGGTTGGCGACGATCGCGCCGGTTGCCGGGAGCAAGATCTTCTTCACTTCGGGTGGTTCGGATTCGGTGGACACTGCGGCGAAGCTTGCTCGTCGGTACTGGCACGAGGTGGGGCAGCCGGAGAAGGCGATCATCGTCGGTCGTCAGAAGGCGTACCACGGAATGCATGTTGCGGGAACAGCTCTCGCTGGTATTCCGGTGAACCGTGAGGGGTACGGCGAGCTGATGGCGGATGCGGCCACGGTCGGCTGGGATGATGCGAAGAGTCTGCTCGAGTTGATCGAGCGGGTCGGTGCGAACAAGATCGCTGCGTTCTTCGCGGAGCCGATCATCGGTGCGGGTGGGGTGTATCTTCCGCCGGAGGGGTATCTGGCCGAGGTGCGTGACATCTGCCGTGAGCACGACATCCTCTTTGTCGTCGACGAGGTCGTGACCGGTTTCGGCCGGATCGGTGGTGAGTGGTTCGCGTCCACCCGTTTCGATTTGCAGCCCGACATGATGACCACGGCAAAGGGTTTGACGTCGGGTTACGTGCCGATGGGTGCGGTGTTCATCGCGCCGCGGGTGGCGGAGCCGTTCTATGCCGGTTCGTGGTGGCGTCATGGGTACACCTACGGCGGGCATGCCGGTGCTGCTGCGGCGGCGATGGCGAACCTCGACATTCTCGAGCGTGAGAATCTGCTCGCGGAGTCGAAGCGTCTGGAGGCGTCGTTGCATACGCATCTGCAGCCGTTGGCCGAGCATCCGCGGGTGGCGGAGGTTCGTAGTGGGCTCGGTGCGGTCGCTGCGGTGCAGTTGGCTGATCCGGCGGAGGCGTTGCCGTTCGTGAAGACGCTTCGCGAGCACGGTATTTCGGGTCGCGCTGCGGGTCAGGGTGCGATGCAGATTTCGCCGACGTTTGTGATGACCGACGATCAGGTCGCCGAGATGGCCGCGGGGATCCTCGCAGCCCTCGGATGAGTTCAGTTGCGGCGCCGAAAGAGTTTCTCGATTCGGCGCCGCACTGCGTTGGGCGCAGGTTCGAGTTCCAGAACCTCTTGTTCCGACTGCTTGGCGTACGCCTGGGTGTAGCGCTCGTGTAGCACCGAGCGAATTTCGTCCGGAGAGTAGGCCCGACGCTGGCGTTCGCCGCGCGCAACGAGAACCCCGGTGGCGGCAACGCCCATTGCACCGGCGAGGCCGACCAGTTTCCAAACGTGCGAGGCGCGCAGAGGAGTCGTGAGTTTCATCCCTCTACGCTAGAGGCATGGACCGACGATTGCTTTCGCAGGTGAGTCTCGACGAGGCCGCCGCGGCGACCCGCACGGGCGACATCTGGATCTTCCGCGGAGAGTCGACGGCGGACCGGGCCATCCAGACGCTGACCAACAGCCCGGTCAACCACGTCGGAATGTCGGTCGTGATCGACGACCTTCCGCCGCTGATGTGGCATGCGGAACTCGGTCACTCGCTGCAGGACATGTGGACCGGACGCTTCCAGCGTGGTGTCCAACTGCACGATCTGCGATCGGCCGTTCAGGTTTGGGGCGCCAAGTACGGGCAGCGTGGATGGTTGCGCCAGCTCGACCACGAGATCACCCGGGAGCAGGAAGACGCTCTGCTCGAGACGATCGCGCGGCTGGACGGTACGCCTTTCCCGTCGACGGCGAAGCTTGCTTCGCGCTGGTTCGGCGGCCGAATCCCGAAGCTGCGCAAGAAGTCCGACGTATCGGCAGTAGCCGTCGAGAGCGCCTACTGCGCCGAAGTGGTTGCCAAGACCTATGAAGCGATGGGTCTGCTCGTCGGTAATCGTCGTGTCAACTGGTTCGACCCGGGCAAGTTCTGGAGTGGAGATCAGTTGCCCCTCGCTCCGGGAGTTGCGCTCGGTGACGAGATCTCGGTATCACTGAGTGCACGTGACCTCGAGGCCGGACGCAATCCCGCCGGGTACTCACAAGGTTCGTGACGGCTCGGCGACGACGCGGCCGCCGACTTCGAGCCAACCTTCCGGAGAGAAGGTCGTGTGAAGGACCGATCCGCGTCCCTGGGTGATGAGCAGTGATTTCCTCAATCGGTCCGTGATGCGCAGCGCTGCAGATCCGGTTGCCTCGTCCTCGGCGATTCCCATCACCGGTGCGAACATGCGTGCGCGGATGGCAGCTTCGAGCTTGTCCTGCCACGCCCACAGATACGAATGATCCGCCTCGTAGTCGGACGGATCTGCGTCGATGACGTCGTCCACCGTGTCCATCGGATAGATCGCGAATTCCGGTGCCCATTCGGCACGCGCGCGTACCCACGTCAAAGCGCCGGATTGGCGGACGTCGACACTGCCGGCAGGAACGTCGAGGGCGCTCACGCGACGGCCCTGTTCGCCCAGCCACCACGTGGCACCGACGGTCGGGTGTCCGGCGAAGGGGAGTTCTGCTGCCGGAGTGAAGATCTGGACCCGCGCACGCGAGGCGCCGTCATCCGGAACGTCGATGAAGATGGTCTCGCTGTAGTCGAGTTCCTTCGCGACGGCTTGTCGATCCGATTCTGCAACCGTGGACGCGTCGACGATTCCCAACGGATTCCCGTGCTTGCCGTTCTCGTCCGTGAAGACCCGGACCACACTCACCTCGATACCCATCGGTCCACCCTAGCGCGCGAAAAGCCCTCCCCACCTTCACGGTGGGGAGGGCTCGTCGAACTGCACTCAGGTCCGAGTGATCAGACCTGTGCGGCAGAGAGGATCTCGTTGGCTTCGACAGCCTGTGCGACACCCGCGACGATGGAACCGGCGCGGATCGCTTCGAAGATGACCTCGCGGTCGACACCTTCCTGGCGGAGGGTGTTCTCGTGAGCTTCGAGGCAGTGGTTGCAGCCGTTGATCGCGGACACTGCAAGCGACCACAATTCGAAGTCGGCCTTGTCGACGCCCGGGTTGCCGATGATGTTCATCCGCAGGCCGGCACGAAGGTCGTCGTACTTACCGTCGAGGTAGCCCTTGGTGCGGTAGAAGACGTTGTTCATGCCCATGATCGACGCTGCGCCGAGAGCGGCGTTGTATGCCTCTGCCGACAGGTTGTCGGCAGCCTCGGAAGCAATCTCCTTGAGCGTGGACGCAGACTTGGTGGCTGCGGCCGTTGCGAGGAGCGTTCCCCACAACTGCTGCTCGTTCAGGACCGTCGTGCGCGCAATGGAACTCAGGTTGAGCTTGAGGTCCTTCGCGTACTCCGGAAGCGAGTTCTTGAGGTTCTCGACGCTCATACTCAGACGCTCGCAGTCAGGAGCTCGCCGGCGTTGATGGTCGGGTCGCCCTTCTTCCAGTTGCATGCGCACAGCTCGTCGCTCTGGAGAGCGTCGAGGACGCGGAGAACCTCATCGACGTTACGGCCGACGGAACCGGCTGTGACGGAGACGAACTGGATCTCGTTGTTGGGGTCGACGATGAACGTCGCGCGGTCTGCAACGCCGTCGGCGTTGAGGACGCCGGTGGCCTCGGCAAGCTCGCGCTTGAGGTCCGAGAGCATCGGGAAGGGGAGGGTCTTGAGCTCTTCGTGCTGTGCACGCCACTGGAAGTGCACGAACTCGTTGTCGACGGAAGCGCCGAGAACCTGAGCATCACGGTCTGCGAACTCTTCGTTGAGCTTGCCGAATGCAGCAATCTCGGTGGGGCACACGAAGGTGAAGTCCTTGGGCCAGAAGAAGACGATGCGCCACTTGCCTGCGTAGTCGTCACTGGTGACGGTGGTGAAGTAGTCATCGGGCTGCTGGGCATCGACCTTGGACAGGTCGCCGCCGATGACAGCCGTGAGGTTGTAAGCGGGGAACTGGTCGCCGATTGTGAGCAGAGCCATGTGTCTCATTCTCCTACGTGTCTCGTGAACAGGAATTTCTTGCGCACACGATCCGGCTGTTCGGACTGTGACGGCCGAACGTGCTGGATCGAGAGGGTTTGTCACCGTCAGCGGGTCGGACGGTTTCGACTGGAGTGTCGAGGTTGTGACCGGCGCTTTTTGGTATGAGTCCATTCTGCATCAAACCGTTCAAAAGGTAAAGGTGATGGGTGGCACTACACTGATAGGCATGTCTGATCAGACTTATCAACCTTCCTTGTCACAGCTGCGTGCCTTTGTGTCTGTGGCCGAGTACCGGCACTTCGGTACTGCCGCAGCGCGTTCCGGTGTGAGCCAACCCACACTGTCGCAGGCGCTGGCAGCTCTCGAGGCGGGACTAGGGGTCAAACTGATCGAACGTAGTACGCGGCGCGTGCTCGTGACCGCGGACGGACAGCGCTTGCTCGGTCAGGCCAAGCAAATCCTCGAGGCTGCCGACGGTTTCGTCGCGAGCGCGGCCGGCTCCGGCGACTCTCTGACCGGACCGCTACGCATCGGGTTGATCCCGACCGTTGCGCCCTACATTCTTCCGGGGTTGTTGCCGGAGCTGCGCGAGAAGCTGCCGTCGTTGGCGCCGCAAATAGTCGAGGATCAAACGGCGCGCTTGCTTGATGCCCTGCGATCGGGAGCGCTCGACGTCGCGGTGTTGGCGCTTCCTGCCGGAACACCTGGCCTGGTGGAAGTTCCTGTGTACGAAGAGGATTTTGTGATGGTCGTGCCGAACGATCATTCCTTGGCCGGACGTGTCGATCTCACGGCGGACGTGCTCGACGCGCTGCCGTTGCTCTTGCTCGACGACGGCCACTGCCTGCGTGACCAGACGTTGGATCTGTGCCGTTCGGTAGACGCCCATCCGCTTGCCGGCGACACGCGGGCTACCTCTCTCGCGACAGTCGTGCAATGTGTGGCCGGGGGACTCGGGGTGACTTTGGTCCCGGAATCGGCTGTTGCCGTGGAGGTTCGACGCGGGGACTTGTCGACGGCGCATTTCGCTTCGCCGGCTCCAGGTCGCACGATCGGCGTCGTGTTCCGCTCGTCGAGTGGCCGAGCAGAAGGATTCCGTCAGCTGGCCGAGCTGGTCCGTTCGGTCAGCCCGACGGTTCCTCGATGACGTGACTCGTTCGACGTCGACGTGAAAGCTAGTCGAGAGAGCCTTCTTTCACGGCAATGACGGCTCCGGGATTGAGAATTCCCAGCGGGTCGAGCGCATCCTTGACCTTGCGATTGAGGACCATGACGTCGTCACCCAACTGTGACGGCAGCCAGTCGCGCTTGAGTCGACCGACCCCGTGTTCGCCGGTGATCGTGCCGCCGAGCGCGATGGCGAGATCCATCACCCGTCCGAATGCGATCTGTGCGCGTTCGGACATGTCCGGGTCTGCGGGGTCGAAGACGATGAGCGGGTGGGTGTTTCCGTCTCCGGCGTGCGCCACCGTGCAGATCAGGACGTCGAGGTCGTCTGCGATGGCTTCGACCCCGGTTACCAGCTGGGGGAGTGCGCGCATGGGAACGCCCACGTCTTCGAGAAGCAGACTTCCCATCGCGAGCACGGCCGGGAACACCGCTCGCCGTGCCGCCGCAAAAGCGTCACCTTCGGCCTGGTCATCGGTGGCGAATACTTCGGTGGCTCCGTTGTTTTCGCACGCCTGAACAATCGTCTCGATTTCCAGCACGCCTGCCGCGCCGGGTGCGTCGGACTGCGCGAGCAGTAGTGCGTGAGCCTTGCGGTTCAGACCCATGCGTACCGAATCCTCGACAGCATTGATACTGGCGTGATCCATGAACTCGAGCATCGCCGGACGCATGTTGCTGGTGATCGCCAAGACCGCGTCGGCAGCTTCTTGTACCGAGTCGAACGACGCGACGACGGTTGATGCGGGCGGCTGCGCGGGAATCAAACGCAACGTGATTTCCGTGATGATGCCGAGAGTGCCCTCGCTGCCCACGAACAGTTTGGTGAGTGAGAGTCCGGCGACGTCCTTGAGAAGGGGACCTCCGAGGCTGACAGCTGTACCGTCCGCCAGCACGACCCGGAGTCCGAGAACGTAGTCGGTGGTAACTCCGTACTTGACGCAGCAGAGTCCGCCGGCGTTGGTGGCTGCATTGCCGCCGATGGAACAGATCTCGAAGGACGACGGGTCAGGTGGGTACCAGAGTCCGTGCTCTGCGGCGGCTTTCTTGACCTCCGCATTCATCAAGCCGGGCTGAGTAACCGCCACCCGGGCGACCGGGTCGATCGTGATCTGTCGCATTCGCTCGGTGCTGACCACGATGCAACCGTCGACGGCGCTGGATCCACCGGACAGGCCCGAGCCGGCACCTCTGGGAACCACCGGTACGCGATTGGCGGTTGCCCATCGCATCACGGTTTGGATGTCTTCGGTGCACGTAGCGCGAACCACGGCAGCGGGGTGGCCGGCGGCCGGATCGGCAGCCCAGTCCTGGCGGTAGCCCGCGGTCACGTCCGGATCCAGCAGGACGGCTCCCTCGGGGAGTGCCGCTACCAATTCGTCGAGGGCTGAAGAACTCGCGGGAGTCATACTCTCATCATGCTCGACGGAGTTCGACGATGCGCCAATTCGCGAGACCACAGCCCGAGTCTGTCGCGCCTGATCAGTTCAGCATTGTCCGGCAGCGATCCTCCGAGTTGCCAGTTGAAGCCCTAGCGGCCCTTCTGCTTTCCGGAGAACCGGCCACCCGAACTCTTGGTCCCACCGGACTTGCCGCTGCCTGATTTGCCGCCCGCCTTGGCCTTACCGGAACCGGCGTTGCGTCCGGATATGTTCTTCGCGGTGCCGGCGCCCTTAGCTTTCTGCCCGTTCTTGGCAGCTTCTGCGCGACGCTCGCGGGCCGCGATCTTGGCCTTGACGGAGCCCTTGATCTTCTCCGCCGGCTCACCGTTTCGGCCGCGGGAACTCTGCGCCGTTCGGCCCCGCACGATGCCGATAAGTTCCTCGACCAGATCTGTGGTCTTGGACTCCATCCATGCCAAAGCCACAGGTGCCTCGGGCGCACCGTCCACCGGACGGAAGGTCAGGTCCTTGCGATGGTGGAACCGCGCCAGCGAATGGGGAACCACGACAACTCCGACGCCGGCGGCCACCAACTCGATGGCGTCGGCGATGGTCGCGGGTCGCTCGGCGGCGGTCTTTCCGGGACGGGTCGGCCAGTCGAGTCTGTCGTCGAGAGGATCGAGCACTATCTCGTCGGCCAGATCGTCGACGGAAATCTGATCGACAGTAGTGAACACGTGATCCTTCGGTACCACCACCACCGGGGTTTCCGCGTACAGCGAGATGGCGCTGATGCCGGTCCGGTCGATCGGCAGTCGAACCAAACCTGCATCTGCTTCACCGGCGCGAAGTGCAGCTTCGAGTTCGAGAACCGGGAACTGAACAAGTTCCAGACGCACCTCGGGGAGCCGCTCGTGCCACACCCGGACCCACTTGGTGGGCGTCACCCCCGGGGCGTACGCGAGTCGAAAAATTGCCTGACTATCCGCGTCTGTCACCAGGCAAGGCTACCGCCTTGGTAAAAGCACCCGTATCGGCTGGTTACTCTTGTTGCATGACGTCGAACAAAACTCCCCAGACGATGAAGCCGACGACGGCTGCCAAGAAGCTGGGTGTGTACCTGGAAGCAACACCTGCGCAGTTCCAGGAAGGCGACGTGACTCGTGACGAGCTGACCGCTCTGCAGACCGATCCGCCGGAGTGGCTGCTGGAGCTGCGACGCACCGGACCGCATCCTCGCCCGGTCATCGCAGCCAAGCTGGGCGTGTCGATCGCCGGCCTGGCCCGCGGCGGCGTCGAAGAAGCACTCACCACGGATCAGATCGCCGCACTCCTCGAAGAGAAGCCCGAATGGCTCGAAAAGGAACGCGCTGTTCAGGCCGACGTGCGGGCCGAGAACGTTCGCATCAAGGAAAAGCGCGCTGCTCGCCGCAACCAGCCGCGGAAGGCTCGAAGGGGCTGACGCCCCCTGTGCGCCTTTTTGGTAGCGCCGACTACCAGAAAGGCGCACAGGCGCTAGCCTTCTACGACGCTCAGCTCGTCGAACACGATTTCACCCGCGGCATCCGATTCCGGGATGTCGACGACGGCAAGCAGTGCCCATCCGTGATCGCCCTCCGGATCCTCGAGCACCTGCCGCACCCGCCAGAGCTCACCCTCTTCGGTGACCTGGAAGAGCGCCGGCCCGCGCGCCGATGGCCCGGTTCCGATTGTTGCGTACTCCTCGAAGTACGGGAGTAGTTGCTCCTCCCACTCGGCGGCGTCGATACCGTCCTCGAGGTTTTCCAGCTCATTCCACTGCCGACGCGACGCGAGGTCGATGCGTCGGAACATCGCATTGCGCACCATGACGCGGAATGCGCGCGGGTTCGCCGAGATGGGACGGGGAATGTCGGCGCCGAACGCAACCTCTTCCGTATCTGCCTCGGCTCCGGGGTCGGTGAGTGACTCCCATTCGTCGAGCAGGCTCGAGTCGACCTGACGGATCAGCTCGCCCAACCACTCGATGATGTCTTCGAGTTCCTCGGTGCGCGCTTCCGTCGGGACGGTTTGTCGCAGCGCGCGGTAGGCGTCGGCGAGGTAGCGCAGGACGAGGCCCTCGGACCGGGTGAGTCCGTAATGGCTGATCAACTCGGCAAACGTCATGGCGCGTTCGATCATGTCGCGCACCACGGACTTGGGGGAGAGGGCGAACTCGGTGATCCACGGGTGGCCACCCCGGTACATTTCGAAAGCCGGGAACAGCAAGTCCGACAACGGTTTCGGCCACGTAACCTCTTCGAGGAGTTCCATGCGCTCCTCGTACTCGATGCCGTCGGCCTTCATCTGCGCAACCGCTTCGCCACGAGCGAAGTGCTGCTGCGCCATCAGAACCTGACGCGGATCGTCGAGCGTCGACTCGATGATCGAGACGACATCGAGTGCGTAACTGTCGGATTCGACGTCGAGAAGTTCGAATGCCGCCAAGGCGAACGGTGAGAGTGGCTGGTTCAAGGCGAAGTCGCGTTGCAGGTCCATCGTCAACCGAGCCATGCGGCCGTACTCGTCGGGTTCGTCGAGGCGTTCCACGATGCCGGCGCTGAGCAATCCGCGATACAGCGAGATCGCTTTGAGGATGTGCTTGCGCTGCGCCGGACGCGATTCGTGGTTGTCCTCCAACAGGTGCCGCATCGCGTCGAAGCAGTTACCCGGGCGGGCAATGACATTGAGCAGCATCGAGTTGCTGACCGAGAATCGCGACACCAACGGCTCGGGCGAGGCCGCGACCAAGCGATCGAACGTCGCTTCGCTCCAGGACACAAACCCCTCGGGAGCCTTCTTGCGTTGAATCTTCTTGATCTTCTTCGGATCGTCGCCGGCCTTGGCGACTGCCCGCAGATTCTCTACTTCGTGTTCCGGTGCCTGTACGACGACGGTGCCCATCGTGTCGTAGCCTGCACGACCCGCGCGACCGGCGATCTGATGGAACTCGCGGGCTTTCAGATGTCGAGTACGGACACCGTCGTACTTGGCCAGACCCGTGAGCAGCACCGTGCGGATCGGGACGTTGATGCCGACGCCGAGGGTGTCGGTACCGCAAATCACCTTGAGAAGCCCGTCCTGTGCGAGAACTTCGATGAGCCGTCGGTACTTGGGCAGCATGCCCGCATGGTGAACGCCGATGCCGTGCCGAACCAGGCGGGAGAGTGTTTTTCCGAACCCGGTGGTGAAGCGGAAACCACCCAGCGCCTCGGCGATCGCTTCCTTCTCTTCTTTGGAACAGAAATTGACGCTCGTCAGTGCCTGGGCGCGTTCGAGGGCGGCGGCCTGCGTGAAATGCACGATGTAGACGGGGGACTGGTTGGTGGTCACCAGATCTTCGATGGTTTCGCCGACCGGCGTGGTCGCGTACGAGAACATCAAAGGCACGGGGCGTTCTGTGCCGGAGACGACGGTGGTGGGTTTCCCGGTACGCCGCGTCAGATCTTCGGAGAAGAAGTCGACTTCACCGAGAGTTGCCGACATCAACAGGAACTGGGCGTGCGGCAACTCGATGAGCGGAACCTGCCACGCCCAACCTCGATCGGGTTCGGAGTAGAAGTGGAACTCGTCCATCACGACCTGGCCGATATCGGAGTTCGGGCCCTCGCGCAGTGCAAGATTCGCGACGATTTCGGCCGTCGCACAAATGATCGGCGCCGACGAGTTCACGGCGGCGTCGCCGGTCATCATGCCGACGTTCTCGGCACCGAAGACCTCACACAGTGCAAAGAACTTCTCGCTCACGAGCGCCTTGATCGGCGCTGTGTAATAGGTGCGCTTGCCGAGCGACATCGCATAGAAATGCGCGCCGATCGCCACCATCGACTTGCCTGACCCGGTCGGCGTCGCAAGGATCACGTTTGCACCCGAGACCAACTCCATGACGGCCTCTTCTTGGGCCGGGTAGAGCGTCAAACCTCGTTCGATGGTCCACGAAGAGAAGGCGTCGAAAACGGAATCAGGATCCGCGTTGTCGGGGAGAAGTTCCGTCAGCAGCACTCGTACAGGCTAGCCGCAACCGTGGATCAGGTTGCGCTTCGCTCGTCCGAGCCCATGGCGTCGAGCACAGCCATGCGGGTGGACGACGTTCCGGTGATGGTGTTCTCGCCGACCCCGGAGATCAGCATGTGGCGCCAGCGAGCCTCGTCGAAGACGAGTGGTGCGGTGCTGGAAAGAAAATCTTCGACGATCTGCAGGAAACGCATCGGATCGTCGCGGAACGGGAAGTGGCCCGAGCCGCGGAAGACTTCGAGGCGTGAGTTCGGCATCGCCGCGTGCGCGAGATGAGCGTGGGAGACGGGAATGACGGAGTCGTCGTCGCCCCAGATCAGTTGAACCGGCAGATTCTCGGTCAGATAACAGCGGTCGAGCATCGTGACCACCTGTCCGCGCCAGTCCACGACGGCCCGCAGCGTACGAAGGTAGGCCTCGTAGGCCGTGGGGTCGGGGAGATCAGCGAGCACGCGAATCAGGTCCGGTGTGTCATGCAACATGGTGCCGGGACGCAGATTTGAACCGTGAACTACGCCGGCAAGGTTCCCGGCCATCCGGACGAGCGGCATCGCACCAGGTATCCGGAGCAGCTTTACCACCTCGTTGACCACCGGAACGGACATGAGGCGCAGCAGCGGATGGACGTCCTTGGTGACGCCACCGGCCGAGACCAGCACGAGGCGATCCACCATGTGTGGGAATTGGTAGGAGAACTGCATCGCTACGCCGCCGCCGAGCGAGTGCCCGATGACGGTGACGTGCTCGATGCCGAGCGTCGACAGAAGATCCCGCATGCCGTTGGCGTACGCGGCTACCGAGTAATCCGCGCGTGGCTTGTCGGAACGGCCGTGACCCAACAGGTCAGGTGCGATGACCGTGTACTTCTTGGCGAGGTGGGGAATGATCTCGGTCCACGTCGACGAGTTGTCGCCGATTCCGTGCAGGAGCAGTACCGCCGGACCCTCGCCGGCTATCCGAAATGCGCGTCGGTAGCCGTGAATCGTCCGGAACATCATCCGCGGTTCCTCGTCGGGGACCGGTCGGAGCTGACGGTTCCGTGGTCTGCTCATGTCGCCTCCTGGCTCGGCGTGTGACCACGTTGACTGTCTGCTCCAGTTGTTGAGCCGTCAACGAAAATCACACAGAGTTTGAGGCTATCCGACGGATGTGTCCTGAACAACAGCCCAGGTAACGGAGGGGTTGCGGAATGCGCACAATGTCGAATTATGCGCCCCGCCCGTCACATTTTCGTCAGTTGTCGCCTCGATCGAGGTCTCCAGCTGAGCCGAAGTCGTCATTTCCCGCCTGTTCGGCCAGGAACTTTTCGAACTCTGCGCCGATCTCGTCACCGCTGGGAAGGTCGGCCTCGCCGGCCAGAAGGGACGACTGTTGTTCCTGAGCGGCGACAAAAGTGTCGTATTGACGCTCCAAAGCGTGGACTACAGTCTGAACTTCTTCGTTCCCGGCTATGTGCTCGTTAACCTGTTCCCGAACGCGCGCCGCGGCCTCACCCAGTGCCACCAAGGGCAACTCCAGATCCGAAACCTCGGAAACGTTTTCGAGCAAAGTTTCTGCGGCGCCCGGGTAGTCCGTTTGCGCGAGGTAGTGGGGGACATGCACCGAAAAGCCCATCGCCTCGTGCCCGTGCTGAGACATACGAAGCTCGAGCAGTGATGATGCGCTGCCGGGAACCTGCAGTTCACCTGACCAACGCTGATGGTCCTGGATCAGGTCCTTGTTGGTCGAATGTGCTGTCACACCGAGCGGTCGGGTGTGCGGGATTGCCATCGGAATCGCGTTGAGCCCGATGGTTCGACGCACTCCCAACTGTTCGGACAACAGTCGAACAGCTGTGGTGAACCGCTCCCACTTGAGGTCCGGTTCCATCCCGGCAAGCAGCAGGAACGGCGTGCCGGCCGTATCGCGCAGTGCGTACAGATTGAGCGCCGGAGCGTCGTAATCGGAGAAATGATCGGCCTTGAACGTCATCGTCGGTCGACGCGAGCGGTAGTCGATCAGCTCGTCGACAGCAAACGACGCGACAAGCTCGGTCTCGAGGCTTTCGCGCAGATGCGTCGTCGCCAACTTCACGGCGTGACCGGCGTCGGAGTAACCCTCGAGTCCGTGAATCAGGATCGGTCCCTGGCCGTCGGCAGCCGCCAACTGGGGCGCCGGAAATTCCAGCTCGTACATCCTCGACTGTTCGTCCATCGCAGTCCCCTTCGCTCTTCGGTCTTGATCTCAAGTGTCCACTATCGGCGCACGCTCGACAGCATCGGAGTCAGGTGCCCGACAGCACTGGATCAGACGTTCATCGGTAAGAACACCGAGTCGGTGACCGATCATTCCCGATCCGACGAGACGGGCGTTCGCCGAGAGCGAAGCTGAGCGGTATTTTTCGACACTTGGCCTGGGCGTTCGCTAGATGTCGGGTGCGCGGCTTCGGACATGGCAGAGTGGAACACAAGGTCGGCACGGCCGATTTGTCCGAAATGGATTGGTCGATTGTCGGGATCGGTCGAGTGCGGAGGCTTACATGCGGGTGTGTCCACGATCGTCCAGGCGAGTGGCCGCATGCTCACTTGCTGCGGTGGCCGCCGTTGCACTACTCGCGGGCTGCTCCGGGTCGGTCCAAGGAGCACCCGTTCCGGACTCCGCGCCGGCGACTGCCGGTGCGACCGACAGCGGCACGGCGGCGCCGAGTACGACGGCTGCACCCAAATCCTCGACGCCGAAATCCACCTCTCCGAAAACGGCGGCACCGCTGTCCGAACTGCTGCTGACTCCCGAGGAATTCCCCGAGCCCTTCGGCGCTGTTGTGCTGCCCCCGCAAGCCGTTCCGATGGCAGCGCCGGATCTAGTCGGCGTCCCGCGCGGTGCCACCGTCGATCCGTCCGAATGTGAGCCACCGGAACAGGATTACGGTCCGAACGGGACCGTGATGGCGGTCGGGACCGACAACGCGACGAGGGCAACGATTTCGGTCGAACTCACGAAGGTCGATGCACCACTGGACGAGTTGGAAGCGCAAACTCGGCAGTGCCCGTCCATGACTGTCACTGCGAACGGCGTCACTACGGCAGTGACGACGGAAATTCTTCCGCCGTCGCCGATCGATGCCGACAAGACGATGTCACTTCGCCGCACTGTCGTGTCCCCCAAGGCCACAGCCGGTGATCAGACGATGCTGACCTTGATCGCGCAGGTCGGCGACGTACGGGTGGCGACAACACTGATGACGTTCGGTTCTGCGACGCCCTCGACGGCACCGCTGGATCAAGCGTTCACCGCAGCCGTGCAGAAGGTCAAAGCAGGCAAGTGATTTCACAGCACACAGGTCCGACAAGTAGCGGAGCTGCTCGGTGCGGCGCGGTACTTGGTCCCCAACAAATGCGGTAATCCACAGACGAGTTGGACGCAGCTGTTTTCCCTGCTCGAGCAGACGGTCGGGTCAGGGTGATCAGCGACGGTGTGTGCATGACGACATCACCTCTTCCGGGAGAATTCGAATTCTCCGACGACGACCTTGCCGCCCTTCTCGGATGCGTCGAACGCGTCTCCGATCCAGGCGAATTGATCGCGGCAATACCCGCACTCCTGGGCTTCCATCCGTCCAACTCTGTGGTTGCGCTGTCTCTGATGGGCGCCTCCGCCTCGACGCTCGGACCAGTGATGCGGCACGACTACTTTCCCAGTGTCAGGGGAAAGCCCGCGAGGCAGATGAGCGCGGCGCTGCGCCAGTTCGCCGCCGTCTGTGACGGGGAAGGCGCGCGTGCGGTCGTTCTCGTGGTGATCACCGATTGCTCGGCGGCTGAAACTCTGATCGATGAAACCATCGAGCTGGCCGAGGTATTCGAAGACATGCTCGGCGGAACCTGCGTCGAGCTGGCCGACGTATTGTGCACGGCCGCAATAGAATCTGGCCAGCCGTGGACGAGCGTCATGCGTTCGATTCACCGCGGCACCCTGCCAGACCCGGCATCTTCGTCGGTTGCAGCAGCACAGGTGTTGGGCGGGAGGGTCATTCGCCGTTCGCGTGAGGAACTGGTCCGGTGGGTACACGGCGCCGCTCGCAATCACGACACGATTGCCCGACTGATCGCGAGCCGACGAGAGTCGAGCGCGCACAGTGGAGGACCGAGCGGTGAAACCGCAGTTCAGCGCCGGATCGATCTGGTGTTGGAACATGTCCGCCGTGTCGAGGCAGGCGCTCACTGCCCTGACCCGCAGGAATGCGCCGATCTGGTGGTCGCTTTGACGGACGTACGCGTGCGCGACGTGGTGCTGGGATTGGCGATCACGTCCGTTGCGGCACATGCTGAGCAATTGTGGCTCGTGCTCACCCATGAAGTCCCGTTGCCCGAACGAGCTTGGCCGGCAACACTTCTCGGCTTCTTTGCATACGTGCGTGGCGACGGACCTCTGGCAGGTGTTGCGCTGTCGGCCGCGCTGTCGGCCGATTCGGAACACACCTTGGCGGGATTGCTGGATCTATCGCTGCAATCCGGTATGCGCCCCGACGGAATCCGTGACCTCGCGGCCGTCGGATTGTCCATCGGGGAATCGCTCGGAATCACCGGCTTGCCGCCGGCACTGCCGAATGGAAGCTAGCGAGCAGCGTGTGAGCGGTCGCCCAGATCCTGGAGGAACTGCCATGCGTCGGCGACGATGACGTCGAGATCGGTACGCGTGGGCGTCCAACCGAGCTCGGTAATCGCCTTGTCGCTCGATGCGATCAGTACTGCCGGATCACCCAGCCGTCGTGACGCGTCCTCGACGTTGATCGGCAGGCCGGTGACCCGCGCACAGGCGGCGATCACCTCGCGCACGCTGAAGCCGGCACCGCTTCCGAGGTTGTAGATGCGGTGCTCGCCGGGAACCGAGGATTCGAGCGCCAGTAGATGTGCTTCGGCGAGGTCCAGCACGTGGATGTAGTCGCGTACCGCGGTTCCGTCCGGCGTGGGCCAGTCGGTTCCGAAGACCGAGATCTTGTCCCGCTGCTCGAGTGCGACCTGAAGGACGAGCGGAATCAGGTGGGTTTCGATCACCCGGTTCTCACCGGCGGACTTGTACGCGCCCGCGACGTTGAAGTAGCGCAAGCTCGTCGCACCGAGGCCGTGAGCGATCGAGTACGAGGTGATCGCATGATCGATCGCGAGCTTGGTCGCGCCGTACGGATTGGTGGGGCGGGTCGGAGCGGTCTCCACGATCGGGGACTGCTCCGGTTCGCCGTACGTTGCGGCGGTGGACGAGAACACGAGGCGCGGAGTACCGGAGACACGGATCGCCTCGAGCAACTCGATGGTCGTGACGACGTTTCCGCGCCAGTACTTTTCGGGGTGCAGCACCGATTCGCCGACCAGCGACTGCGCCGCGAAGTGAAGCACACCGTCGAAAACCGGTGAACCCGCACTGCCGAGGACGTCGGCGGCAAGCGCTCCCACGTCTCCTTCGATGAACTCGGCACCGGCAGGCACCGCGTCGGCATTTCCGGTGGAGAGGTCGTCGATGACGACAACCTCGTGTCCACGCTCGAGCAACACAGTGCTGCACACACTGCCGACGTAACCGGCGCCGCCGGTGACCAGGAGTTTCATCTACTTCCTCAGACCTGCTTGACCTGAACGGCGTGAGCCATTTCCTCGGACAGGTCGAACCCGCTGTGACCCGGCACGATGATCGTCACCGAGCCCGGACGGGTTTCGACCGTCACCCTGGCGTCGGGAACGACGCCGGCGTCACGCAGCTGCGCGATCACCTCGGGATCGGACTGCACGTGCTCGGCCAGTCGCCGAACGACCACAGCTGTCTGTGCGCCGTGCGGAATATCGGTCAGGCGCACCAATGTTTCGGTGGTGGCAACCGGGCCGTCGAGTCCCAACTGGTCCAAGCCCGGAATCGGGTTGCCGTAGGGCGACGTCGTGGGGTTGTTCAGAACGACGACGAGCCGACGCTCGACCTCCTCGCTCATCACGTGCTCCCAACGGCATGCCTCGGCATGTACGTCTTCCCATTTGAGACCGATGACGTCCACCAGCAGGCGCTCTGCCAACCGGTGCTTACGCATGACAGAGATCGCGAGATCGCGACCCTTGTCGGTGAGTTCCAGATGTCGATCGCCGGCGACCATCAGCAAGCCGTCACGCTCCATACGCGCAACAGTCTGGCTGACGGTGGGTCCGCTCTGTTCGAGCCGTTCGGCGATCCGCGCCCGGAGTGGGACTACGCCCTCTTCTTCCAAGTCGTAGATCGTCCGGAGATACATCTCCGTGGTGTCGACTAGATCCTTCACACTCAACCCCTTCGTCAGTTGATCATTCTACCGTTCAGTTCGTGGTTCCGGTGCCGCCTCCACCGCGGCGAGTCCAGCGCGTGTCCGAATTGGATTCGTGTCACTCGATCTCGGTCTCCGAAGCGGGCCACGAGTGTGGTGTGCAGCACGAAACGAGAAGGAAGTAGCGTGATCCCATGACCGCGTCGATCAGATCTGACGGGGACCCCGCGGCGTCTCGAGCGAATCGAGTCGTGGTGTGGAGTCCGGAGTACCTGAGCTATCGGTGGAGCGCCGATCACCCGATGAATCCCACTCGCCTCGATCTCACGATGGCACTCTCGCGAAGCCTCGGACTTCTCGAGGGCATCGAATTTCTCGAACCGAGTGCCGCGTCCGATGCCGACCTCCTCAGAATCCACACACCGGCATATCTTGCAGCGGTCAAAGACGCGGGTAACTCTGCGAACAACGGTGTGAGCGGCCAGGATGTTCCCCACGGGCTCGGTACCGAGGACAACCCGGTCTTCCCGCACATGCACGAAGCCAGTGCGATCCTCGCCGGCGGCTCGCTGGCCGCAGCGCAGGAAATCGCTTCGGGACGAACGAGGCGCGCGGTCAGCATCGGCGGCGGCATGCACCACGCGATGGCGGATTGGGCCTCTGGATTCTGCGTCTACAACGATGCGGCGGTTGCGATTTCGTGGCTGCTCGACAACGGCTACGACCGCATCGCCTACATCGACGTCGACGCTCACCACGGCGACGGAGTGCAACATGCGTTTCTCGGGGACCCGCGGGTGCTCACGGTCTCGCTGCATCAGCACCCGGCAACCTTGTGGCCGAACACCGGATGGTCGAGCGAAGTCGGCGACGGGGCCGCCGAAGGTACGGCGGTGAACATCCCGGTGCTGCCCGGAACCGTCGACGCGTTGTGGCTGCGTGCATTTCACGCCGTCGTCCCGGGAGCCATTGCAGCCTTCCGCCCGCAGATCATCATCAGCCAGTGCGGAGTCGACTCGCACCGCGAGGACCCGCTCGCGGATCTCGCCCTCACCGTCGACGGTCAGCGCGCCGCGTTTTTGGCGATGCGTGACCTCGCCGACCGCTACTCCGAGGGGCGGTGGCTGGCAGTCGGAGGCGGGGGATACGGACTGGTGCGCGTCGTGCCGAGGGCATGGACTCACTTGATCGCTGCAGCGCTCGATCGCGAGATCGACGTCGACACCGCTGTCCCGGAAGACTGGAAGGAATCGACGAAGCTGCGAGCGCCGAGCGTCGACCTCCCGCCGACCATGGGGGACGGCGGCGATGTCGCCTACACGCCGTGGGACGGCCCGGGTGGTACACCGGAGACAGGTGTCGCCTCGGTGGACCGTGCACTCACCCGTATCGACTCGGCGATCATCGCGACACGTCGCGCTTCGTTCCCGCTACTCGGACTCGACCCGGAGGATCCCCGTGACTGAACAGTCCGATACCGTAGCTGCCGGCGGCGAGGCGAGCGGCCAGGCGCCGAAGACCGACCCCGCTCACACCTATCCCCATTCCTGGGTAGTCGATGTTCTCGCCTCCGACGGCGGAGCGGTGGCGTTGCGACCCATCGTTCCCGAAGACGCGGACAAGCTCGTCGAATTCCACGGCAAACTCTCCGAGCGCACCCGGTATCTGCGCTACTTCGGCCCGTACCCCACGATGTCGGCGCGCGACGTCAAGAACTTCACGACGGTCGACCACCACAACCGCGTGGCGTTCGTGATGATGCTCGGCGACGAGATCATCGCGGTGGGTCGATACGAGCGACTGCTCGACGTCGGTGACGGAAAGTCTGCCGAGGTCGCCTTCGTCGTCGCCGACGCACACCAGGGGCGCGGCCTCGGCCCGATCCTGCTCGAGTACCTGGCAGCGGCAGCGGCCGAGAACGGTCTGACGATGTTCGTCGCCGAGGTCCTCTCCGAGAACCGCAACATGGTGACGGTGTTCCGTGAGGCGGGGTATCAGGTGAGCCGCTCTTTCGACGGTGGCGTGCTGAGACTCGAATTCGCGATCGACCCGACGGAAGCGCTTGTTTCAGTACGTAATTCGCGTGAGCGGGCAGCTGAGGCCCGCAGCATGGGAAACGTGCTCAGCCCGCGATCGGTGGCGGTGATCGGCGCATCAGCGGACCCGGCCAAAGTGGGTAACGCGGTGTTGACCAACCTGCTGCGCGGCGGATTCACCGGACCGGTCTATCCCGTCAACGCAGAGCATCGTTCGGTACACGGCGTTCGGGCATATCCGACGGTTCGTGACATCCCCGACGACGTCGATCTCGCCGTCGTGGCTGTACCTGCAGAATCGATCAATTCGGTACTCGACGACTGCCTCGACAAGGGGGTCAAAGCGCTGGTGGTCGTCTCGTCGGGCTTCAGTGAGAGTGGTCCGGACGGGCGCTCGTCCGAACGCAAACTGGTCCATGCAGCGCGCGCTCACGGTATGCGCCTCATCGGCCCGAATGCGCTGGGTGTCGCGAACAACGACCCGGCGATTTCGTTGAATGCGACGCTCGCGCCGGTCTTGCCGGTGGCAGGCAACGTCGGCTTCTTCTGTCAGTCCGGCGCGCTCGGTATCGCCATTCTCGACGAAGCCGCTCGCAGCCGAATCGGATTGTCCGCCTTCGTTTCCGCCGGTAACCGTGCGGACGTCTCGGGTAACGACCTTCTGCAGTACTGGGATTCCGACCAGTCCACCGAAGTGGTCCTTCTCTACCTGGAGAGCTTCGGCAACCCACGGAAGTTCTCTCGCATCGCCCGTCGAGTTGCGCGGAAGAAGCCGATCGTCGCAGTGAAGAGCGGTCGGCACGCGGTTCCGCCAGTGCTCGCCGCCACCGGAGTCGAGATCGACGATTCGATCGTCCGCGCCCTCTTCGAACAGGCGGGCGTCATTCAGGTCGGGTCCATTTCACAATTGTTCGACTGCGCCTTGCTCTTCGGATACCAACCGTTGCCCGCCGGCCCCCGGCTTGCGGTCATCGGCAACTCGACCGCGCTCGGTGTCCTTGCTGCGGACGCGGCCCGCAGTGAAGGTCTGCAGGTCAGCGACCCGGTCGACCTCGGCGCCCAGGCGAGTCCGGAACTCTTCGCCACTGCCGTGCGCGACGCTTTGGCGTCGTTCGACGTCGATGCCGTCATCGCCGTCTTCGTTCCTCCGGTAGCCATTCCGGTCGAGCCGTTCGCGAAAGCACTCAAGGACGCCGTCGCAGGCTCGGACAAGCCGATTCTCACCACGTTCCTCGCAGCTGAGGGTGTGCCGGACGTCCTGGCAGTTCGTGACGAAGTCGGTAACCCGACCCGCGGTTCGGTGCCGTCCTACCCGGGGCCGGAGCGTGCCGCCCTGGCGTTGGCGAGGGCTTGGCGATATGCGGAGTGGCGCAGCAAGCCTGCGTCGAAGGTGGTTCGCCCCGTAGGTATCGACTCCGAGCGAGCCCAGAAGATGGTGGCTGATTGGCTTGAAAACTCTCCTGGCCGTTGGCTTTCAGATGTGGAAGCGGCGGCGCTGCTCGAGTGCTACGGGGTCGCCGTCGTCGAATTCCGTTCGGTCCTGAGCGAAGACGAAGCTGTGGAGGCAGCGGATGCTGTCGGCTACCCGGTCGCGGTCAAGGCAACCGGCGAAATGTGGCGACACCGACCGGATCTGGGCGGTGTCAGGCTGGATCTGAGTGGACCGGAATCGGTGCGCCTCGCTTACCGAGATCTTGCGGCCGCGTCGGGTGAACCGCTGCTGCACGTGCAGAAAATGGCGACCAAGGGCATCGGATGTGTGGTTGGTGTCCAAGACGACCCGTCGTTCGGTTCGCTGATCTCGTTCGGGCTTGCCGGCGTGATCTCCGATCTCCTCGGTGACCGTGCCTATCGCGTACTGCCACTCACCGAGGACGCTGCTACGGAATTGATCGACGCGCCCAAGGCCGCGCCGCTTCTCTCCGGATACCGCAACGCCGTTCCGGTCAACAAGGGTGCGCTGGTTGATCTGGTCCAGCGCATCTCGGCGCTGGCCGACGACATTCCCGAAGTCCGCGAACTGGCCTGTGAGCCGGTACTCGCTTCGGCTACCGGCGCGGAGATCACCGATTCACGTGTCCGAATCGGACCTGAGCCGAGCGCAATCGACCTGGGGCCCAGGCGGCTGCGGTAGACACAGCGAACAACACCGGCCACCGCACATTCCCGAGGGGGAGGGAAGTTGCGGTGGCCGGTGCTTTGTGCGGTGCGTCAGCGCGAGTGGTGTGGCGCGCTGACGCACGTGCTGTGTTGTTTGATCAGCTCGCGTAGGACCGCAGTTTCTCGGCGCGATCGCCGACGCGGAGCTTGCCCATGACCTCACGCTCGATCTGACGAACCCGCTCACGCGAGAGGCCGAAGAGCTTGCCGATCTGATCGAGGGTGCGGGGCTGGCCGTCGTCGAGACCGTAGCGAAGTCGGATGACCTGCTGCTCCCGCTCGTCGAGCGTCCCGAGCACGCTGCGCACATCGCTGTGCAGCAGACCGGCGATGACGGCGTTCTCGGCCGAGGTCGCCTCGGAATCTTCGATGAAATCGCCCAAGGGCGCTTCTTCGTCGTTGCCCACAGGCATGTCCAGGCTTACCGGGTCGCGGCTGTGGTCGAGCAGGTCGGCAATCTTGTGCGCCGGGATGCCCGACTCTTCGGCCAACTCGTCGTCCGTGGCTTCTCGCCCGAGCTGCTGGTGCAGTTCGCGCTTGATGCGGGCGAGCTTGTTGACCTGCTCCACGAGGTGGACTGGGAGCCGGATGGTGCGGCTCTGATCAGCCATTCCGCGGGTGATTGCCTGACGGATCCACCAGGTGGCGTACGTCGAGAACTTGAAGCCCTTGGCGTAGTCGAACTTCTCCATTGCACGGATGAGTCCGAGGTTGCCTTCTTGAATCAGATCGAGGAGCGGCATGCCGCGGCCGGTGTAGCGCTTGGCCAGCGACACGACGAGTCGCAGGTTCGCTTCCAGGAGGTGGCTACGTGCCGACTGTCCCTCGCGAACGATCGTTGCGAGATCCCTCTTCTTGGCGACTGTCAGGCGCTTTCCCGTGGCAAGGACGTGGCTGGCGTACAGCCCCGCTTCGATTCGCTTCGCCAGTTCGACCTCGTCTGCTGCTGTCAGCAGTGCGGTACGACCGATCCCGTTCAGGTAGACGCGGACCAGGTCTGCGGCCGGGCTCTGGGCGTCCAGATCTGCGGCGCTCGGACGAATGCGAGTAGTGGTGCTGGGGCTTGTCATGACTTGCCTCCCTATCGGCGGTCTCTCACACAGTTCAACGTGTGAGAGTTCCGGGAAAGTTCCCGTGCCGATTTCCGCTAAATCGCCGTGACCTGCAGTTATTTCCCAGTCGTCCTGAGAAGTTGCTGAGAACACAAAAATCTGCAACTCACCGGGAACTCAGTTCGTGACGGGAAGCACCAACCCGTGCCGAACCAGCGAGACCATCATTGTGACGACGGCCTCACGTAGCTGGTCCGGGTCTTCGCCGTTCGCCGCGGCAAGAAGTTCGATCAATTCGTCGACCACCAGTCCATCCGCTCGGAGTCCGGCCAACAGCGCAGCACCGAGCTCGTCGATCTCGTGCTGCCAGTGCGGTCCGTTGCCGCGGTGCACACGCGTGACCACTTGTTGCCATCCCTCGTCACCGGGGAGGTAGACGCGTTCGAGAGCCGTGTCCGGATCGAGGACGAAGCGTTCCTCGAGGACGTCGTGTTCACGCAACCAGGCAAGACGGTCGAAGTAAGCGAGCGCCTCGGCCCCGAGCGGGTCCGAGAAGCCGTGCATGAGGTCCTCGGCCATCAGGTCGGTGGGGGAGTCGGTGCGGCGAAGGAACACGAAACCGAAGCCGACGCCCTCGACGTCGGATTCTTCGAGGTGATCCAGCCAGGCGTTTGCTCTCGATGCCGTTTCCGGATCTCGCGGATCCTGCCCGCCGTCCTTGAGCCACGTACCGACGTACAGAGCCGGATCCGCGACATCGCGCTGGACCACCCAGGCATCGACGCCGTGGGCCGGCAGCCACGACGCGATCCGCGACCGCCAGTCCTGCCCTTCGACGTGCACCCAGGACGCCAGCAGAGCTGCCGTGCCGCCGGGGTTCAGGTAGTCGATCGATTGCGAGATCATCAATTCGCTCGCACCGTCGAGATCGAGGCCGGAATCGCGGTACGTGTGATGGACGCGTGCCTCGCCGACGACAAACGGCGGATTGGCGACCACCTGGTCGAAGGTTCGACCCTCGACGGGTTCGAACCAGGACCCTTGAAGGAGTTCGACGTCCAGTCCGTTGAGGGCCATGGTTGCTGCCGTGAGGTCGACAGCGCGTTGATTGATGTCGGTTGCGGTGACCGAATCGGCGTACGTGTTCGCGTGCAGGGCTTGGATGCCGCATCCCGTACCGAGGTCGAGCACGCTGCCGACCCTCGCGGTGGGCGTGGCCTGCAGCAAGGACAGTGACGCATGCCCGACGCCCAGCACATGATCGGCCGTGGCCTTCTTGGGACGGATTCCGCCGTCGAGATCCGAGATCACCCAACGATCGCCGTCGCCGACGTCGATGGGGCGAAGATCCACCGCGGCCCGCACGAGCGGATTCTCACTGTCGAAGTTCTCACCTTCGAGCAGACCGGCGTCGACGCACTGCGCGATTGTCAGCGGAGCCAGCGCCGCGGCGACGTCGCCCGCCGGGCAGTCATCGGCGAGAAGGAACAGTCTGATGAGAACGCCCAGGTCCCCGAGTTCTCGGGTGGCGCGGCGCACGGGCACCGGCTCACTTCGACCGAGAGCAGCGTGAACTTCGGGACCCAACGCCTCGAGCATGGTTCCGGTGTCGAATCGATTGCGAAGCAGAGCCTCACGCAGCGCAGGGGTGATGGACAGGAGCGTTTCGCTTCTCACCCTGTCATTCTCGCAGGCGGAACTTGTCAGCCTTCGATGGTGTGGTGCGTCGCGGATTCGATCTCGCCTGCGGTCTTCTTTCGTCCGTCGTATCGACTCGGTTCGTCCTTGGTGCGCGGTGGTCGGTCGTTGGCGATCAGGACGGCGATCCAGGGAAGCGGAATGGATGCACCGATGATGAGCATCGAGATCCAGGCGTTGGCCCAGATGCCGTACGCGATCGCCGCGAGGATCAACGCCGGGAACCGGAAGGACATGATGATCATGTACTTGCGCACTCGGGCTTTGTGCTGTTCTTCGACGGACTGCTGCGCTTCGGTGATCAGTACGGGATTGTCGGGAGTCCCGGCCTCGTAGGACCTGCCGAACGCGCCATTTCGTGCCATGACTCCACTGTTCCACTCTCGGCCGACAATTGCACACGACCCGTGGGTCGCACCGCTGTGACGGAGACGGCATTATTGGAGGGGTGAGCACTCAAACCAAGGAACGTCCCGACGTCTCCACCGACGAAACGACCGACGACGACACCCCGAAGTTCTTCCACTACGTGAAGAAGAACAAGATCGCCGAGAGCGCCGTCATGGGAACCCATGTCGTCGCGCTGTGCGGTGAGGTGTTTCCCGTGACGAAGTCCGCCAAGCCGGGATCACCGGTGTGCCCGGACTGCAAGAAGATTTACGAAGGACTCCGTAAGGGCGACTGACCTCGGGTCAGGCGAGCGGGAGTACTTCCGGAGCTCGGCGGATCGACAGCCTCGACGCAGTCGGCCGCCGGGCTCTTCGCGTCTGCGTGCGGTTCATCGCAGGGATCTTGGTCGACGCACGAGTTCTGGCGCGACTCCGATTGTCTGCTCTCGGTTTGTCTGCTGCGGGGCCGCCCGTACGAGGGGACCGTGGCCGGGTCCGCTTTGTCGCCCGAGATGCGGATCGGGCTGGTGGCCAGGTGCCAGGTCAGATTGGTGACCGGACCGGTCTTTTCGTCGGTGTTCTGAGCCGCAAGCCACTCTCGCATCTGCTCCATCCGAGTGGCACGAGCGGGCCAGAACTCCTGAACCGTCGCGTTGAACTCGGCGCCGAGCACGACGGCAAAACCGAGGAAGAACGTGAAGAGCAGAAACGCGATCGGCGTTGCCAGTGCGCCGTACGTGTAGCCGGTGCTGGTGACGAATCCCAGGTACCAACGCAATCCGGTGCTGGCGGCCATGAAGAACACACCGGCGACCAGGGCGCCCGCGAGCAGCCGATGCCACGGCAGCGACTTCGGCGGAGCGACTTTGTAGAGCGTCGTGAGGCCGATGATCACCAGCAGACCGACAGCAGGGTAGTAGAACGTGTCGACCAGATTCGATCCGACCACGTACCAGGAGGCCGGCAGTGCTCGCCCGACGAGCGTCGGCCCCAGAGCTACCAGCGGCAGGATGAACACCGCCATCACCAGGAACATCACGTAGAGCAGCAGGGCGAAGATGCGCTGCCAGATGGGATTGCGGGCATCCTGCTGCCCGTGTGCTTCCACGATCGAGTCGACGAACGTACTGATCGCCGATGATCCCGCCCACAGGGAGAGCAGGAAGCCCACCGAGATGATCTCCGGGCGTCCGCGCTGAAGGACGTCCGTCACCGTCGGGCGGATGATCTGGTCGACGACGCTTTCGCTGAAGATCGTTCCGCTGAACGTGACGATCTTGGATTCGATGATCTCGACGGTGTTGGGTCCGAACCACCCACCGATGTAGCCGATCATTCCCAGAAGGCCGAGCAGCAGGGGAGCAAGCGACAGCGTTTGCCAGAACGCGGCCGTAGCCGCCTTTCCGAAGATGGAATCGTCCCAGGCCTTGCTCAGGGTTCGACCGATCAACTGCCCGGTGCGGCGTAGCGGATGCCATCTGCGGTGGTGCAGATCACTTCCGCTCGACTTCTCGCCTCGCGCTTCACTCATGATGTCTCCAGCATCCCTGACGACACACCCGGTTGCCCAACCATGGCGCCGACGTGTCGCACATTTCTGAGACAATTCGCGTGCAGGTCGGCAGGATGCGAGAGAAGCGAAACCTCGCCGGCCGGAGTGAGAACGGCCATGAGTACGCGCTTCGAGTGCGGCTTTGGTCGGTGGCGGCGGCTAGGCTCGTCGCCGGACATTGATGAAAATTCGAGGAGCGCGAGACAACAGTGCGATTCCAGTGGAGGCGCGGCCTATGACGTCTGAGACCGTGGCAGCCGAGTTCGGCAAGTCGCCCGAACCCGCCGGAGCTCAATCCGCGGGAACCCAACCTGGCGCCCCTACCGGTTCCCTTCGTGCATGGCAGCGCCGTGCACTGACCAAGTACCTTTCCAGCAGTCCGCGTGACTTTCTGGCGGTCGCAACGCCGGGAGCAGGTAAGACCACCTTCGCTCTGCGGGTAGCTTCGGAATTGCTCCGTGACCGGACGGTCGACCAGATAACCGTCGTGGCGCCGACCGAGCACCTCAAACACCAGTGGGCGGAGTCCGCACAGCGCTCCGGCCTCGCATTGGACTCGCGGTTCTCCAACTCGACCGGCCAGACCTCGAGTGACTATCACGGCGTCGTGCTGACCTACGCCCAGGTTGCCTCGCACCCGTCGAAGCATCGTGTGCGGACCGAGGGCCGCAAGACGCTGGTCATCCTCGACGAGATCCACCACGGCGGCGACGCCAAGAGCTGGGGCGACGCCATTCGTGAAGCGTTCGGCGACGCGACCAGGCGTCTCGCACTGACCGGAACCCCGTTCCGCAGTGACGACAGTGCCATTCCTTTTGTCGAGTACGAGCCGGACAAGGAAGGTCTGCTCCGCTCGAAAGCCGACCACTCCTACGGATATTCGGATGCCCTCAAGGACGGCGTGGTTCGCCCCGTCGTGTTTCTCGCCTACTCGGGCGAGGCACGGTGGCGAAACAACGCCGGCGAGGAATTCACCGCTCGACTCGGCGAGCCGCTGAGCGCCGAGCAGACGACTCGGGCATGGCGTACGGCCTTGGACCCTGCCGGCGACTGGATTCCTGCCGTGCTGCAAGCAGCAGACACCCGTTTGGCGCAGCTGCGCAGTACCGGTATGCCCGATGCCGGCGGACTCGTCATCGCGACGGACCAGACAGTGGCCCGCGAGTACGCGAAGGCCCTGACAGCGATCACCGGCGAACAGCCGGCCGTCGTGCTGTCCGACGACCCCACCGCGTCCAAGCGAATCGCCGAATTCGGTGCGAGCGACCAGAAATGGATGGTCGCGGTCCGCATGGTGTCCGAGGGCGTCGACGTTCCCCGTCTGGCGGTCGGTGTGTACGCGACCAGCGCGTCGACTCCGCTGTACTTCGCTCAGGCGATCGGGCGCTTCGTGCGCTCGCGTCGTAAGGGCGAAACTGCCAGCGTCTTCCTGCCGTCGGTGCCGGTGCTTCTCGACCTTGCCGCACAGCTCGAGGCCCAGCGTGATCACGTACTCGGCAAGCCGCATCGTGAGAAGGACGGCCTCGAAGACGACCTGCTCGCCGATGCGAACAAGCAGAAGGACGAGCTGGGCGAGGAGGAGAAGGCGTTCACGTCCCTGGGCGCCGATGCCGAACTCGACCAGGTGATCTACGACGGATCATCCTTCGGTACCGCGACATTCGCCGGAAGTGACGAGGAAGCCGACTACCTCGGTCTGCCAGGCCTACTCGACGCCGATCAGATGCGGGCATTGCTGCGTCAACGCCAGCAGACGCAGGTCGAGGCCAACTCGGCCAAGGCCGCCGCCCCGCAACCCACGGCGGCAGTGGTATCCGATCGAGCGGCCACGGCAGATCAGCTCGGTGCGCTCCGCAAGGAGCTCAACGGGTTGGTGGCGATGAACGTTCACCGCACTGGTAAGCCGCACGGCATCATTCACGCGGAACTGCGCCGGGTGTGCGGCGGTCCGCCGACGGCCATCGCTACTGTCGATCAGCTGACCGAACGCATCGCGATTCTCCGCAGCTGGTAGCAGCCGATACCGGTCCCGCACGCTTCGCGTGCTTGCGGCCCCGGAACGGCAGAACGGGCGATCACAGTGACTGTGATCGCCCGTTCTGGCGTTCATGGCGCGCCTCGTGAAGAGGCCACCCCCGGCTGACAGGTCAGATTGCGGGTTCGCTTTCGGAGACGACGGCATTCATCTCGCGAAGTCGATCCGCGTGTTCGGTTGCGTGGTGTCCGCAGAAGAGAAGCTCGCCGCCGGTGGGAAGCACGGCGCGTACGCGTGCTCCGGCACCGCACCGGTCGCACCGGTCGGCAGCGGTCAACTGTGGGCTGGTCAGTGTTCCGGGCATGACTCCTCCGTACTGGCTTTGCGGCATTCGGGCCGCGTGCCTGGGGCCTGGTCCGCCGCGTCGGAATGGCGCGGTAGATCCACTCTTACAGACGTTTGGGGTTTACGGGTTGTTCCCGAAGGCGTTTCTTAGTGTTGTGTCTCACTGGAAATGCGCTGGGCAGGCATTCTCGGGTGAGGATTGTTCGCTGACAGCTGATTCGGATCGCCGACCTCAGCCCGATATTCTGGGCGGATGAACCCGGGACGCGAACCACTTGTCGACGAGAGCGTCGAGTTGCTCCACATGTGCACGCGCGAGGAGTGGGCGCGGGCACAACAGCTCGGTGAACGTATCCCCGACGGATTCGAGGCGGAGGGATTTGTCCACATGTCGACTCCGGCGCAAGTTCATCTCCCGGCCAATCGGATCTTTGCCGGCCGTGACGACATAGTCCTTCTGGCTATCGATCCGGCCATGCTCGGCGGTCAGGTCAAGTACGAACCGGGTGTCCCCTCGGACCCGGAATCGATGCGATTCCCGCATCTGTACGCCCCGATTCCCGTCGCAGCCGTCACCGCTGTCGTCGAGTATTTTCCGGGCGAGAACGGCGTGTTTTCGCCGGTTCGGTAGGTCGCCGGTTGGCCGGTCGTGAACTGTGCCCTGCGGATTACGGCCCTCCCGCGATGCAGGTCACCGATCGGCGCTACCGTTGGTATATGAACGTAGAAGTCACCCCACTACCGGGGATCGGGACGCGCAAGGATTTTGTTCTGTCTTCCGGTCGTCGCGTGGGTGTCGTCACCCATCGGGACGGTCATACCGACCTCATCGTTTCCAAGGCAGACGACCCTGACGCGTGTGCTGCCTCGCTGCCTCTGACCACCGAGGAAGCGGCAGCGCTCAGCAATCTCCTGGGTGCCCCCCAGCTCGTTGCTCAGCTCGAGGAAGAGCACCGTGATCTTCCGGGCATTCGAACCAAACAGCTCTACATCAAGGACGGTTCTCGCTACGACGGACAGACCCTCGGGGACACCGGCATGCGCACGCGTACCGGAGTGTCCATCGTCGCCGTCATGCGGGCAGGACAGGTGAGCCCGTCTCCGAACCCCGACTTCACGTTCACCGGGGGAGACCTTCTCGTGGCAGTCGGAACGCCGGACGGTTTGGCTGCAGCGGCAAAAATCTTGGCCAACGGCTGACTGGCGCGTGGACACAACCACCCTCGCACTGATCGAACTCGGCGCGGTCTTCTTCGCGCTCGGACTGCTCGGACGGCTCGCTGCTCGCGTCGGCATGTCGCCGATCCCGTTCTACCTGATCGGCGGCCTGTGCTTCGGACAGGGCGGTTTCATCCAGCTCGGCGACATCGGCGAGTTCTCCCATCTGGCAAGTGAGATCGGGATCGTCCTGCTCTTGCTGCTGTTGGGGCTCGAATACACTGCGGCCGAGCTCGTCACCGGTCTCAAACGCTCGCGGGTAGCCGGCATCGTCGACATCGTCCTCAACGCCACCCCTGGCGCGGTTGTCGGCTTGATGCTCGGCTGGGGCGTCGTGGGGGCGACGGTCATGGCCGGCGTCACCTACATCTCGTCTTCGGGAATCATCGCCAAGGTGCTCAGCGACCTGGGGCGCCTCGGTAACCGCGAGACACCGGTCGTGCTTTCGATTCTGGTGTTCGAAGACTTGGCGATGGCGCTGTACCTGCCGATTCTGACCGCGATGCTCGCGGGCGTGAGCTTCATGGGCGGGCTCGAAGCGGTCGGGATCTCGTTGTTGGTCATCACCGTGGTTCTTGTCGTGGCCCTCCGATACGGACGGTACGTCTCCGCCCTCCTCGACAGTCCCGACAGTGAGACGCTCCTGCTCAAGCTGCTCGGTGCCGCACTGTTGGTCGCCGGCATCAGTTCGGCGATGCAGGTGTCGGCGGCTGTGGGCGCATTCCTCCTCGGAATCGCGATCTCGGGGTCGACGGCGCACAATGCCAGTCGCGTGCTCGAGCCCCTTCGAGATCTGTTCGCCGCAATGTTCTTCGTGGTCTTCGGTCTCAACACCGATCCCAGTTCCATTCCGCCAGTCCTCGGATGGGCCGCGATCCTGGCAGTGGTCACGGCGATCACGAAGCTGGTAACCGGCGCTTGGGCGGCCAGACGTCAGGGTGTCGCGCGAATGGGTCAGGCGCGCGCCGGTGCCGCTCTGATCGCCCGCGGTGAGTTCTCCATCATCATCGCAGGCCTCGCGGTGTCCGCAGGCGCCGTCGACGCCGAACTTGCCGCATTGGCAACTGCTTACGTGCTCCTGATGGCGGTCATCGGCCCGGTGGCGGCAAGAGTTATCGAACCGGTCGCCTCGTTGTACATCAAGGTTCGTACGAAGTCCTGATTGCGGTCCTATTCTGTCCGGATGTCGAACAGAATCGCCCGTCCCGCCGCGACCGCTCTGTGTGCGCTGATCATCTCGTGTGCACCGGTCCCGGCGCTCGCCGGTGGAATTCCCGCTCTCGACCACGCCGGACCCACAGCTGCGCAGGTTGCCGCGGATCGATCGCTACACCTCGAGGGTGCGTCGAACGCGCGTGACATCGGTGGCTACGACGCCGCGGACGGGCAGACCGTTCGGTGGGGGAAGGTATTTCGCTCGAATGCCCTCGACAAGCTGACACCGTCGGATCTCGCGTCGTTGAGCGAACGCGGAGTGGAATCGGTCGACGACTTCCGTACGGTCGTCGAACGAACGCTCTCGCAGGATCGCCTTCCGAACGGGGCGCGAAGCAACTGGTTCGACGTCATCGGAACCAACCCCGCCAACCTCCCGGCGCTGGTGGACATGCCGACGATGTACGCGTTGATGGTGACCGATCCGGGGGCGAGCCGCGCATTCCACGACGCGCTGGTGAACGTCGCGAACACCGACGGTTCAGTCCTCTACCACTGCTCGGCGGGCAAGGACCGTACCGGTTGGATGACCGCAGTTCTCCTGACCGTCCTCGGCGTGAGTCGCACCGACGTGAACGCCGATTACATGCTCAGCAATCAGTACCTCACCGGACCCCGCACGGGGAGCGCGTTCATCGACGGCGTCGAACAGTCTTGGCTGGACACGTCTTTCGCCACGGTGGATCGGGTGTACGGCAACTTCGACAACTACGTCCGGGACGGCCTTCAGTTGAGCGAGGACGATGTCGCACAACTCCGGGACACACTCTTGGTCTGAGGCGGCAAACGCACAAGAGCCGCTCTCCGGCGATCCGGAGAGCGGCTCTTGTGTGCATAGCTGGTGTGACTAGTCGAGGTAGTCGCGCAGAACCTGCGAACGCGACGGGTGGCGCAGCTTCGACATCGTCTTCGATTCGATCTGGCGGATACGCTCACGCGTGACGCCGTAGACCTGTCCGATTTCGTCTAAAGTCCTCGGCTGACCGTCGGTGAGACCGAAGCGGAGGCGAACCACGCCGGCTTCGCGCTCGGACAGCGTCTCGAGTACCGACTGCAGCTGATCCTGCAGCAAGGTGAACGAGACGGCATCGACTGCGACAACAGCTTCGGAGTCCTCGATGAAGTCACCGAGCTGGCTGTCGCCCTCGTCGCCGATGGTCTGGTCGAGAGAGATCGGCTCACGCGCGTACTGCTGGATTTCCAGCACCTTCTCCGGCGTGATGTCCATTTCCTTGGCGAGCTCTTCCGGCGTGGGCTCACGGCCCAGGTCCTGGAGCAGCTCACGCTGGATACGGCCGAGCTTGTTGATGACCTCGACCATGTGCACCGGGATACGGATGGTGCGAGCCTGGTCGGCCATTGCGCGGGTGATGGCCTGACGGATCCACCACGTGGCGTAGGTCGAGAACTTGTAACCCTTGGTGTAGTCGAACTTCTCGACTGCACGGATCAGACCGAGGTTGCCTTCCTGGATGAGGTCCAGGAACGCCATGCCGCGGCCCGTGTAGCGCTTGGCCAGCGAGACGACCAGGCGGAGGTTGGCCTCGAGGAGGTGGTTCTTGGCGCGGTTGCCGTCGCGGCAGATCCAGCTCATGTCGCGTCGCTGAGCCGCAGGCAACTTCTCGCCCTTGTCAGCGAGGTCCTGCATGATCTGCACGGCGTAGAGGCCGGCCTCGATGCGCTTGGCCAGTTCGACTTCCTCTTCGGCGTTGAGGAGTGCGACCTTGCCGATCTGCTTGAGGTAGGCGCGAACCGAGTCGGCGGACGCCGTCAGTTCGGCATCCTTGCGTGCCTGACGGAGAGCCTCGGACTCTTCCTCGTCCCAGACGAAGTCGCCGGAAGCCTTGTCCTTCTCGGACGGCTCTGCAGCGGTCTCTTCGTCTTCGCCGACTGCTACGACCTCGACGACATCGGACTCGACCTCGGCAAGGTCGCCGTCCGTGATGTCGATGTCTTCCAACTCGACATCGCCGTCTTCGGCGTCAGGATCGCCGGCCTTCTTGGGGCTGGCCTTCTTAGCTGCTGCCTTCTTGGCCGGAGCTTTCTTGGCCGGAGCCTTCTTTGCTGCTGCCTTCTTGGCGGGGGCCTTTTTCGCCGGAGCCTTCTTGGCTGCCGGAGCGGTGACGGTGGCCGCCTCCACGGCTGGAGATTGTGGCTCTGACTCTGATGGAGAATCAGCAGTCTGACGTGTATCGGTGGCTGCCACGTACGCCCTTTCGTGACGGTGTCGTGCGGCGTCACGCCAGAGTGGTGATCCGGCGGAGAGGTCAATGGTTGTTGGCCGGCGCGCAGCCGGACTTCACCATTGTAACGACTCTCAGGAAACTCTTACGTCACGGCGGGCCGTAACAGGTAGATTTTCCGCTTTTCACGTGCGGGTATTCTCATCCGGCGACGGAGGCCGGCCTAGTCAGTCCGACCGATGCGAGCGCAGCTCCGGCAATTCCGGCGGTGTTGAGAAGGGTGGCGGGGACGACCTTGGTGCGGTTGGTCAGATGCGGAATCCACTTCTCGTGCTTGCGGCTGATACCGCCTCCGGCGATGAAGAGATCTGGCCAGAGCAGGTTCTCGAAGGTGGTCAGAACTCGCGAGACCTCGACGGCCCACTCCTTGTAGCTCCAGTCCTTCTTCTCCTTCACCGACGACGCCGCCCGGTGCTCGGCTTCCTTGCCGTCGACCTCGAGGTGACCGAACTCGGTGTTGGGCAACAGAACTCCGTTGTGCAGCACGGCAGATCCGATTCCGGTGCCGAAGGTCAACAAGATCACGACGCCGGAGGTGTCCTTGCCCGCTCCGAACGAGTCCTCGGCGATTCCGGCAGCGTCGGCGTCGTTGAGGACGGTGACCTCGCGCCCGCCCAGTGCCTTGCCGAACAGAGCGGCGGCGTCGGTGTCGATCCAGGACTTGTCGATGTTCGCGGCGCTTCGCGCGACGCCGCCGGTCACGACAGCGGGCAAGGTGATGCCGACCGGACCGGTCCACTTGGCCTGCTCGACGATCTCGGCGACAGTGCCCGCGATCGCATCGGGTGTGGACGGCTGCGGGGTCAGGATCTTGATGCGGTCACCGATCATTTCCCCGGTGCTCAGGTCGATCGTGCCGCCCTTGACGCCGCTACCGCCGACGTCGATCCCGAAACCTGTGGTTGTCATCGTCCTGCGCTCCTGAGTGTCGAATTCGAGGTCACGATCTACCGTTGCAAACATTAACCTGAACAAGGACCCGGGCGCGTCCTCTCGAACCGCCCGCCTCGAGACGTTCGAGTGGTGCCCCTCGGTAGAGATGTGTTGCGATGGTCCGGTGCGCCCTTCAGAAAGAACGTTGCCCGACTTTTCCGCTGATTCTCTGGACCCCGCACAGTTGCGGGAAGTAGCCGTAGCCGTCGCCGAACGCGCAGCCGAACACGTCCGCTTGCGTCGGCCCGAGGTATTCGGCCTGGTGGGTTCCGGTGCCGCCGAGGGTGGTTCGGTTGCGGCGAAGAGCACGCCCACCGATCCCGTCACGGTGGTCGATACCGAAACCGAACAGGTGATTCGCGACCTTCTGGCGCAATTGCGCCCTGCAGATTCGATCCTGGGTGAGGAAGGTGGCGGAGACACCGACGATTCCGCGGGAGTTCGATGGGTTGTCGATCCCATCGACGGCACGGTGAATTTTCTCTACGGAATCCCCGCGTTCGCCATCTCGGTGGCCGTACAGATCGACGGGTTCTCGGTAGCCGGGGCTGTCGTCGACGTGTCGTTGGAAACCACGTACGCCGCGCATCGGGGCGGCGGTGCAACCATGACCACGGCCGACGGCGTCGTCAGCAACCTGCAAGCCAATGAAGTGACCGAGCTGTCAATGGCGCTGTTGGCCACCGGCTTCGGTTACGGAGCGGATCGCCGGAAGGTGCAGGGCACGTTGATCGGGCAGATCCTGCCGCAGGTTCGCGACATCCGACGCATCGGTTCGGCTGCGTTGGATCTGTGCATGGTTGCCACCGGCCGGGTCGACGCTCACTTCGAACACGGACTGAGTCCATGGGACTGGGCAGCCGGCTCCTTGATCGCTTCCGAAGCGGGCGCCGTCATCAACGTCCCGGCGTCAAATTCCACGTCCGCCGACGGCGATGTCGTTTACGCAGTCGCTCCGGCGATCGCCGAGCAGTTCGCGCACATGCTCAGTTCGATCGGCGCAGATCAGCCGATTCCGAGCTGAGGCCTGTCAGCAGCGCGCCGTGCGCGCTGCTTTGAGCAGTGCGATGTCCATCGGAGCGACTTCGGCGTTTGCGGGCTGCTCGGCCAGAGCATGCAAGATCGCGGTGGCGTCGGTGTTGGGGGTCAGGGCGCCCTTGTTGTAGGTGCCGAGAGCCAGGTCGACGGTGTCGTCGCCGCGGCCGTCCTGGACCAGTTCGGCGCAGGGGGCGACCAGCCAGACGGAACTGGCGGCGGCGAGGCCGTTCGCTCCGAATCGGATCTGACCCTGGCACTCCATGTTCTGGTCGACGTAGACGGGGTCGTTTCCGACCTGGACGTCCGGCGCGCTGGAGAAGCCGAACTCGCTCAGTTGCGCTGCCACCTGGGCCGCCTGGCCGTGTTCACCGTTGGCGTTGAACACACGAACCTTGGTGGCGGCGAGGGGAGCGGGATCCACGTCGAGCAGCTTCGAGCGGTCGACGACGGTTCCCAGCGGTAGTGGCGCCGCTGCCGAAGGATCGGACGAAGGTTGCGGCAGGTTGCAGGCGACGGTGTCACTGACTTCCGCCTCGGCGCTCAGGATGCGGACCCACAAGACACTGCCGATCAATGCGAGTACCGCGAACACGGCGATCACCGGCCACGCGCGCCGACGGCGGAACGGACGTCCCTGGTCATCGGTAGAGCTGCCTTCGGTGATCAGAGAAACCACGGTATCCCTCGACTTTCTTGACGAAACTTCTACTTCGCCATCGGGCCGAGCGGCGCCAGCATGACGTTCGGTGCCTACCTTAGAGGGCCTGTGTGACGAGACAGCCGAAGCGAGGCTCGACGCGTCGAGTCCTTGTCGATTGAGAAACGGCAGTTGGCCGATTACCGGCCTGTTTCTACCCGGATTCGGCCCGAAAACATCGTGGAAAGGTCACAGCTTGCTCTTGCCTTGGTGACAATTCGCAGTCATTTTTCGGAAATTTCCGATTCGGTTACTACTTTCGTGCTCACGTCGGCTACTGTCTGGCGGCCCAGGTCGTTCAACTGGGCATCGGCCGGACGCCGAAATGACAACCAAATGAGGCGCAGATCACGTTCTCGGAAGGAACTTCCGGGCACTAATTCCAGTCCTGCAGCGTTATGCAGCGACAGGGAATGATCTGGATGCCACGGCGGTTTCCATGCGCATCAAGGATCTACCGGATTCTCGGCGCACACGGGACCGGGATACACGAAGAGGATGGGGTAGACGAGATGGCAACTGACTACGACGCACCGAGGCGTACAGAGTCCGACGAGGTTTCGGAGGACTCGCTCGAGGAGCTGAAGGCGCGACGCAACGAAGCGCAGTCAGCCGTCGTCGACATCGACGAGACGGACACCGCGGAGTCCTTCGAGCTGCCGGGTGCCGACCTTTCCGGCGAGGAACTCTCGGTTCGAGTTGTTCCGAAGCAGGCAGACGAGTTCACGTGTTCGAGCTGCTTCCTGGTTCATCACCGCAGCCGCCTGGCCAGTGATGCCAACGGACAGCTCGTATGCATGGACTGCGCTGCCTGATCTCCCTTCCCGGTGGTCGACCCGTCAGCGCGAGGGTCGACCAAGGGTCGGGAAGTACTGCTTTGCTGTGACCGCGCTGGTCAGAGATCCAGCGCAGCCAGCAGATCAGCGGGACGACGTGTGCTCACCAACCAGTACGGCGTGGGATCCTCCGGGTCGTCGAGCACGATCAACACCATTGTCTTGACCCATGGGCGATGCTGGACGAACGCCGACGGATCGAGTTGGCGCCCCATCGCAGCACTCTTCGCGGAAGCCGGCACTGCTGCCGCCCGTGAAATCAATTCGACCGGCAGGTGGGCTCTACCCACGTGCAATTCCTTCACCCCTGCTGTCTCCACCACCTCGACGCGCATCCGGCTGAGCCAGAATGCCGCCCAGATCGGGATCGGGAGTAGTACGACGTACGCCAGGTACGAGAGAAGCCCCGGGCGGCCCATGTGGACCTCGGCCGCGAGGAGTCCGGCTACGGCCAGCCCGGCGATCCACCACCAGATCGGCACCCACAGGCGCTCGGAGTACAGCGTCGTGGACGGGGGCGTTGTGGTGGCGACGTCAGGTCGAGATGTTTCGGGCACCTGTCAAGGATAGTCCGTCGCTACGAGTAGTCTTGGCCCACGTGAGCGACCATCTCTCCATCGCCTTGAAGCGACTGGATCCAGACCTGCCCGTTCCACAGCGTGCGCATCCCGGAGATGCGGGTGTGGATCTGTGCTCCACCAGCGACGTCACCATCGAACCCGGCCACCGAACACTGGTCGGAACGGGGATCGCGATCGCTTTGCCGGTGGGCACCGTCGGCTTGATCCATCCGCGTTCCGGACTCGCCGCCAAATCGGGACTGTCGATCGTGAATGCGCCCGGAACCGTGGACGCGGGATACCGGGGCGAACTCAAGGTCTGCTTGATCAATCTCGATCCGGCCACAGCCATCGACATCCGCCGCGGTGACCGAATCGCTCAGCTCGTGGTTCAACGAGTCGAACTTCCGGTTTTCGAGGAAGTCCAATCGCTGGACGACACGACCAGAGGAACCGGAGGCTACGGTTCCAGCGGCGGGCACGCGATACTCGATACCGATGCGCCTGGCGCGGTAGTCGGAGAGGGAGTCTGAATCATGTTCGGACGCAAGAAGAAGACAGACGTCGACGAGGAAACCACCAGCTTCTTCGGTGACGAGAACGACGAGTCGGTGGAGATCGACGAGGTCGAAGACGATCTCGAAGTCACCGGCGACGAGTTCGGTGACGAATCGGAAGGCCCTTACGACATCTCGGAGATCGATTCCGACGATCCGACGGCAGGCCGTGACGGTCAGCGTCTTGATCTCGGTTCCGTTCTGGTGCCGATGCCGACCGGCGGGCAGTTGCAGGTCGAGATGGCGCCCAACGGTTCGCCGCAGGCCGTGCACCTGGTCACCGAGCACGGCCGCATCACGGTTGCTGCCTACGCCGCCCCGAAATCGCCCGGTCAGTGGCGTGAGGTCGTTGCCGAGCTCGCGCAGTCGCTTCGCGACGACAATTCCGCGGTGAGCGTCGAGAACGGCCCGTGGGGCCGTGAACTGGCTGCTGTGACGGCCAACATGGACCTGCGGTTCATCGGCGTCGACGGTCCCCGGTGGATGGTGCGCTGCGTGGTCGCGGGTCCGAGTGGATCCACCGCCGCGAACGCCCCTCTGGTGGCAATCGCACGGGACATCTTGCGTGACACCGTCGTCAACCGAGGATCAGAGCCGCATCCGGTGCGGACACCGCTGCCCGTGGTGCTCCCGCAGGTGCTCGCCGAGCAGTTGGCGGCCGCACACGAGCAGCAGTTGGCGGCAGCGCAGCAGCAACAGGTCGCCGCCCAGCAGCAACAGCAGTCAGCACCGCCCGCTCCGCCGGCACCTCCAGCACGGCCGACCCCGCCGCCTCGTAGCGGCGAATCCGGTTCTGCCATGCAGCAATTGGGTCAGTAACAGGATTTTCTTCAGGCGCTCGCGGTGGTATCGGATTCGATCGCCGCGAGCGCTTTGATGCAGGTGGACCCGAGAACCGCGGGGTCGCGCCCGATCATGTCGAGCGTCGTCGTGGCGACTGCGCCGCGGGGGAGTGAAGCCGCCCAGGCCTGCGCCACTGACGCGGGATGAACCGGATCGTCCATCGCCGACGCAATGCCGACCGGAACGCCTACCGCCCGTAGCGCGCTCTCGCCGAGTGAGTGGTACGACGCCGCCTCGTCGAGCGCAGCCGGGAGATCGGGCCACTGAGAGCGCCAGGAGCGCTCGAGTTCGGCTCCGAGCCACGCCGGACTCGACGCGAGCATCGCAGCGATCACCGACTCCAAGCCTTCGGAGCGCAGTTGCCCGGCGGTGAACCGCGCGCTCGCTGCTGCGGGGGCGTCGTCGGCCGAGCCCGTCCAGGCCGGAAGCGCTGCCAACACACTCACGGTTCGATCGGGATTGTCGGCGGCCCACTGGAGTGCAACGGCCGCTCCGATCGAGACCCCTCCGACGATGATTCGGCCGTGCGTGTCCGCGGCTCTGTCCATCGCGTCCAGATAGCCGTCCACGACACGCCGAGGGTCCGGTTCAATTGCGACGATGCGCACACCCAGAGCCTCCAGCGGCGCCCGGAATGCGCGGTCCGCGAAGTGGGCGTCAGAGCCTGTACCTGGGAGAACGACGGCAACGGTCGCCAATTCCGAGTTCTGCATCTCTTGATCTTGCCCGGTGCCCCCGAGACGCGGACTGACCGGTGTGGTTACACGCTCGTAATGGGTCTACAGTGGCGATCACACAGCCCTTCACGTGACGCGAAACCCTTGCGTCACACATGTTCGCAGGAGCGCGCAATGGCACCCGCCGCCGCAGGATATTTTCGTCGACTGACCCAGCGTCTGACCGAGGACGTCGACCAGTTGGACGCCCAGGAGATGGCCGAGTCCAACAAGGCTTCCGGAGGTCAGAAGGCATGCGATTGTCGTCGCGGTGAAGAAGTCACGATGGTGGGCCGACTCCGCAGCGTCGACGCGTGTCCCAAGTCGGGAAATGCCAGCATCGAGGCCGAGTTCTTCGATGGCACCGAGGTGATCAATCTCGTCTGGATCGGGCGTCGCCGGATCCCGGGAATCGAGACCGGTAAGACCCTGCTGATCCGCGGTCGTGTGGGCGAGCGTGACGGTCGCAAGGCGATCTTCAACCCTTACTACGAACTGCGCGGCGAATAGGCGCGTTTCCCGCATTTACCGTGCAACTCGGTGACTGTGGCACCCTCGACAGGTGACTGAAACACAACAGCGATCGGTAATCGACCAACTCGGCGGGCTGAGTGGTCTGATCTATTCGTCTTTGCCGATTCTGATTTTTGTCCCGGTCAACAGCATCTGGAATCTCACCGCGGCAATCTGGGCCGCATTGGGCGTCGCTGTCGCTATCGCGGCCTGGCGCCTCTTCCGCAAGGATTCCCTCCAACCCGCTATTTCCGGTTTTCTCGGAGTCGGAGTTTCCGCATTCATCGCCTACCGCACCGGCGACGCCAAAGGATATTTCCTCTTCGGTATCTACACGAGCCTCGCCTACGGTGCGGTCTTCCTGATTTCGATCCTCGTGCGCTGGCCCCTCGTCGGAATCATCTGGGGCTATCTCAACGGGCACGGCAATCTCTGGCGCAAGCACAGCTCCGCCGTCCGGCTCTACGACGTCGCGACGGCGGCGTGGGCGTTGGTCTTCGGTGCGCGGTATCTCGTTCAGTCACAGCTCTACGACACCGACCACACCGGATGGCTCGCAGTCGCGCGTATCGGCATGGGTTGGCCGTTGACCGGTTTGGTGCTGCTCGTGACGGTCTGGGCTGTGCGTAAGGCCGATCGCATCGTCGAGCCTGAACCGGTTGTGGAGCCCGAAAGCAGCGAGCCCACCGCAACGGACGCAGGGTCCGAAGAGGTGGGCTCGGTGAATCTGACGAAGCCGCGCGAAGACCGCGATCTCAGCTGATCAGGTCCTGGTACTCGGGGTGCTTGTCGAGGAACTTCACGACGTACGGGCACACCGGGTGAACCTTGAGGCCGCGTGCTCGTAGGTCGTCCAGAGCCTGGCGGACGAGAACCCCGGCCAATCCGAAACCTTCGAAGGCGGGGTAGATCTCGGTGTGGTTGAACGAGACGACGTCACCGGAGGTGGTGTAGTCCTCGATCCCGGCGAGGTCGCCGTCGGCATGGATCTCGTACCGGCTCTGGGCCGGATTGTCGGTGACTACGGTGTTTTCGGGCGCTTGTGCCATGTGATTCCCTTTCGTCGTCAGTGTGTTCGTCGGTCAATTCTCCAGGCGGAGTGCAACGCGCAACTGATCCTCGGCGTCGACGGCCGCAACGAAGAGCAGTTCGTCCCCGCCTTCGATGGGATCGTCCATCTGCGGGACGATCACGCGTCCGCCACGCAGGATGGTGACCAGTGCGCAGTCTCGCGGAAGTTCGAGTTTCTTGACGGCTTTTCCGGCAAGAGGTGTGTTGTCGGGCAACGTGATCTCGACGAGGTTGGCCTGTCCCTGCCGCAGTGTCATCAGTTTGACCAGGTCACCGACCGAGACGGCCTCTTCGACGAGCGAAGCGAGCATCCGCGGTGTCGAGACGGCGACGTCCACGCCCCAGGACTCGTCGAAGAGCCACTCGTTGCGGGGATCGTTGACGCGGGCGACAACTCGGCGAACACCGAACTCGGTTTTCGCGAGCAGACTGAGGACCAGGTTTGCCTTGTCGTCTCCGGTCGCGGCAATCACGACCTCGTACGACTCCATCGACGCGTCCTCGAGTCTGCTGAGTTCGCAGGCGTCCGCGTGCACCCACTTCGCCTCGGGCACCGACTCCGGTTCGATGTGATCGAGTTTGCGTTCGATCAGCATGACGTCATGTGAGCTTCGAATCAGCTCTCGCGCAATGGAACGGCCTACGGCGCCGGCTCCGGCGATGGCGACCTTCATCGAGAACTTCCAATCACGTTGTAGTGCAACACAGTCGCAGTCTTGTTGTGGGGGACGGCGTACGGATCATTCATCTGCGGCCTCCCTCAGTCGTCGCTCGGCGGCGGGTTGCCGGCCAGTGCGACAGCTTCGGCGACGGTTCCCGACACGGCGGCGATGTAGACCTGATCGTCGGCCTGGATGACAGTCTTGCGGTCGGGGAGAATGCCGGTCCCGAAGCGGATGATGAAGGCGACTCTCGAACTGGTCGCGCCCTCGAGGAGCGCGATCGGCTTGCCCGCCCAATCCTCGTGCAGGGCAAGTTCGGTGATGGCGACAGTGCCCGAAGGATCGCGCCACTTCGCAGTCTGACTTTCCTTGGTCAACGTGTGCAGGAAACGATCCGTCGACCACGGCACGGTGGCGACCGTGGGAATGCCGAGTCGCTCGTAAACGGCGGCACGCTTGGCGTCGTAAATACGTGCGACGACGCGTTCGACGCCGAAAGTCTCGCGTGCAACTCGCGCTGCGATGATGTTGGAATTGTCTCCCGAGGACACCGCGGCAAAGGCGTCGGCCCGCTCGATTCCCGCCCGGACCAGCACGTCACGGTCGAACCCCATTCCCAGAACCTTGGTTCCCGGGAAGTCGAGATCGAGACGCAGAAACGCACTCTGATCGCGGTCGATGACGGCGACCTCATGTCCGATCCTGGTCAGAGACGCGGCGAGGGAAGAACCCACTCGACCGCACCCCATGATGACGACATACACGCCCTACTCCGTTCATGGACCCTCATGGCGCGATTGCACGCCGAATCGAACGGTACAGCCCCTCACGGGAAGAGCAAGTACAACGGTCGCCCGCGTGCCGGTTGTCACGACAAAAGGTGAAGTTGGGGCTCTGATGACTCCGAATCGGGCGAGACGGCTTACGCTTTGCACGTGTCTAAGCTCTCGACCGCTACCAAGCGGCTCCTGCTCGGTCGGCCGTTCCGAAGCGACAAACTCGGGCACACGCTGCTACCCAAGCGAATTGCACTACCGGTCTTCGCGTCCGACGCGATGTCGTCCGTCGCGTATGCCCCCGAAGAAATCTTCCTGGTTCTCTCCGTCGCGGGTATTTCCGCGTATGCGTACACCCCCTGGATCGGATTGTCCGTCGCCATCGTCATGGCTGTGGTGGTGGCGAGCTACCGCCAGAACGTCCACGCATACCCCTCCGGTGGCGGCGACTACGAGGTCGCGACGGTCAACCTCGGCCCGACCGCCGGTCTGACCGTCGGTAGTGCGCTGATGGTCGACTACGTGCTGACGGTTGCCGTGTCGATCTCGTCGGCGGCGTCGAACATCGGCTCGGCGCTACCGTTCGTCGCGCAGCACAAGGTGTTGTTCGCAGTTGCGGCGATCGTGTTGCTGACCGCGGTCAACCTTCGCGGTATCCGTGAATCGGGGACCGCGTTCGCAATTCCGACCTACGCATTCATCGTCGGCATGTTCCTGATGCTCGGGTGGGGATTCTTCCGGATCTACGTCCTCGGCGAGGATGTGCACGCGGAATCGTCGTCGTTCACGCTCAACGCCGAGGATTCGCATCTGTACGGAATTGCCTTCGCGTTCCTGATCGCCCGCGCATTCTCCTCGGGCTGTGCCGCACTGACCGGCGTCGAGGCCATCAGCAACGGCGTACCGGCGTTCCAGAAGCCGAAGTCGCGCAACGCTGCCACGACCTTGCTGCTGCTCGGGTCGATCGCCATCGTCCTGCTGATGGGCATCATCATCCTGGCTCAGAAGATCGGCATCGTCTACGCACACAATCCGCAGGAACAGCTGGTCGGAGCGCCGGAGGGCTACCATCAGAAGACCTTGATCGCGCAGATCGCCGAAGCCGTGTTCAGTGGTTTCCCGATCGGTTTCTTCTTCATGGCGATCGTCACGGCACTGATCCTGGTTCTGGCCGCGAACACCGCGTTCAACGGATTTCCGGTACTCGGATCGATCCTGGCGCAGGATCGGTACCTACCGCGTCAGCTGCACACGCGCGGCGACCGACTGGCATTCAGCAACGGAATCCTCTTCCTCTCCGGTGCTGCCATCGCATTCGTCGTGGTGTTCGGCGCCGAGGTCACCAAGCTCATCCAGTTGTACATCGTCGGCGTCTTCGTCTCGTTCGTGCTCAGCCAGACGGGCATGATCAAGCACTGGACTCGGCATCTGAAGTCCGAGACCGACAAGGCGCAACGGGCCCGTATGCAGCGCTCGCGAGTGATCAATTCGATCGGTCTGGCAATGACCGCCACCGTCTTGATCATCGTTCTGATCACCAAGTTCGCTGCCGGCGCATGGATCGCCATCGTCGCGATGGTCGCGATCTTCATCGTGATGAAGATGATCCGCAAGCACTACGACAGCGTCGCAGCCGAGCTCGAGGAGCAGGAGTGGGACGGCGTACTGCCCAGCCGCACGCACTCGATCGTGCTCGTCTCGAAGTTGCACATGCCGACGATGCGAGCTCTCGCCTACGCGCGAGCAACGCGACCGGACACCCTCGAAGCCATCACGGTCAACGTCGACGAGCCGGACACCCGTGCACTCGTGCGTGAGTGGGAGAAGAGCGACGTGACGGTTCCGCTCAAGGTGATCGAGTCGCCGTACCGCGAAATCACCAAGCCGGTTCTCGATTACGTCAAGCGTGTACGACGCGATGCTCCGCGTGACGTCGTCACCGTCTTCATTCCCGAGTACGTCGTCGGACACTGGTGGGAGCAGATCCTGCACAATCAGAGCGCGCTTCGTCTGAAGAGTCGTCTGCTTTTCCAGCCCGGCGTGATGGTGACCAGCGTTCCGTGGCAGCTGAGTTCGTCGGCAAAGGCGAAGCCGCTCGACATCGAGAAGACCGCAGGTGCCACGCGTCGCGGTTACGACACCGGCGAGAAATGATCACCGGCGAAAAATGATCGGCAACATCGAAATGGCAGGCGTAGTTCGTTGAGTGAGAATTGGACCGGACAGACCTTCGAGGTCGATCTGGGCAACCCCGGTCACGGCGGGTTCGTCGTCGCCCGGCACGAGGGGCGGGTCGTGTTCGTCCGTCACGGTTTGCCGGGGGAGCGTGCGCTGGTCCGGGTGACCGAGGACAAGGGCGGATCGTTTTGCCGCGCCGACGCGATCACCGTTCTCGACGCTTCTCCGCATCGGATCGATCCGACGTGCCCGATCTCCGGCCCGGGCGGGGCGGGCTGCTGCGACTACTCGCATGCGGATCTGAGCGTCCAACGTGAGATGAAGACCTCGGTCGTGCGGGAGCAGCTTCTGCGACTGGCTCGTGTCGAATCGGACGTCGAGGTAGAGGAACTGCCCGGAACCGGAGGCGGAACGGGTTGGCGCACGCGAGTCCGGTTGGCGGTGGACGGGCACGGTGTCGCCGGATACCACGCGTACCGCAGCAACCGGATCGTCACAGACCTGCGGTGCACCCAGATCGATCAGAGCGCGTACGACGGTCTCGGCGGTGCGCAGTGGGCACCAGGTAGCGAGCTGCAGGTTGTTCTCGACGCTGCCGGCGAGCGGCACGTCGTGGAAATCGCGGCACCCGCGGTGTCCAAGACGGGACGGCGGACGCCCGGGCGACGCGGCGCGATGGCACGCCGAGCGGCAAGCGGCGGCCCGCGAAAGACCCGAGTTGCCATCGGATCGGACACAGTGATCGAGCGCGTCGGCAGTCGAGAATGGGCGCTGGCCGCGACCGGTTTCTGGCAGGCCCATCGCGGCGCTGCGGCCGCGTACTCACAGGTGGTCGGGGAGTGGGCCGGAGCCGCTACCGCGGACACGGCCTGGGATCTCTACGGCGGTGTCGGCGTGTTCGCAGCTGTGCTCGCCGAGCTTGTCGGGCCGTCCGGCGTGGTGGAGTCCGTCGAATCTTCGGCGCGTGCAGTCGCGGACGGGCAGGCAGCGCTGTCCGATCTCGGTCAGGTGCGCTTCCACAGCGCCCGCGTCGAGAACATCATCGCGGATCTGGAGCGTTCGCCTGCTGTCGTCGTGCTCGACCCGCCACGTGCGGGGGCCGGCCGTCCGGTCGTGGAAGCTCTCGCCTCAACGGGCGCTGAGCGGATAGTCCACATCGGGTGCGACCCGGCGTCGTTCGGTCGCGATATCGGCCTCTACCTGGAGCAGGGCTTCAGAATCGGTGGCCTCCGGGCGTTCGACGCGTTCCCCCAGACTCACCACATGGAGTGCATCGCGCTCCTCGAACGCTGAGACGTCCCGAAATCTTTCCCTGAAACGGTGTGACGCTTCTCGCGTTCACAACAGTTGCTTGCATTACGCAACTAATCGTATAGTTTCGTTCTGCAAGTAGTTTTCCGTTTTCAAGTCACGGCTCGTTCGGGCCACTCGAATTCAGGGGTAGGCAATGTCGGTACAGCCGGAGACGGCCCAAGCGCTCGTCGACACGATCTTCATGTTCGGCAGATCGCTGCGAGCCGCGGTCACCACCGGTGCAGACAGCCTGCTGCCGCCTGCGCTGGTCAGTGTGTTGTTCATGCTGGCGGCGCGTGGGGAGTGCCGACAGAACGAATTGGCCGTCGATCTGTGTGTCAGTCAGTCGTCGCTCAGCCGACAAATGTCGGATCTGGTCGACGCTGGGTATGTCGAGAGAAATCCCGATCCGGCTGACAAGCGGGCGTTCCGCATCCGAGTATCGGAAGAGGGACACGACGTTTTACGGAGAACCACGCAGCGGCGTGCGGCGCGTTTGCGCAACATGCTCGAAGACTGGAGCCAGGAAGAGGCCATGGCCGCAGTGACATCGCTGCAACGTCTCAACGAGACGTTCGGCGCATCGAATCGGCAGGCCTCACCGGCAGTTCCGCACACGGGCGTAGAAAGTATTGGGAGATAAGGCACATGGCAGCAACAGTAGGAGAAACCCGGGCAAGTACCGGAGGTGACGGATCGGCTCGCGAAGCGGGCGCGATGACTCACCGCGAAATTCTCGAAGCACTCACCGGACTCATCGCAGCGCTGTTCACCGCGCTGCTCAGTAGCACCATCGTTTCCACAGCGCTTCCCACGATCATCGGTGAACTGCACGGAACTCAGACGCAGTACGCCTGGATCATCACGACAGCGTTGCTCGCCACCGCGGCGTCGACGCCGATCTGGGGCAAGCTTGCCGACCTCTACAACAAGAAGGTCCTGGTCCAGACCGCGATCGTCATCTTCGTGATCGGCTCGGTCATCGCCGGCGCGGCGCACAACGTTCCGTTGCTGCTCGGTGCGCGTGTCATCCAGGGCATCGGTATGGGCGGTCTGACCGCTCTCGTCGTAGCCATCATCGGCACGATCATCCCGCCGCGAGATCGCGGTCGCTACTCCGGATACATGGGTGCGGCCATGGCCGTCTCGATGTCCGGTGGACCGATCCTCGGCGGCGTCCTCGTGGACACTGCCGGCTGGCGCTGGTGCTTCTACGTATGTGTTCCGCTGGCAGTCATCGCATTGTTCCTGCTTCAGCGCACACTGCACGTCGAGACCGTGAAGAAGGACAACGTCTCCATCGACTGGATGGGCGCCACCTTGCTCACCGCCGGTGTCAGCGTCCTACTGATCTGGGTTTCGTTTGCCGGTCAGGACGACTACTACGCCTGGTTCTCGAAGGAGTCGGCCTTCTTCGTCATCGGTGGTCTGGCCCTGCTCGGCCTGACGATGTTCGTCGAATCCAAGGTCAAGGATCCGATCCTGCCGATCAAGATCATCACCGAGCGCACCACGGCTCTCGCGATCATCGCCTCGATCGCAGTTGGTGTCGGCCTCTTCGGCGCGACGACGTTCCTGACGCAGTACTTCCAGACCGCACGCGGATTCGATCCCACCGAAGCCGGATTGCTCACCATTCCGATGGTCGCAGGCATGCTCGTCGCCTCGGTCGGCTCGGGCCAGCTGATCACCAAGTTCGGTCAGTGGAAGCCCTTCATCGTCGCCGGCGCAGTTCTGCTGCTGGTCGGTTTCGGGCTGCTGTCGACGATCGACCACGCAACCAGCCTCTGGACCATCGGAATCTTCATCGCCATCGTGGGTCTCGGTACCGGCATGCTGATGCAGAACATCGTGCTCGCCGTGCAGAACACGGTCAGCGTCGAGAACATCGGCGCGGCCAGCAGTATCGTGGCGTTCTTCCGCACCTTCGGCGGCGCGATCGGCGTGTCGGTGCTCGGTTCGATTCTTGCGACCCGCGTCAAGACACTGACAGTCGATTCGGTCTCCACCTTGCCGCCCGAGCAGCAGGCAGTAGCTGGCAAGAGCCTCCAGGACGGCCTCGACCTGAGCAATATGCCTGACTTCGTCTCGCAGATCGTTCGGTTCGCCTACGGCGACGCAACAGGACGGATCTTCCTGGTCGCAGCGGTCGTCGCCGTGGTCACGCTCGTGTCGGTCATCTTCATCCCGAACCGTCCGTTGCGCACCACCATCGACATGGCAACCCCCGACGCCGAGCAGAAGTTCGAAGAAGAACGCGAAGAGAAGAACGAGGAGAAGAACCTCACTCGCTGATCCGCAAGCCCGGCTGGTCTACTGCCGGCCGCGTCTTCTGAATTACTGTTGTCACGCCATAGCCCATCGAACGCGGACCGAGATCGATTCTTCGATCTCTCCGCGTTCGACGGCTATCGGGGCCGAATCCGCTTTCATCGCCGCGACACGTCCGCGCATCGGCACGATCTGGTCGAAGTCCTCGAGCACCTCGAGGACTTCGACCAGATCTTTGTCTGCCAGGTCTGCGAACTGTCTGGCCTTCGATTCGGCTGCCGTCCAGGCCAATTCGCGTGCTCTTGTCGCCAGATCGCTGCGGTCGTCGAGATCGAACTCCAGTCCGTCGAGCCGAATCGCGTCGCCACCCACCGATACACATGCCGCGATGACGGCAGCGGGGGAGTTCGCCGCTTCCGGCTCCAGCTCTCGCAGTACGACTCGGAAAGTTGTCGATGCCGTGAATCCTGTTGTCTCCTGGCGGCCTCCGTCGCTCCACTGAGTCTGCGGATGGACGCTCAGCCCGGCGGTGGTGAGGTCCGCTCCGCGCACACCGCGCGCGTGCAGGGTCTCGGTCAGCGCAGTGGACAGACGCGCGACGGCGTCGAATGCGTCGGAAACGGCCGTCTGTGTCACCGATACTCCGATCGTCAATCGCACGATGTCGGGAACAGCTGTTGCAGTGGCGGTTCCGGTCACCGTGACAGTGGACGGCTCCGAGATGAAGGCGGTGGTGGGCACGTGTGGTTCCTATCCGATTCGTCCGGCGGATATGACACTCCGCAACATCAGGTCCAATTGCTCGTAGGCGCCCGCAGCCAGTCGTTCGAGAAGCGCAAGTTTCAACTCGGGTGCCTGTGCGGTCAGTTCTGCATATCGCTCCGGAGTCAGGACGGCCACGGTGACCGTGGAATCGGCGCGGATGTCGTTGAGGAACGGAGTGTCGAGGAACATTGTCATCTCGCCGAACGTCATTCCGGCGGAGAGCGTCGTGATGCGGTGCTCGACCCCGTGCGCGTCGGTGAACATGGTGCTGACCTGGCCACTGAGAATCAGATAGAACCCCGAGGCCGCTTCGCCTCGGCGGGCGATCTTCTCGCCGCGGGCATAGGTTCGCGTCTCCAGTTCTGCGGAGAATCCCTCGATCTGTGCCGCGGACAGAGCATCGAGAACTGGGTGGTCCTCGATCGAGATCGTCGACGCCTGCCGATCGGCCTCACAATGCACCGCAAGCAGCGTGTCTTCGCACCACTGCATGGCGGAATCGAGATCGGCAAAAACCCGACCACTTCGTCTGGCGGGGTCGATGCTCGAACTTCGTTGTCCCAGCAGTCCTTGCGGATCGACGACGGCCACCGCACAAGCCTGCTCGGCCAGTTGAACCTGCAGCGCGGTGATCATGCGTACTGCGACGTCGCTGGCGTCGTCGACGCGGCGGACGTCGATGACGACAACTTCGAGGCCCTCGTCCACCGAGCCGATTTCGCGGACCGCCGATTCGGCACCGGTGAAGAGGAGATCGCCGTGCAGTTCGTAGACCCGGCTGCGCTTGCCGACGTCGTCGAGCACGGCTTGTTCGGTCGGGGTGCGTCGTACTCGCGACGGTGCTTCGATGACGCTGTATCTGGCCCGGATCGACGAGCGTGACGCCCGCGTCACGTGGAGGAAGTGCAGTTCGAGTTCCTTCGACAGTGCCCGGGCAGAAGCAACTCCGCGAACACTGTTGCCGTGAACGTCGAGCCTGGGGGAGTACACGGCGATGCCGATCTGGCCCGGCAGAACCGCCAGCACTCCGCCGCCGACACCGCTCTTGGCCGGCAATCCGACCTCTACCAGCCACTTGCCGGCGCCGTCGTACATCCCGCAGGTTGCCATGACGCTGAGGACCTGTTCGACGCCTGCGGGTGCCAGCGCGCGCTCGTGGGTGAGCGGATTGACACCGTTGTTCGCCATCGTCGCAGCCATCAGACTCAGGTCGCGGCAGGTCACGTCGATCGAGCATTGACGGAAATACAGGTCGACGGCCTCGTCGGGATTGCCGGTGATGACGTCGAAGGATCGCAGCATGTGGCCGATCGCACGGTTGCGGTGACCGGTGCGGGCCTCGGAGGTGTAGACGGCTTCGTTGAAGGTCAGCTCGCGGCCTGCGTATCGCGAGTACGCCGACCGGATGCGCTCGAAGCGGGCCTCGGGATTCGGTCCGGCAACCAGTGATGCAGCGGTGATCGCCCCGGCATTGATCATGGGGTTTCGTGGCCGTTCGGTGAGCGGGTCGAGGCTGATTTCGTTGAACGGCTCGCCGGATGGTTCGACGTCGATTTTCGCGGCAACCGCCTCGCTTCCTCGATCGGCGAGAGCCAAGGCGTAGGTGAAGGGCTTCGAGATCGACTGAATGGTGAACGGGATTCGCGAGTCACCGATCTCGTAGACGTAACCGTCTACGGTGGCGATGCAGATTCCGAACGAATCGGGGGCGACCGCCGCGAGTTCGGGGATGTAGTCGGCCAACTCGCCTTCGTCGAGTGATCGGACTTCGTCGAACACTCGCGTTATCAGGTCGTCGACCACAGTTCCCATACGTCGACCTTAAGCTGACATGGCGGTCGTTTTGTGGAAGAAGAGTTGCCGAGTCGATCGCGACGGATCCCATTTGTCTGTGATTGCGATCACGAGCGATCCGCGGGATTTCGCTGTTACGCGAAGTCACACCGGAATCGGGCCGAGTCCGCGTGTCGGTTCGCCGGAACGCTCCGTAGACTGGCAGCACTGTCGCGAAGACAGCCGCGGCGCGCACCGGTGCAGCTGTGAAGCACGGAGGGAGCGATCTCGTTGGGTGTTCTTGCCCGCATTCAGGGTCCTGACGATCTACGTCAGTTGAGCCACGCCGAGATGACGGAGTTGGCCGACGAGATTCGTGAGTTCCTCGTGCTGAAGGTCGCTGCGACCGGTGGTCACCTCGGGCCCAACTTGGGCGTCGTGGAGTTGACCCTCGCACTGCACCGAATTTTCGACTCGCCGCAGGACGCGATCATCTTCGACACGGGCCATCAGGCCTATGTACACAAGATCCTCACCGGTCGTCAGGATCAGTTCGACACTCTGCGTAAGCAGGGTGGACTGTCCGGGTATCCGTGCCGCGCCGAGAGCGAACACGACTGGGTCGAGTCCTCTCACGCTTCCGCCGCGTTGTCCTATGCCGACGGCCTCGCGAAGGCCTTCGCGCTGACGGGTCAGAATCGCCACGTAGTTGCCGTCGTCGGTGACGGCGCGCTGACCGGCGGAATGTGTTGGGAAGCTCTCAACAACATCGCGGCAGGCAAGGACCGTTCGGTGGTGATCGTCGTCAACGACAACGGTCGCTCGTACGCACCGACCATCGGCGGACTCGCCGACCATCTCTCGGCACTGCGCACTGCGCCGAGTTACGAGCGCGCCCTCGACAGTGGCCGACGCATGGTCAAGAGACTGCCCTGGGTGGGGCGCACCGCGTACTCCGTCCTGCACGGAATGAAGGCGGGTCTCAAAGACGCGGTCAGCCCTCAGGTCATGTTCACCGATCTGGGTATCAAGTATCTCGGACCGGTGGACGGACACGACGAAGCCGCCATGGAATCGGCATTGCGCCGGGCAAAGGCCTACGGCGGACCGGTCATCGTCCATGCCGTCACTCGTAAGGGCAACGGTTACGCACACGCCGAGAACGACGTGGCCGACCAGATGCATGCCACCGGTGTCATCGATCCCGTCACCGGTCGCGGCACCAAGTCGTCCGCGCCGGACTGGACGTCGGTCTTCTCGGCCGCATTGATCGAGCAGGCTTCGCGTCGTGAGGACATCGTCGCCATCACCGCGGCGATGGCCGGACCCACCGGCCTCGCAGCATTCGGTGAGAAGTTCCCCGATCGGATTTTCGACGTCGGTATCGCCGAGCAGCACGCGATGACCTCAGCCGCCGGTCTTGCACTTGGCGGACTTCACCCCGTCGTTGCTATCTACTCGACCTTCCTCAATCGGGCTTTCGACCAGTTGTTGATGGACGTCGCACTGCTCAAACAACCGGTGACAGTCGTGCTCGACCGCGCCGGGGTCACCGGAGTCGATGGTGCCAGCCATAACGGGGTCTGGGATCTTTCGCTGCTCGGAATCATCCCCGGGATCCGTGTCGCGGCACCGCGCGACGCCGACACACTGCGCGAAGAACTGGACGAGGCACTTCTCGTCGACGACGGCCCAACCGTCGTTCGTTTCCCGAAGGGCGCTGTACCCGAAGCGATTCCGGCCGTGAAGCGACTCGACGGAATGGTCGACGTTCTCAAGTCCAGCGAGGGTGAGCGCGGCGACGTGCTCCTCGTCGCGGTGGGCCCGTTTGCATCCCTGGCACTCGAGATTGCCGAGCGGCTCGACAAGCAGGGCATCTCGGTTGCCGTCGTCGATCCGCGGTGGGTTCTGCCGGTCGCGGATTCGCTGGTGAAGATGGCGGACAAGTACGCCCTCGTGGTCACCATCGAAGACGGTGGTCTGCACGGCGGCATCGGTTCGACGGTCTCGGCCGCGATGCGGGCAGCCGGAGTGCACACGTCGTGCCGCGACATGGGCGTTCCCCAGCAGTTCCTCGATCACGCCAGCCGCGAGGCCATCCACAGGGAACTCGGACTCACGGCTCAGGACCTCTCCCGCAAGATCACCGGCTGGGTGGCGGGGATGGGCAGCGTCGGCGTCCACGTCCAGGAAGACGCGTCCTCGGCGTCGGCTCAGGGCGAAGTCGCGCAAGGCTGACGGCTCGTCTCACGATAATCTCGAAAAGCGGTGGCCCGCGGGGCAAACCGCGGGGCCCCGCGTTTAAGGGTGTAACCGGGAGATCTCGCGACAGGCCGGGTGCGGGTGGGGTGCCGCGCGGTTACTGACCGCATCGCCGGGC